>JBBRDQ010000045.1:0-25960 GCA_038203695.1 Chitinophagales bacterium
GTCAGGAAGTTAATCGTTGAAGAAATTGATAATGGCTTGAGTAAGGCAGAAGCCAGCCGCAAGTACCAGGTAAGTAATGCAAGTATCTATAAGTGGTATGCCAGATACTCCAAACATTATCAGGCCAGTATTGTGACGGTAGTAGAACATGTAAGTGACAGCATTAGAGCCAAGAACCTGGAAGCAGAACTGGAGCGAACCTATGCTATTTTAGGTCGTGCCAAGGCTGAGAATTTACTGCTTCACACTGTGATCGAAAAAGCGGATGAGGCAATGGGGACGGATTTAAAAAAAAATTTCGGTGTTTTGCACTTGCGGCACTCCAAAAAAACGACCTCGAAATAAGCATGCAGACTTTATACCAGGTAGCAGATATTTCCAGGCAGGCATTTCATCATTGGTTACAAACTTCTGCTTATGAGCAAACACGCACACCGCCAAAACTGGTCCTTGAAATGGCCCGACAGGTTCGTAAAGATTTCCTGCCCGGATCAAGTGCCAGAGAGGTCTACTTTTACATCCGTCAAAAGCATAAACACTACGATTGGTTGCTTGTAGGATGGGGAAAACACGCTTTTGAAGCACTTTGTCTGGTAAATGGACTGAGAATCATCACCAAAAGATTCGTGCCTAAAACGACTGTGCGGGGGAAATTTGTGTTTCCAAATCGAATTGAAGGTTTACAGATCACAGACATAAACCGCATCTGGGTCAGTGATATTTGTTATCTTTTTGGGTCCAATGGAACCTTGATCGGCTATGCAACCAGCCTCATTGACCTGTACAGTCGAAGGCTCCTGGGGTTGAGTTTCTCCCAGACTATGCACGCAAAGGTCACCTCCCAGGAAGCACTACGACAAGCACTTGAAATAAGAACAGACATCACATTTCAAAACCTTTTTTTTCATTCCGACGGCGGAAAACAGTTTATTGAAATTTCATTTCTCAAAGAACTCAAAAAAAGGAATATTCAATCCAGCATGGCTGACTCTTGTTATGAAAATGCCTTTGCCGAAGCCTTTAACGACATCCTCAAGAACCACATGCTTTTCGATCTTGATATCAACTCGTTTCATCAACTCAAAAAACACGAACAATTTATCAAAGATTGTTACAACCGCAATAGACGACACCACAGCATCCAAAAATTAACACCCTGTGAGTTCGAACAACTCATCTCGACTTTACAACATTCTCAAAGAACTGAACTCAAAATCAAGGTAATAGACAAAATTTAATCTACCTTGATCCTACTTTTTTTCTTCCATTTAATGGCGCTTTTAAACTCCTTTTTGTCAACTTTTTCCGGGCCGATCCATCAGCGCTCAATGGTGCAGCATTAACCATTAATCATTATACATTAACCATTAATTAAGTAGTGTTTGGCACAACCAATTCGCCACTGCTTGCCGGTTATTTTTCAGCACTAAGCGCTGCTGATCCCAGTCGTTGCGAATATTGGCGAGTTCGATGTAGACGGCTTTGGGTGTAGTGGTTTCCTTGAGCGTATGCAAATGACGCGACGTGACCGAACCGGTATATCCGCGACCCCCGCGTTTTTTCAGGTATTTTAACAAAAAGGTCTGGTGCATTTTTAACGCCAATGCCTTACTTAATTCGCTATCGGGACGGTAGTAAAAAAACACATCGGTCTTGGTATCGCGGCTGCGTGAATCGACATGAATTTCAATAATTGTCTGATCCGTAGCGCCTTTCAGCAGGTTTTGGGCCGTCAGATCATTGATCAGATCAGTCCGCTGGCGCAGGCGCTCTTTTTGCGGCCGGGGGATCGTCAGACCACCCCACACCTGCTCATCCTGATCGCAGGTCAAAATTTCATCATCTCGGATACCGTCGTTGGGATCGCGGACGATCATATATGCCGATGCGCCGTGCGACAACAGTAATTTCAGCAGGCGCAGGGTCACGTCGTAGGCATATTCATCTTCGCAGAGCGTACGGCCGGCTCGTTTGCCTTGGGCGCCACTATCGGGGCCGCCGTGACCACTGATCAGGTAAAAAACTTTCCCTTTGAGTTTTTGGCTGAGCAAGGGTGTATTTTCATTCTTTTTGCCAAAAATCGCAAAATTTCGTTTGTCCGGGCCGGTGCCGATTTCCGCAACGATCGTCCGGGTGGGTTTACCTTTAGCGGTAGTTGCTTCAGCCACGGGGATGGGCGCTTTAGTCGCGTCGGGGCAGTGTAGCTCGTGCCAGGGTAACCATAATTGCCGGGTAGTGAGAAAATCATCGGGGCGCAGCGCCTCCGCTAAGGCATTTCGATTGTACGTTTCGATGCGTTTGGCCTGCCTCCAATCGGTTATCTGCAAGGTGCTGCGAATACTTTTTCCATTGTAAGGGACAATGACGACCGGTAAAATATAGGACGTGTTCTTTTTCAGGCGATAGTCCTCTTTCAGGCCATTTAAGCGAAAAAACTGTTCAATATTACAGGAAAAATCGTACAAGTGATACCGCTGCAACAGCGCAACCGCATCATCGCCGGTCCGTGTCGTGGCGTTCAGAAATTCTCCGGTCGGCAAATTGGTGCCGGTAGTCCGTTTTTGGGCAAAAAGTTGCCCCCCTACGCCAGACAACAGGCATAAAAAAAGTATCTTATGGAAATGGCTGTTCAAAAACATGGCAGGACGAAACAGGGGCTGATTTTTTTATGTGCTGCAAAGCACGGACTTTTGTCACAAAGAAAAACAATGAAACGTAAAATCTTACAGCGAAATGCCCAGTACGGCCAACAAGTGGCCGCTCTGTTAGCAGAGTTGACCCCGTATGACCCAGCAATACTGAATCGCCGCCCGGCTGACGGCGGCTGGTCGGCCATGCAAACCATTTACCACGTGCTCATGGCAGAGGAAATGACCCTGGCGTACATCCGTAAAAAAATAGCCTTGAGTCCCGACTTGGAAGATGTAGGGTTTGGGGTGTATTTTCGGGCGATGTTATTGCGACTGTCATTGCAATCGCCGTTCAAATTCCAGGCGCCCGTGCATATTGCCGCCGATAAACTACCCGAGTACGCTACGCTGGCCGATACACAGATCCGCTGGGAGCAAACCCGCGCCGCCTGGACCGAATATTTATCCGAAATACCGGATACCCTGGCCGACAAAGCGATTTACAAACATCCCCGGGCGGGGCGGATCGGCTGGTTGCAAACGCTGGGTTTCTTTGACTGGCATTTAACCCGCCACACCAAACAGATCCGGCGCGCATTGCAATAATTTCCCGAATTCGACCTACCTTTGCCGCCCAAATAAGGAGTAGCGATGGATTTTACTGCCCAGATCAAGGGTTTTATCTTAAACTTGGACGGTGTACTGGTAGACACTGCGAAATACCACTACACTGCGTGGCAACGCTTGGCCAACCAGTGGGGCTTTGACTTGTCGACGACTGATCATGAATCACTCCGGTGGTTGAGCCGGTGGGAAAGCCTGGAAAAAATCATGGAATGGGGCGGTATAACCTACATGACCGAGGCGGAGAAACTGCATTGGAGCGACGTCAAAAACAACTGGTACATAGAATTGGTCAATCGGATGACTCCGGCAGATGTACTGCCCGGTGTGGTGTCTTTTTTAGAAAATGCCCAATCGGCCGATATACGCATTGCCCTATCGTCCGCTTCGCAAAACGCCCGTTCCGTGCTGGAGTCGGTGGGTTTGGCGCGATTTTTTCTGGCCGTTATCGATGGCAATACGACCCGGCGCACTAAACCCAACCCGGAGTGTTTTCTGATGGCCGCACAAGGGCTGGATCTTTCGCCCTGCCAGTGTATTGTGTTCGACGATGCGCCTGCGGGTGTTTTGGCAGCCCATTTGAGCGGATTCGGGGTAGTTGGCATTGGTGCTGGAAAAGAATTGATGCCCCAGGCCGATCTGGTGATTGCCGCGTTAGCGGATTTCCCATTGTCACAAATTTTTCCTGAAACACACGTCATTCTGAATGTCTAAAAATATGAAAATCAATCTTGTGCTGGCTTGCGTTGCGACTGTGCTGAGTTGGGCGACCTGCAAAAACTTACAGAAAACAGCGGAAACACCGGCCACGCCCGCACCCGCTGCCCAGACGGAGCCCGCAATGAACAAAGCCGATATGTATCCGATGCGCGTGGCCCATGTGCTGGGCAGCAACGACGATGCTGCGGGCACGGTCCAGGTTACCACACCACCCAATCCGGTGACGGTCCCGATGGATCGTTTACCCACGGCTTCTACCAGTCGTAAAGCGTACCTCAGTTCGGGCTGGTGGCACCTGGACATGGCTTTTTCGCCCAGCGACACGATGGTGCACGTCAATTACAAGCCCAAATGGTTGAAATTCCGCGAAGATCAAACCTTCGATATTTTAATTAATAATGCGGTCGTGGAAAGCGGCAAGTGGAACTGGGACGAAGCGACCAACCAAATTTACATTGCCTGCAAAGATCCTTACCTGAACAATACCTGGAAAGTAAATGACCGGGGTTTTCTGATGATCTGGCTGGGCAATACCGATATCAACGTGACCGGGATTCAGATCCGGGTCGTGGGTACGAAGACGCCGCCGACGGCAGAGAACTAAAAGATTGATGAATGACGATTACATCATTGATGATTGTTGAAGTTTGGGCGGGCGCCTGGCATTAGTGTTCTTTTTGACATCGATTAGGGTGCTTTAGCCGTAATACTTATCAACCTGCGTTGAGTTTACTTTTGCACTCGTGCGCAATCTCAAGCGTATGTAACTACCTCAAAAATCAACAATTTCGTAAATCAAATCTTCTACCTTTCCCGCCGGTCCATCATCTGCATAAAGGCTTCTTTACGCCGCCGTGCCAGTGGAATCACCGATTTATCGATCATCAGCAGGCTATCGCCGTCGTCTTTGGCTAATTTCCGGACAAATTTGGTATTCACCACGTGCGACTGGTGCGTGCGAAAAAACGGGGGTGCGGACAAAATCTCCTCAAAAGCTGTGAGCGATTGGGCCGCCAGATGGCGCTCGCCATTTTCCAGAAAAACAAAACTGTAATTACCGTTGGCTTCCAGGTGCATGATTTCATCCGTCTGGATAAACAACAAGCCGTCGCCAGTATTGAGCGTGATGCGGTCGAATTGACGCGTCGTAGCGTTGTGTTGCAGTTGCTCGAACTGCATTTTCCGCACTGCCGGATTGAACGGCGCATTCGCCCGGCGGATCGCGGCGACCAATTCTTCCGGGTCAACCGGTTTTAACAGATAATCAATGGCACTGTACCGAAAGGCGCGCAGGGCAAAATCGTCATGGGCCGTGATAAAGATAACGCGAAACGCCGCCTGGCGAAAACGATCGAGCAGATCGAAACCGGTGCCATCTTGCAGCGCCACGTCGAGCAGCAGCAGATCGGGATTGAGTTGTGGCAATAAAGTGGTCGCCGAAGCAAGCGAATCCGCCTCTCCAACTACTTCAGCCTCCGGGCAGCCGGTCGCGACGAAATAACGGACTGCGCTGCGGCAGTGCGCTTCATCATCGACGATCATAATGCGAAATGTATTGGCAGCTTGGTTCATGTCTTCAAATATCGTCGCAATAAAGGTAAACTTACCCTGCCACATTTCATTTTTTTTCGACCGCGTATCCTGTGAATGGGACCGGCGGTCAGTTAATCGAGCATGTACACGATTGGAAGAGACATACTTGCAGAGAAATCTTCTTGTAACCTTTAAAAAAACTTGTCATGCTGAAAATCATATTGTTCTTAATTTCCTGGATTTTTATTAGCTGGGGAGTAATCTATAGCCAGACCACTTGCCCTAATTTGGCAACAAATGGGGATTTCTCCGCAGGGAACTCGGGTTTCACCGCTGATTTGACCAGCGACTGTATTCCATTGAATTGTGCATCAAGTAAATATTGTGTCGCGACGAATTTCAAGGGCAAGTGTGTTTCCTGGCCTTCCGTGACCGATCATACTACAGGAGCAGGTAATTTTTTAATCATTGATGGCAGCACTGGCTTAAATAATGTCAATGTTTGGAAAAATTCGGTCAGTGTATCCAATGGCACTACTTATGAATTCTCTTGTTGGGTAGCAAGCGTTTACGGATTGGTTCAACAATCATTTGACTTGGGAATGATAATAAATGGTACAAATGTCAAAATCAATACCATCTCCCAATCTGCCGGAACTTGGGTACAATACAGTTTTTCATGGACTTCTAACGTTACCGGAATCATTCCGATTGCTTTACAGCAAATTACAGCCGGTGCTTTCAGAGATTTCGGGTTGGATGATATTAGTTTTAGTTGTAAAAGTTGTGCGGCTAATTTTTCTTATACTTCTGTGAATGGTTGCGCAAGTTATCAGTTGTCTAATCTGTCCACTGGTGTTAATCCGATCTCGGTTCAGTGGAGTAATGGTGCTATATCACAGTCTACAAATGTGCAATTATCTTGCGGATCTTCAGCCACATATTGTATTTCGATAACGGATGGGAACGGTTGCCAATCTTCAATTTGTCAGACGTTGACGGCCTCGGATAACATTCCGCCCATTGCTGTATGTGCCCCAGGTATCGGGATTGATTTAGGGACTAATTGCTCACTCGCGGTTACGCCAGCTATGATTGATGCAGGTTCTTCGGACAACTGTCAAATTCAATCCATCACCGTTAGCCCAACTACTTTGACGGGTTGTGGTGTATTTCCAATTACCATGACGGTTACGGATTGGTGCGGTAACAAAAGTATTTGCAAGACCGGAATTCAAACTGCTGAAAGCGTGCCACCTTTGATGACTTGCCCGCCAAACATGACCGTGAATGGACAATTTTTCGATGGTGAATTGTGTGCTGGAATGGTTCAAATTGGTGTCCCAACTGTGCTGGATAATTGTGGTAAACCAGTTACAGTGACTAATGACTACACCCAAGCCTCCGATGCAAGTGGCGCATATCCAAATGGGTCATCAACAGTTACATGGACAGCAACAGACGCTTGTGGAAACACGGCCACCTGTTCAACAACAGTGGTCGTATTGGATTGTCCTCCAATCATTAAGGATACCTGTTGTGCGTATGCATTGCATTTTTTCAACAATTACGCAGACAACCGAATCAAAAAAGTCAAGGTTTCAGGGATTTGCGATACCAAAATTTGTTGTTCCGATCCGGATTTTTGGGCTGAAAACACCAATTATCCTTTTTCTGTGGAATTTTTTCCGGCAGATGGCTCTGGGTTTCCGCTCGGTTCGGTTTCGTCCCCACCCGAAGCGAAGGATGTCATTGACAATGATTTTGAAATCTGGTTATCAAAATCAAACTCCAATCACCAATTGCAAATTGATTGGTACGATTTTTCAAATAATATTGTCGCCACGCATACTATTGAAATTGCATGCAATGGAAATTTTCTCGAAGATGAAGATTGGACTTTATTTACCTCTAAAACAGCATTGAACGATCCCAATCTTTTTGTCTTTGCTGTCCGTGAACCAGACGATGATGAGGAAAAACCATGCGACCCAGACGAGCGGGATCTACAAAGTGATGAATGCGATATCATATATGCAATAACTTGCAACACTCCCAACTATCTCATCAACCTCTCAACTACAAATGTTGGCACCTCCTATTCATGGAAAGTCAGGAAAGATGAAGACCCTGCACCAACTCCTCCAAGCATTACAGTAGGAACAACCCCCAACACTGCATCTTTCGTCGTTCCGAATGATGGCAGTGCCAGTGGGCAGTACATCGTCTCTCTTACGGTTTCAACCCCTTCGACCAACTCAACTACCATAATTTGCAGCGGAGGTGACATCGGTATTAAAATCCCTAAAATCATTCCTGCCTTTACTTACAAATTGATACCATGTGGGCTAACTGTGGAGTTTACTCCGTCCATTGCCAATTTTTCTAATTATGTCAGTTCTATCAGTTGGTCGTGTCAAGAAGACGCCAGTTTCCCTAGTAGCAGCACCCCCAATTTTCCCCCTTTTACTTACACATTTGCCAACCAGTCAATTTTTCATGTGACTATGGTGATAACAGACACTTACGGCTGCATCCATACCGTCATGCAAGAAGTGAATAACAACCGCGGTTGCAATCCCAATTTTGAAATTGAATATGATTTTTGTTCATCAGATTGTAATAATCAATCCTCAATATCTCGAACAGTAAAATTTAAGAATACTTCAACTGGTGGTGCTTGTCCAGTTCAATACACCTGGGATTTTGGAGACGGGACTATCCAGCCGGACAATTCAGCCATTGTTTCACATACCTATTCACCTGCCTATATCCCGTGTCCAGGTGGGAATCCTTCCATTTCTGTTAAATTAACGATGGATGATACAGCAGCACCAGCAGCACCGGAAAAATGCAATGCGGCAGTTGTGACTCAAAAAACGATCGAGATATCTCCTTGTAACGCTGATTTTATCTTTATTAAGTGTCCAGATGGAAGTGTGATTTTTACCTCTAACGTTCCCGGCGAGTGGGATTTTCCCGGCAGCACTCAGGTTGTGGAAGAGGGCAGTGATCCAAAAGATGCAAACGGTTTTCGTAAAAAAGTGAAAGTGGAATACACAGACGGGACTTACCACGTGAGGTTCATCGGGCATTGTGAAAATGGCGGGATCTGCGAAGTCAATAAATATGAAATCAAAATAGAAATCATTTGCTGCGTCAAGCACAGCCGAAGGCACGATGTCCATCGCTTTACAGAAAACGGAAGGAGGTATAAAATGAAGTACAAATTTGCCCAGAACCAATACATTGGAGATCCATCTATAAACATTGGAGGAAATTCTTATTTACTAAGTGTGCACAATGTAAAAGCGGTAACGAAGCTTAGAAGAAGGAACAGCAAATTTTACAACTTTTGGAAAAATACCTACGATGGCACACTAACAGCATCGTTCACCGGAAGTGTTTTCACGGCTGATGCAAACTGTAATTGCAACGTTGATAATCCCATTTCCGAAACAAATGGCCCGCACAGTCTTAGAACCAAGGTAACTGCCAAAAAAAGCAAGCTCGGAAAGTACCATTCCCGGAAGGACAGCATCACCTCTACGCACACCGTGACCGTTGGGGCACAAACATTCACCTTCAATTTTTCCTTGGGTAAGGATTGTACCCCCTTTCAAAAGTGGTTAGATAAAAATTTCTAAAACACTTTTTTCCCGATTCTTCCGCTTTGCATATTTTGTTAACTTTAATTTTTTTAAAATGCAATACTTTAAATTTCCATTCATATCAATCCTATTATTTGCTTGGGGCGTTTTGCCGGAGCATCTATCGGGGCAATGTACTGTTGCCTTTCAGAATTGTCCAAGTTCCACCACAATTGTTGATTGCGATAATTCAGGCAATGAAAATCTGGTTTGGCCAATAGTTGTAGCCAATCCTGCGTTTTTTTGCACCAATTTTAAACTGACCCAAACGGCAGGTCCGCTGACCGGTTCTCTGGTTCCCGTAGGACAATATTTAATTACTTATTATGCCGATGCAATCAACATTAATGACACAGCAATCTCATCAGCATCCTGCAGTTTTTTTGTAATGGTTGTCAAAGACCTACAGCCGCCTGTTTTTGTATTTTGCCCACCGAACATAACGGTCAATGGAATAGCCAATGCTTCGGGTAATTGCAGTACGCAAGCATATTGGCCAAACCCTATTGCCAGCGATAACTGTGGAAATACGCTCCTTTCGGCAGGTAGCCCCCCCTGTGGTTCCACTTTCCAAAATGGCACCACAACCGTCAACTACACCGCCACCGACGCCACTGGCAATTCCTCAACCTGCTCTTTTACCGTAACTGTAGTTTGTGTTACTGGAAGTCATGAGGCGGAGCAGTTTTTATTCAGGGTAAATATCTCACCTAACCCGAATACTGGCAATATCACTGTCGAACTGCCCCAGCCGGCCACCACTAGCATGACCTTGCGTATCACCGACCTAACAGGGCGACTAATACTGGAAAAACAAACCGAACCAGGAAGTACACGACAAATTGTTCAAGCAGAATATTTGCCGCAGGGCCTGTATTTCCTCCAGATCGTATCGGAGCTAAACATCCTCGCCACCGAAAAATTTATCAAACAGTAAGGTAAGATTTTAAACCATTGGAGATTACATAACTGCCGGGCCATGTGGACAATATTTATTTTCTATAATGGCCTGGCAGTACACATCCATCTTTTTTGATCAGCCTACTTACTTCCATTGCCGTAACTCCAAATTTCCTTCAAACCTTCTATTCACCCACCAAATGAGTATGCGATTTCCCATTAAATTCCTGCTTGCCGCCGTCCTGCTATTGTCGGCGTTTTCTTCCTTTTCACAAGTCAGCAATGACGACTGCGCGGGTGCCGTCGACCTGCAAGTCAGTGCCGATGCGACCTGTGATTTCAATACGATATATGGTACTACGGTAAATGCCACCGCTTCGGGTTTGGGCGAATGCAACCCCGAGGCCAGCGATGTCTGGTACAGTTTTGTGGCGACGGCATCCGTGCATTTTGTACATGTGCTAGATGTGCGCTATGCTTATTATTACAATTTCACCGATAATTTCACCCTGGAAATTTTTTCCGGCAATTGCAACCAGTTGCAGCATAGGTACTGTGTCGAATCGGACTACGGCATGCGCCTGGGTGAACTGATACCCGGTAATACGTATTATCTGCGGATCTGTAATCCCTACAATCGTCCGATTACTTTTTATCTCTGTGTGAGCACACCCACCGAGCCGCCGCCGGCCAATGATGCCTGTGCCAATGCAATAGCATTACCCGTGGCATCGGGTGCTGTTTGTGAAACGCCCGTATTTGGCACTACGCAAAATGCCGCTGCTTCACCTTTCGGCACCCCTACTTCTTACTACGCGCCGTATGAAGACGTTTGGTACACGTTTACCGCCACGCAGGCGAACCAGATAGTAACTGTCAATGAGGTATTTGATGCCGCGCAAATCAACTTTTCGAATGTCACGGTGGAGACGTACACGGGCGGCTGTGGCAATCTGGTTTCGATGAACCGCAGTGCAGATATTTACCACGAAGGTTCGCTTGTATTCAACGCATTGACTGCCGGGCAAACGTATTATGTGCGTTTATCGAAGCTTCTTTCCAACACAAATCCGCCGGTACAATTTAATATTTGCGTGACATCGCCACCGCCGCCGCCGAATGACGAATGTACCAGGGCACAGTCAATTATTCCGGATGCGGCGCTGGATTGCAGTGGACAGGTTAGCGGCTCTCTGTTAGGCGCTACGTCTTCGGGTGCAGATTGTCAGGCAGGAGCCGTAAACGATGTATGGTATCAATTCACAGCGGCAAGTCCATCGCAGCGGGTGAAATTATTGTCTCCTGGTGATAGTGGGTACGGTTTTGAACTATACAGTGGCGATTGTGATTATCTGGCCTCCATAACCTGCGCATCTGGCACCGATTTGGCCCGTACTTTCACCAATCTTACAGTAGGTGCAACCTATTTTCTACGCATTTTCAGCCCGACTTATACTGCATTGGAGTTTCAGGTGTGTGTGCTGAGCCTGCCACTGCCGCCGGCCAATGACGAATGTGCCGGTGCCTTGCCATTAGCAATTAACCCGGGCATCACCTACGATTTGTATACCGAAGGCTCGACACTGGGGGCTACTTCGTCGCTCCCTGCCTGCGGCAGCACAGAAAATACCCACGATGTATGGTATTCCTTCGTAGCCACCAGTGTGTCGCAGCGGATACTGCTCTCTGATAACGCTGATATTTTTGGCACCTGGCAACAACTCGGGTACACGGTGTATCGGGGCGACTGTGACCACTTGACCAGCCTGGCTTGCAGCAATACGCCACCGGATTACAACCATGAAACGCTGCTTGGCGGACTGACGCCGGGAGATACGTATTACATCCGGGTGTACAGTATTGCCGGAAGCAACCACGCTTTCAACCTAACCCTGCAAACATTGCCGCCGCCGCCTGCGAATGAGGATTGTGCGCAGGCGCAAACACTGACTTCGGCATCCATGCCAGATTGCGGCACACCCGTTGTCGGAAATACAACCGGGGTTGTTACTGTAGAAACATCGAATTGCCTTTCCGGTAAAGACCTGTGGTACACATTTACGGCAACGCACCTCACCCATGTGTTGCAGATTACTGACGTGCAGACTATATTTTACTACAATTCCGACTATTCGCTCGAATTGTACGAAGGGACTGATTGCAGCAACCTTACCTACGTGCGTTGCTATGCCAGGCCCGGCAAGATTTACCTCAACCAACTGACCGTCGGAAAAACCTATTACCTCCGCTGGGTCAGCGATGCCACCACGGCGCATTCTTTTCAGATATGCCTCAGCCATTTCGACCCACCCGCCAACGATGCCTGTGCCAACGCCCGGTCGCTAACGGTGCATGGCAACCTGAACTGTTATTATCCTGCCCCGGGGAATACGGCGGGCAGTACGGCTGAATTGCCAACCGGATGCCTGGCCAATGCGGATGTCTGGTTTCGGTTCACGGCGATTCAAACCACCCAGCAGATTGTTGTAAGCAATGCAAAATCGGTTGAAAATGGTAATTTCGTACCGCTGAGGGCGGAACTACTCGCTGGCAATTGTGGCAACTTGAGTACGCTGTACTGCTGGCCGCAAATGACTGCCGCACCTTTCACCTTGTTTGTAGGCGACCTTATACCCGGCCAGACGTATTATCTACGTATTGCCAGTCCCGACGATATACCCGTAAGTTTTGATGTTTGCGCGCTCACCCCGCCCAAACCGCCGGTGAACGACAACTGCGCGCATGCCACGGCATTGATCCCTGAAATAGGCGACAATTGCGCGTCGATCTACGGCACGACGCAGTATGCGACACCGACACCCGGATTGCCCCTGCCATCCGGCCCGGTCGAAGGTGATGTATGGTATTCGTTCGATGCCAGCCAGGCTACGCAGGTCGTTTCCCTGATGTATGTCAATGGTTATAACAGCAACCAGGTCATTGTCGAAGTTTATGCATCGGCTTGCGGCACATTCAACTTGCAGGCCACACAGACGATTGCTAATTCGGGTACGGTGTACCTTACTAATTTGACGCCTGGCGCGACGTATTATGTGCGTGTTGCACCGGAAAGTTCGATCTATATCGGTTTCTATATCTGCATCAGCGCGCCCATTCCTCCAGTCAATGATGCCTGTGCAAGTGCCCTGCCCCTGCCAGTTAATATAGATTATCGCTGCGACAACCTGTTGGATGCAACTACTTTCGGTGCTACCCAGTCGCAGCCGGGTTGTGACGGCAGTGCGGTAAATGACATCTGGTACCAGTTCACCGCCACCGATGCTACCTATCGGTTTGAGAATCCGGCGTATTATCCCCATAGCGGCGGCGAGGGACTGGAAATATTTTCCGGCGATTGCGATCACTTGGTCTCGCTGGTATGCCGGACAATGCCCGACAACCAGCCGGATGTTTTCCAGCAGGGCGGCTTTATACCGGGAAATACCTACTATGTACGGCTGTGGAGCAAATCCAATACCGTGCAGCAATGGACACTGTGTATATTTGCTTTACCAGCGGCGCCGGTTAATGACGACTGTGTCACTGCTACAGTGTTACCCGTGAATATCGCCCTACCCTGCGCTGCCCCTACCATAGGTACTACGCGCAGCGCGACTGCTTCACAACCCACTTGTTCGGGAGGGGCAGTCTTGGATGTCTGGTACACTTTCACGGCTGCGAGCGGTTCCAATTTACTGAATATTGATTTTACGGCTAACTATTTCGGGGCTTATTACGCTGGGTATGAGTTATTTTCCGGCGATTGCAGTGCCGGGAATAGTCTGTTGTGTCAGGAGTTTGCGACTGGAAACCTACAGATCGTACTGCCTGACCTGACCCCCGGTCAAACCTATTTCCTGCGCATCTATAATTATAATTTGCAGGCGCAGGATTTTTCAATTTGTCTGACGGGTTTTCCGGTCCCGCCAAACGACGATTGTGCCCTGGCTACTCCGGTGACGGCCAACCCGGATCTGCACTGCACGACAGTGTATGCCGGAACAACGGGTGGATCGGGTTTCAGCGCCGGTTTTACCACGCCTGATATCTGGTATACATTTACGGCAAACAACCCTGCGCTATTATTCCAACTGCTGAATATCCAAACCCTGTTCGGTGCGTCCAATCAGCTGGGGTATGAAATTTACCACGGTACCGATTGTGATAACTGGCAACTGACCGGCACCTACGATCCGACGAAGCAAACCAGGGTAAACGGTTTGGTGCCAGGCGACCGCTATTTTATCCGCGTATTTTCCAGGGTTGCCGACGCGGCTTCCTCTTTCGACCTGTGCATTCAGACGCCGCCGCCACCGCCGGTCAATGATGATTGCGCCGGTGCGCTGCCGCTCACCGTTAATGCCACGCTGGTCTGCGATGCCCTGACACACGGCTCCACCGCCGGGCTGGTCGGTTACAATGGATACGGCCATAATTGTTATACGTCGTATTATCTGCACGAGGTAAATGATATGTGGTACACCTTTACGGCCACTTCGCCCAATCACATTATACAGGCGAGCAATATTACACCGGTGACTGGCGCCGATGCTGGGTTCTTCGATTTATCTATTTTGCAAAGTACTGATTGTGTTAACTTTACCACACTTGCCTGCAATGCCTTCGATACTAAAATATTGGTACAGGGTCTTACCCCAGGTGAAACATACTATGTGCTGGCAAACAGTGGCGCCGACGTGTCGCACGATTTTGACCTGTGTGTAACGACTTACCCGGTGCCGGCCAATGACTTGTGCGCTGATGCAATACCATTGCCCGTAGCGCCAACGCTTACTTGCGGCACACCTACCGCTGGAACTGCTGTCAGTGCCAGCATTACTGGCACGCCCGGTTGCGGCAATAGCAGCAATGGCGACGTATGGTATACATTTACTGCTACCCAAGCTGCGCAGACGATTGCGCTGACGGACGTAATACGCGGGATCGAAGGATACGCCAATTATTTTGATGTGGAAGTCTATGCCGGGAATTGTGGTGCTTTGCAAACACTGGTTTGTCGCTCTTCCCAGTACTATGCTGTCACATTTACGGTAGGTGATTTGATACCCGGCGAACCGTATTATATCCGGGTGACCGGCGATGTTAATTTCAACATTTGCATCAGTACACCTGACCTGCCACCGGTGAATGACGCCTGTAGCGGAGCCACTGCATTGACCAGTTCTCCGGATGAGTACTGCGCAACACCAACTTTGGGTACACTCGAACACGCTACGGCGTCGAATCCCGGCCCATCCGGAAACTTCGGAGTGAACGATGTATGGTATACATTCACGGCTACTGCGGCTAATCATGCAATTGTCTTCAACAATATGACCAGCGATTCGCCGGATTATCTGCTTGCGGAAATGTATGCCGGGACTTGTGGGACATTGACCAAAATAGAAGTACAAAGTTATTTTCTGCTCGACAAACTCCGATATCTGGCAACCAATCTTACGCCTGGAACTACCTATTATATACGCGTCTACGATGGCAGTAATTTCGCCGGCACCTTTGATATTTGTGCGCTGCACATTGCGCCGCCACCGAATGATGCATGTGCCGCCGCCACTCCGATTATAGTGAATGATGATCTGACCTGCCAACACGTTATGCATGCGACTACCTACGGCGCTACACAATCCGTTCCGGGTTGTACAGGCGATGCCGGTAATGATGTTTGGTATCAGTTCACGGCAACGACTGCTTCCTGCCGGCTGGACATCAATCCGACCACGTATGGCCGTTCTTATAATTATGGGGTGGAAATACTCGAGGGCACTTGTACAGCACCCACAGTCGTATTGCCCTGCACTGTTTATTATTATACACAAGTATTGAATTTACACGATCTGGTAGTGGGCAATACGTATTATCTCCGACTGTTCGTACCGCCGGCTGACTATAAAGAATTCGACATTTGCATCCGCAGTCTGCCTGATCCGCCAGTGAACCACAATTGTATACAAGCCACCGTCATCCAGCCTGGCAGTGGCGTCGATTGCGGTCAGGTGTACAACGGTACTACGATCAGTGCCACGCAGTCGGGTGTTAACTGCGATGGGTATGTTACCGACGATGTTTGGTATCAATTTACTGCGACCAGTACCGCACATCTGATTACCCTGCTGGCAACCACCGATCCATTTGGAACCAATACCTATCCCGGTATGGAGGTGTATATAGGCAGCGATTGCGCCAATCTGACCGCGCTAAACTGTTCCTACTACCAATATGGCAATGCAGTCATCCAGGAAGGACTGACCATCGGTGAGACGTACTTTATCCGCGTATTTACCAATATAAACAACGGCCGTAATTTTTCGCTGTGCATCGGTACCATCCCGGCTCCGGCGATAAACAGCAATTGCGCCGACGCTATTCTGGTTGTGCCAAGTCCCGACATGCAATGTACTAGCCCGGTAGCCGGCACGACAGCGGGTTTAACCGAGGTATTTTATAGAATGTGTAACTACTATAGTTACGGTACCAATCTTTGGTACCATTTTAAGGCGACGGACTATACGCAGTTTATCCAGTTGCAAAATATAGTGCATCAATATGGCGATCCATCCATAACGCTGGCATTATATCAGGAAGGTTGTGACGGCTCGCTACTCCTGTATTGCACCAGCGAACAGGAAATACTGGCGACCAACTTGATTCCAGGCACTGATTATTACATTCAGGTGAGCGGGCAATTACGCGCGGGTACAAGTTTTGAACTCTGTGTCCTCACGCCGACACAACCCTCCAACGATCATTGTGCGAATGCCGTTGTATTGCCGGTTTCACAAACTGTCGATTGCATAAGTAAAGTATCGGGCACCACGGTAGGCGCTACCGGTTCGTATGGCATTTATTGTGGCGATGGTCCCGATGTATGGTATTCCTTCATAGCTACCGGCACCGATCATCAGATCAATATTACTAAATTGCATCCGCTCAACAGCGGGTATATATTTGTAGAAGTGCTCAGCGGCAGCGATTGCGACCATTTGAATGAGTATATCGGTTGCTTTAATGGTGCTAATACTATTGTAAACAACCTTGTGCCAGGCAAAACGTATTACCTGCGACTGGGCACCTCGTATCCCGGCTATGTCAATTTCGATATTTGTATCACTTCGCCTCAACCCGATCTGGATGTCAGAGGGGTCTACGCAAATAACAATGGCTGCAACCCGGGTAATAATGAATCTGTCACGGTGTTATTGGTGAATACAGGTAGCGTGAATATTGCGGTAAATGCCGCGCAATTTACCCTCACGGTTAGCGGCGCCAACAACGGTATATATGGGCCAATCGGCAACGATAATACGTTGTTACAATACTATTATTACGCGCAAGTAGTCACTTTTACCGGTATTGACCTGTCTAACCCGGGGCAAAGCCACATTTCAGTAAACGCCGTGTTGCCAAACGATTTGAATGTGGCCAATAATACCAATTCCCAGGACTTCTACAGCCAGCCACTGATAACCTATTACCGCGACGCGGATATGGATGGTTACGGCGATGCCGCCGCCGCCTATCAGGATTGCACGTTACCATACGGCTACAGTAGTAACAACAGTGACTGCGACGACAACGCCAACTGGATTTATCCCGGCGCACCGGAAGTTTGTAATGGCGTCGATGACGACTGCGACGGCCTGGTGGATGCTGCCGATCCAGGGTTGCTGGATGCGCCGGTACCGAATATTACCTGCCCGGCTAACATTACCCAATTCAATGATGCGGGTACGTGTGCGGCGGTGATAACCTATTCCGTCGAGCCGGTCGACCCTTGTGGTTTTACGGTGATACAAATCGACGGCCTGGCATCGGGTGCGGCATTCCCGGTGGGTACAACGCTCAATAACTTTACGGCCAGCGGTCCTGGCGGCAGTCCGGTTTCCTGCTCATTTACAGTAACCATACAGAAAACAGCCGATCCGGACCTTCTATATGCATATACAATCATTGGCCGCAATGATGTTTTTCTGAAAAACAACCTCGTGCAGTCCGGCGGTGTAGGTGTAACCGGCGCGGGCAAAAAAGCGCGGTTACAATCCGGTACCCAGGTGATTGCGGCCAACACTTTTGTCAAAGCGCCGGTGCTGGAACTGACCACAGGCAGCCAGGTGAATACTACGTTGGTTGGACAAATGGATGCAACGCTGCTCCCCCTTTTCAAGTCAAACAGTGCGCCGACCTTCAATAATCTAACTATTGCCAACAATACCGCGCCGATCACGCTGCCGCTGGATAGTTACGGCAACATCACCGTCGGCATCAATACGACCGTTATTTTTTCCGGTACATCTTCCGTACGTATCCGGGAACTGACGCTGAAACAAGGTGCCAAGGTCCTGTTCGATCAAAATACGGAACTCCTGATCAATGGTCTAATGACCATCGGCCGGAGCGCGGAATTGAATGCGGGCGGCCCGCGGGCGGTACATTGTTTTGTGGCCGGGAACGTGTCAGTCAATACCGGCGCTAAAGTGTGGGCTAATATATACACGTTGCAGGACCTGCGGCTGGAAAAAGCAACCGTTGCGGCACCCATTTCCATGACCGGTCAATTCATTGCCAACAATGTTTATGCGGAGGATTTTGCCCGCTGGAACTGGGATGCAACGGATTGTCCTGCCGGCACCCAGCAACCGGCCGTCGCTGATCGGGAAGAAGCGCACGATACTTTGCCCGTGGGGTCGGGCGCACTCCGGATTTTTCCGAATCCGGCCGCCGCAGATACCAATCTGGCGTTCAACCTAGAAACCCCCGGCACGGTGACCGTGCAAATCGTGGATGCTGCCGGCAACCTGCTGCAAACCGAACAGTTGACCGGCGTATCGGGCGCTAATGAGCACCGGCTGCGGCTCGGGAAACTACCCGGTGGCGTTTATATGGTACAGATAACTGCCGGTACACAGCAATGGGCAAAGCGCTTAGTCGTACTCAGACCATAGGGAAAATGGTTGCCACGGGATAAATAACTATACATTTCGGCCCATCAAAAAGTGATTTTTGATGGGCCGTTTTGCGGTATGGCTGCCAGCAACCCTGCTTGCTTGGTGAAGCAGTAGTAATCCATTATAATTTCATTGTATAAACAGGCTCTTTTCTGTTAGTTTTGCCGGACACCTTACCCAAGTCCAGGCCAATGTTTTCATCGCCTTTCAGATCATTACTTTTTGTGTTGCTCTTATGCAGCGGCGTACAAATATCGAAGGGCCAGCATCTTTCCTGGCAGCAATTTACCATCGACGATGGATTGCCGAGCAATAAAGTGTACGACATGTGGCAAGCCCGCGATGGTATAGTTTGGTTTGCCACCGAAGTCGGCATCTGCCGGTTCAATGGATACACTTTTACCCGGCCTATTGATACCAGCAGTACAGCCGGCAATGAGGTATTAAAAATTGTCGAAGCACCCCAAGGACGTATCTGGTTCAATCACCTGGATGGAAGCCTTTATTTCATTGAAAACGACACCATCCGAAGTTGGCAATTCAACTACCTCGCCCGGGATTTTGCACAGCGGTACAGACAGTTATTCCGGTTTGCGGTTGAGGCTGACGGAACGGTCTGGATCACTTCTAAAACCGGTGGATTTCTAGTGGTACATCCGGATGGGCAGCCACAGATAGTTCCTTCACAATACCAGAATGCGGTGATTTTTTGTGAATTAAATGGCACCATACTCGCCACAGAGCAAGCGAGTAGGGCTGCTGTGATTATCGAGAAACGGGATTTCACCCGGGAAGTACTGCACTGGAAAGACGGAAACATCCAATCGCTGGGCAAGTTTTCGATCCACTTTACCAAAAGTATTCCGGGTACCAACTTCACTGTGTGGCGGTTGAAAAATGGCGATCTGGTGGCCTTTTATTGGAAGACCTTTTACATTATTCGCCACGATCGCTTAGTCTGGCAGGGACAAAAAGACCTGCGTGCCAATTACTTAGCCGAAGATGCCGAAGGAAATATCCTGCTGGCATCGCTGCGTGGTAAAAGTCAGGGATTATTGCGTTACCGCTCTTTAGCGCATTTTCAACGCGATGAATCGGAGAATTTACTGCCTGGTCGGATCGTTTCCGCCTTTTGCTGCGATCAGGAAGGCGGTTACTGGGCAGCCACTACCAATGCGGGTGTTTTTTATTGCAAAAATCCTCGGCTTACTATTTTCGACTACGCCAATGGAGCGCCTTTGCTGGATGCCGTAACGCTGAGTAACGACGGGATAAATACCGTTTTTGCCGGACAATCTTCCCGGGGTATTTACGCGATTAACCGGCTTAACGGGCATGTTGATCCAATCCCGCCCCCCAGGATTGAAGATGAAACGCAGCTGACCTTGCTGCGCTTTGATACCACGACCGGGCGCCTATGGTCGGGACCCTGGCTTTGTTTCTGGGAAAAGAAACACTGGACGCAACTCCAGGTTTTACTACCGAATCAGGTATGGCCGAGTAACGTGTATGTTAAAAAAATAAATGCAAGCCCTGATAATAAATATTGGTGGGCGAGCGCCCCGGCGGGCTTTTATTCGATTGACCCGGGCAGTGGCGTCTGCGTCAGGATTCCTACTGGTCGCGCTGGTATTCAGCGCACTTTTTCCGTCACATCTGATGCAGCGGGCCATCTCTGGGTCGCGACGATGGACGGGTTGCGACTGTGGTGCGACACCGCGTATGCGTTGCCGCCATTTCAACATCCAGCCTTGCGTTTTAAGGCACAGCAGATCGAACTGTTGCCGGAAGGCGGCATGGTCATTGCCCTGAATGGCGGCGGCTTGCTGATCCGCGATAAAAGCGGGCAATTTTTACAACTGACCACCGGCAACGGCTTGAGCGCGAATCAATTTACCGACCTTGACCTGGGTCCGAAAGGCGTAATTTACGCCAGCTCCAATGCCGGATTAAACATCCTCACCCCACAGTCCGACGGTTCCTGGCGCATCGAAACGCTGACCACCAAACACGGGCTACCTTCCAATCAGGTCAATGATGTAACCTGGCTGCACGGCGAACTTTGGGTGGCTACCGATAAAGGAGTAGCGCGGTTGAAGGGCAAGCCAGTAGCCGTGCCTATGCCCGCACCACAACTGGATCACTTCCGGATCAACAACCAATACCACGGTTTTACGACCGGAATGCGGCTTACGTACCGGCAAAACAATATTTCACTCCGCTTTTTCGCCCTGCATTTCCGCTCCGGCGGGGATATTCCTTACCGGTATCGCTTACTGGGTGCCGATACGAATTTCGTGTACACGCATACCCGTGAAATCAATTTTGCCAACCTCACGTCCGGCCCCTACACCTTCGAAGTACAGGCGCAAAACGAAGACGGCCAGTGGAGTGCTTCCGCCCTTTGGCCCTTTGAAATTTGCCCGCCGTGGTGGCGTACCTGGTGGTTTTATGGGGTGTTAATGGGGGCTTTTGTGGCGATAAGCGGTCTTTTTTATCAAAATCGCCTGCGGGTTATTAAAAGGGAAGCCGCTGAACGGGAAAAGATCCGCGACCTGGAATCTGCTGCGCTCCGGGCACAGATGAATCCGCATTTTATCTTCAATTGCCTACAGTCTATCCAGTCTTTTATCGCGCAAAACGACCGCGACGCTGCCAGTACTTATCTGGCAAAGTTTGCCAAATTAGTGCGACTGTCGCTCCATGGGTCCATGGATGGCCGGCACACATTGTCGGAAGAAATTGCCATGCTCGATTGTTACCTGCACCTCGAGCAGATGCGTTTCAACTACAAATTTACTTTCCACATCCATCTGGATGCAGATACGA
Source organism: Chitinophagales bacterium (assembly GCA_038203695.1). Lineage (GTDB taxonomy): Bacteria > Bacteroidota > Bacteroidia > Chitinophagales > Saprospiraceae > M3007. The sequence goes on from JBBRDQ010000045.1 coordinate 21,850, forward strand.
ATGGAGAAGAGATTTTCCTACCGCCTTTATTAGTGCAGCCCTATGTCGAAAACGCACTGGTGCACGGCTTGCGGGGGCGTACCAACGGGGGAGTGATCGAAGTATTTTTTACTAAAAACAAGGCAGTGCTGGAAGTATTGGTGTGCGACAATGGCGTGGGTACTGACCGCCTGGCTGTTGAAAAAGAAACAAGGCACCCCTACAAATCAGTCGGTATGCTGCTGACGCAAAAGCGGTTGAATTTATTGAATCAGCACCAATCTATCTTACCCGGTACTTTTGTGCTGGAAGAAGTGCTGGATAGTACCGGCAAATTTTCAGGATCGCAGGTGCGGCTGGTAATACCGGTATAAAACCGGGGGCACAACACTACGATAGGAGCTACCATGAAAATAATAATCGTAAGGCAACCTTTTTAAAAGGGATGTACCCATACAAATAAATTAGTAAAGAATCATGAAACACATATCGCTATTTCTTCTTTTTTGCTGCATTTCCTATGCCGCGAACGCCCAGGCTACATTCCAGAAAAAGATCCCTTTTCTAAGTCGTGCCAATCTTGCCTGTTATGATGACGGCTCGCTTTTATTAGGGGGCGCTTACAGCAAATGCTCCCGGCTTTGTAAACTCAATCCACAGGGGGATGTTTCGTGGACTCTGCAAACCTGTCCCAACACCGCCCCAACCCTGAATGAAAGTCATTGGATTGATCAAGCGGTTATTATGCCCAATCAAGAGGCGTGGGTATTAGTGACTGACAATTTAGTCCAGTTTACCAAACACTATGTCAATCGGCTGGACGCCAATGGAAATATTCTTTGGAGTTCTTCCCTCAATCTGGAAATCAGTAATCTTTACTCGCCTGGCATATCCGCTGATTTGGAAGGAAATTTATGGGTAGGCACTTCTTATAATACTCATTTTACCGATACTGATAACATCACCCACAGTGAATTTGAGATATTTAGGGTAGATGCTGTGACGAATGCAATTTGGCGAAAAAAGATTGTGGTCTTAAATCCTAATGGCGAGAGGTATTCTTTGCGTGACATTTATTCTGCAAGCCCTGATAATACATTGATCTACGGTACCATACAAGCGGGTCTTGAGGGATTCACTGAAGGGCGGGGATTCATGGCATGTTTCGACCGAAACGGTCAAGTAAAATGGTCAAATACCTACGGAAAGTTTATAGTCTACAAAGTAAAGTCGCAATTCGCCAATGGCGACTTTTTAGCATCCGGCTTTTCAGAAAAGGCTTTCGCCCTCGCCCGTATGAAACAGGATGGAAGCATCGTCTGGATAAGAAGAAAAATAGAACAGCCGAATGGTCGACTTTGGGGCGGTGCCTATCTGTCCTTAGATAAACAGTCTATCTGGATAACTGCAGATGCCAACGAAAAAACCGAAACCTTGCAGGATACCACTATGCTCTACAAATTAGATACAGTTGGGAATTTGCTGTGGGGAAAAGGTTATTGGCGGTGTAAGTATAGCGCTGTCCATGTGGGCGCACCTACACCGGATAATGGCTTTGCATTAATGTGGAGACAAAATATTAATGGCAGCGATATTCTCACTAAAGTGAACGCAGACGGATTGTCCGATATTTGGTGCCAAGAACAGGAAGGAAACTTATTTAAATGGGAAACGCCTGTCATTACTATTAAGCCCTTCCAACTCGTTGCGACTAACGGCACGTTAACCGTGCCGGAAACATTAGCGTGGGATACAATTACGAATTCTACGAGTGATTTTTGCCCAGATGATATACCGGAGGCTTATTTTGAAACGTCAGATTCTGTATGTCTGGGTACTCCACTACAGCTTTTAGGGTATAATCCTGTATATTCCGATCGTTTTCGCTGGGATATACCAGCGGGTATTCCGCAACAGGTGCGTGGCTTGCAGGATTCTGTGATTTTTAACGGAAAAGGATTACAAGAAATCCGGCTTATCCATTCTTTTGGTTTCTGCATCGATACTTTTGAAAAAAACATTCTTGTAGTCGGACTGGACCCTTTAGCGATAGCGGATACGGTTTTATGCGATCAATCGCCATTGTCAGTCGATGTCTCCCTGCCAGATGCGCTTTCTTATACCTGGAATGATGGTGATACATCGCCCATTCGCATCTTTAACCAGGCGGGGCTGTACACCGTCAGCGCCAGCGATGGAGCATGCACGCAGCAAAGCAGTTTCAATCTGACCTATTTTTCGCCGCCTGATCTCTTTTTGGCAGCCGATACGACCGCTTGTCAAAACGGCTTCTTTACGCCTCCTGCCGGTCCAAGCGCTGTGGCCGAGTGGCGCTGGAATGGACTGCCCACCGCCCCACCCTTCGAGTGGGGCACGACCGATGGATTGCGTATCCTGGAAGCGACCTTTACGAACGGTTGCTTGGCCAGTGACAGCATACAGGTACATCTCATCAATTGCAGCGACCCGGATATTTACATTCCCAACGCCGTCAGTTTCCGGGATAATTCCGTCAATCGGATTTTTGAAATCTTCGCGCCCAATGTGATACCGGTGCAAAGTGCGCTGTACAACCGCTGGGGTGAATTGCTTTACAGCACCGGTCCTGCCGAATGGCCGCAGTGGGACGGCAATTTTCGGGGACACACTGCTGCTGGCGGCGTCTATCTTTTTGTATGCAAATTGAAATTCCCGGACGGTACGGAAAAAACGTTTGCGCGGGATGTCACGGTGGTGCCGTAAATTTTACCACAACAATATCAGGGTTTGCTGTTCTGAAAATTATACCAGGTAGTGACATGGATATTTTGTTGGCCGCAGTATATCTATGTTATTTCACCCGGATAGAGGTCGGTTGAAGATTATTCTGCACTTTTGCGCTGCTAATTTCACTCATTGCGCATGCGTCAAATCCTGCTTTACGGTCTTATTCTGGGCGCGTTGCTCTTTCTGATCCAGTATGCCCAGTACCGGCTGGTCTTTGTACAACATGCGGAATCGGCCTATACTGGTGTCATTGCGGCGATCTGCTGCGCCGCCGGGATATGGGCGGGTGTGGTACTGACACGCCGGTATCAGCGCAAATCAAACGCCCGCCTGCTGGCAGCGATCCACAACCATCCGCCGGTACAAGCTGAAAGTAGCCTTACGCCGCGCGAATTGGAAGTATTGCAACTGATCGCGCAGGGGCTAAGCAACCAGGAAATTGCCGGCCATTTATTTCTGTCGCTCAATACAGTCAAAACCCACGTTTCCAACGTCTTCGCCAAACTGGACGTGCAGCGCCGCACCCAAGCGATTCAGAAAGCCAAACAATTGGGACTTTTGGCGTAGGAATGTTATCGCCCGAAAGGATGAAAAGTGTGTATTTTAGCCAATTCACCCGAAAGTATGAGGTTTCCCAGGGTATGCGTGCCTTCATTTGCACCATTGTTTCACACCAAACAATCTGGTTTTTATGAAAAACATAATTCTTAAGTACGGACTTTATTCCGGCGCAGTCTCGGCAGCATTAATGGTATTGATGGCCTTGCATTTCAATCGTACCCGGTCCTGCGAAGGCGGCGAAATCTACGGCTATGGCGGCATGATCCTGAGCATGCTGTTTGTCTACCTGGGCGTGCGAGTCTTTCGCGAACGGGAGCGCAACGGCAGTATTACTTTTGGCGAAGCCTTCAAGGTCGGCGGCTTGATCGCACTCATTTCCTGCGTTTGTTACGTGGTGGTCTGGATGTTCGTCTATAAATTTATCATGCCAGATTTCCTGGATATGTACATCGCTTTTTCAATGGATAAAATGAAGGCCGACGGCGCTGAACAAACAGCCATTCAAAAGGCAACCGAACAGATGAACCAATATAAAATACTGTACGCCAATCCTTTCTACCGTGCTGGTCTTACTTTTATCGAGCCGCTGCCGGTAGCCTTGCTGATGAGTCTAATTTCCGCAGTCATTTTACGTAAAAAAAATCTTGCAACCACATGAAAAGAGTAACCGGCCTGGGCGGCATTTTTTTTAAATGTAAAGACCCGCAGACAATGCGCACCTGGTACGAAGACCATCTCGGCCTCAGCACTAATCCATACGGTGCTAGTTTTGAATGGCGGCAAGCCGACGATCCGACCCAAAAAG
>JBBRDQ010000046.1:0-25960 GCA_038203695.1 Chitinophagales bacterium
GATGCAATAATTGCGCAGGTGAAAAAAGCCGCCAACGACAACCTGACGGCTGTTGTCGATTTCAAAGAGGTCGATATTTCAGTATTCCGCCACTTTCCGAAATTGTCGGTTGGGCTGCAAGCACTGGATGTCACCGGTACCGGTCCGTTCGACGGCGTTAAACTGGTTCAATGCGAACGGCTGGACGTAGCCGTGGATTTATGGTCGGCTATTTTTGGCGATCAGGTCATCATCAATGGTTTATATTTGGAAAAACCGGACCTGCGGGTGTACGTTTTGTCCGACGGCCGCGCCAACTACGACATTACTAAACCCGATCCGACAGCAGGTGCGGCTACGGCGAGTTCGGGTGGCGTGACCAAACTGGAAAATTACGCGATCAATGACGGTAAAATTCTCTACGACGATCGTTCGCTGGATATGAAAGCAGAATTGAACGGCGTAAACCACTCGGGTTCCGGCGAATTCAGCAGCGATTTATACGATTTTGTGATGACCACCGCGATCGAGCAATTGTCGGTTAATTACGGCGGTGTGCAGTATTTGTCGAAAGCCAAAGCCGACTGGAAATCCACCCTGGGTGCCGACATGAAAAACATGAAATTCACTTTTAAAAAGAACGACCTGCATGTAAATGCGTTGGCAGTGATGTTGGATGGATCGGTCGCTTTGCCCAACGACGAGGATATCGTGATGGACCTGACCTTCGGCACGCCGCAGAATACCTTTAAAAGCCTCTTGTCGATCATTCCCGGTGCATATACCAAAGATTTCGATGGCGTGCAGGCCAACGGTACGGTGCAGTTCGCGGGTTTTGTCAAAGGCCGGTACAATGAAACGACTTACCCGGCTTTTTCCCTGAATTTCAAAGTGGGCGACGCCGATTTCAAATACCCGGCCTTGCCACTCGGCGTCAGCAACATCAATGTGGATGCGACGATCAAAAGTCCGACGCAGCGTTTGAATGACATGACGGTCAATATCCCGAAGTTTAGCCTGAAAATCGGGTCCAATCCGCTGGACGGTTATTTCAATTTAAAAACACCCGAAACCGATCCGACCGTCGACATGAAAATCAACGGCACGCTGAACCTGGGCGAATTATCCAAAGCCTTTCCGATGGAAGGAGTGCAGGAACTGGCAGGTATTATCCGCGCCAATGTGACCATGAAAGCCGCCATGAGCCAGATCGACCAGCAGAAATACGACCAGGTACAGATGGCCGGCGATGTTGCCATGCAAAACATCTCGTACCGGGCGGCTGGCACACCGCCGGTTAAAATCAATGCCCTGACAGCCAGTCTCACACCATTGCGGGTGGATATCCAAAACTTTGACGCTAAACTCGGCCAGAGCGACCTGAAAGCCAACGGTTCGATCGATAATATTCTGGCGTATTTTTCCACCAATAAAACCATGACCGGCAACCTGAATTTCTCATCGGCCTATTTTAATGCCAATGAATGGATGGAACCCGATCCGGCCGCTACCACTTCCACTTCGAAAGTGCCGAGCGAGACGGCCGCCGCTGCACCGACCGAAAAAGTCTTTGACGGCTGGGATTTTACCATCGACGGCAAGATCGGCAAGTTGAAATATGACATCTACGACCTGTCGGCAATGAACCTGAAAGGTCATTTTACGCCCAATAAAATGGACATCGCTGATTTCGGGATGAAAATAGGTGGCACCAGCGACCTGCGAGGTAGCGGCAGAATTCTGAATGCCTGGAACTATCTATTTGATAATCAGACCGTTGCCGGCGTGATCAATCTGCAATCTACGTATTTTGACCTGAATCAGTTCATGACTCCAGTGACGGCCGCCACGCCGGCTGCTGCGGCTCCTCCACCGGCGGCAGGCGTCATTCCGGTACCGGAAAACATGGACATGACCTTGAATGCCAATTTTGCCAAATTGCGCTACACCACCTATGATCTGACCAATCTGGACGGTAAGGTGATCGTGAAAAACGGTTCGGCTAAACTCCAGGATTGCACCGCCAATGCATTCGGCGGCCTGATTGGCCTGACTGGCGAATACAATACCCAGAACCCGGCGAAGCCCTTGTTCAATATCGACCTGGCGCTGCAAAATATGGGCTTCCGCGAGGCATACCAGAATTTCGCAACGGTGAAAACCTTGGCGCCGATTGCGCAGTTGATCGATGGAAAATTCAACACCACCCTTTCGATGAGCGGACTGTTGACCAAAGATATGACGCCGGATTTTACCACGCTTTCTGCGGCCGGCTTTATTGAAACGATCAACGCAGTGGTCAACAACTTCAAACCCATGGCCGACATTGCCACTAAACTCAACGTATCTTATCTGCAAAAACTGGACCTGAGCAACAGTAAAAACTGGTTTGAGATCAAAAATGGGGCTGTAACGATCAAGCCATTCAACGTGCAGGTGCGCGATGTAGCCATGCAAATCAGCGGGACACATGGGATTACCCAGGAAATGAGTTACCAGATCGTCACTAAAACGCCGCGTAAAGTGCTCGGCACTGCGGCCAACAGCGGACTCAATTTTCTCTCCAAAGAGGCCAGTAAATACGGGGTGAATATCGCCCAGGGGGAATTTATCAATGTGCGCTTCGACCTGACTGGATCTATGTCCAGTCCTAAAGTCGCGATGAAAGTGCTCGGTTCCGATGGAGAACAAACGCTCCAGGAACAAGCCGGCGCTACCGTACAGGCCACCATTGATAAAGCCAAAGACTCGCTGACCAATGTAGCCAACCGGGAACTGGATAAAGTCAAAGACAAAGCCAAAGCAGCAGCCGACAAGGCAGCCGATAGCTTGCGGGTATTGGCCGATCAGAAATTAAAAGAAGCGACCGAACAGGTCAAGAATAAGGTCGGGGAAAAAGTCGGCGAAGCGGTCGGTGCCGAAGCCAATAAAAAAGCCGAGGAAGTGCTGGGCAATGGCGGCAAAAAAACGGTGGACGAAGTAAAAGGCAAACTGGACAAATGGGATCCGTTCAAGAAAAAGAAGAATTAATAGGAGACTGAAAGAATCCATATTAGTTAAAAAGAGCGGCTTATTTGCGTACAAAATACTCAAATAAGCCGCTTTTAACTCGTGCTCACTTTATCACTCAATCAATGTCCATCATCTTATCCGCCAGCCGTTGGTGCCGGATGCGCAATTGAGCGATCCAGAAGCCCAGTAATACAAAGCCGATAATAGCCGGATAAAAAACCATCCGCATCGTGTTATCCAGGTCTTGTTTGCCGAAGGCAGGATTGCCGGTAGCGCCCGGGTGCAGACTAGAAAATAACCGGGGAACAATATACAGCAAGGGTATCAGCGAAGCGAAGGCAAAAATGTTATAAACGGCGGCCAAACGCGCGCCTTTTTCCGGTTCATCGAACGAACTGCGCAGAATAAAATACGCCAGATAAATCAACAGTGCCACGGCTGTAGTCAATTGTTTGATGTCATTGCTCCAGGCAGCCCCCCAGGCATAATGCGCCCACAACATACCCGTAATCAGACCAAGGATACCAAATAACAGTCCGGCTTCGGCATACGCCATGGCTTTGCGGTCATAGTCGAGATTGGGTCCTCCCACCTGCGTTTTCTGCATTAAAAACAATACACTGTACCAGGCCGAAGCAATAAACAGCGCCAATAAAACGAACCACATCGGGACGTGAAAATAAGTATTGCGGATCGTTTCATAAATCACATTGCGATATGGGAAAGAGAAGTCTTTGACTACATGCAGCCTTTCAATCGGATGGTCCGTCCAGGAAATGACATTCGGCATCGCCAGCATCGCCGTGTCCTGTATCAATTCAATGGCACTCGGCAACAGCGAAACGCCATCGTGCGGGTGATCGACAATTAAATTCAACATAGCGGAACGGGCAGCATCCGGCAAACGCACCGGGATCGCAAAACTTGCTTCCAGTGTGGTGTCGCTCAGTACCCGTACGCCAATGCCTTGCAGGGCATAGATCGAATCATACTGCAGCCATACCCGGATATCACTTGAATTACCATCAACATTGGCACGGGTATAATATGAATTATAGCCATGCACTTTCAACGTGAGATTCTGGCCGGTTTTGGTGGTTTCCGGCGAAGTGTACGCTATACCCGGCTTGAGCGGCACCCGGAGTCCGGCAATGATGGCATAAACAACAAGGAGTACAGAAAGGGCTTTCCACCACATAATAGATCGTATTTGAAATTGCGCGTAAAGGTGCGGCTTTTCGGTATAAAATAAAAAAATAGGGGCTGAACATTGTGCGTCCGGCCCCTATTGGAAAGTGTATAAACTAGCAATTACTTTTCGTCGTAATTGAAAGGCAGCACTTTAGAGTCTTTTACCGTCGAAAGGGTCATCAGCGTTTTCAGGCGCTCGATCTCTTCGATCTGGCTGATCGTTTTGAACAATAACTGCTCATACGAGGGAATATCCTTGCAGACAATTTTCATCAGGAAATCAGCCTCGCCGGTAATGATGTAACATTCGGTCACTTCATCGATGCCGGAAATTTTTTCCAGAAAACTGTTGAGCGCATTTTCTTTTTTCCACGCAAGCGATACCAATACAAACGTTTTTACATTCAAACCCATCATCTGTGGGTTGACTTGCGAGTGATAACTCTGTATAATATCGCTTTGCTCCAGTTTTTTTACGCGCTCTAGCGTGGGAGCAGGAGAAAGGCCAATTTTTTTCGATAAGTCAAGATTGGTAATCTTGCTATTTTCCTGCAAGATTTTCAGGATTTTCAGGTCGATTTTATCTAATTTCTCTGACATGGGAGTTTCAAATGAGTGTGAAATTTAATTCTGTATTGTAAAAGTTGGCCAAAGGTAGGACGTTAGGAAATAATGTGCAAGCAAAAATCTAAAAAACCTTTGTTAATTTTGCTAAAAATCTCTTTTTGTCTTTTGAAAGTCAGATAATAGTCGCGAAAGTCGCCTAATGTTTACTTTGACCAAAAATTATTTGCCCAAATCCTGTAAAAAGCAACGTAAAACAAAAAAGGGTTGAATCGACAGACGTTGGCGGTAAACTGCCAAACAAATCCTGCCAATTCAACCCTTTCAGGATGAAATCTTCTTTCGACTATGGGAAAATACCCATCGAGATATAATCGCTGGCAATTTTCTTCAACGAACACACAAACGCAGCCGTCCGTACGTCCGTCACATCGGGGTGTTGTTTGAAGGTTTCGCGGATCTGCTGATAAGCCGTGATCATGGTATCTTCCAGACCGGAATTCACCAGTTCTACCTCCGTACCGCCGCGGGTCAGGAAGTCGCGTTCGCGGGCTCCGATGGCTTTCCCGGTCATTTCTTCTACTTTATTCAGGATGCCGCCAAAGGCATTGTGCTGGAAGCGATTTTCCAGACGGCCAAAACGGTGGTGCGACAGGTTCTTCAACCATTCGAAATACGAAACGGTCACCCCCCCGGCATTGATATAAAAGTCCGGCAATACCATAATACCTTTTTCAATCAAAATCGGGTCGGCCTCGGCCGCAATCGGGCCGTTTGCGGCTTCAGCAATGATTTTTGCCTGAATACGGTGGGCATTGGCCAGGGTGATCTGGTTTTCTAAAGCGGCCGGTACCAGAATATCACAGGCGATCTCCAGCGCTGCCTGCGCATCGCCCACATGGGTGGTGCCCGGGAAACCGATGATGGAGCCGGTTTGTTTGCGGAAGTTCAACAGGTCTTCTACGTTAATACCGTTTGGCCCGTGGATGGAACCTTCCCGCTCTGATACACCAATAATTTTTACATCACCTTCTTTCTGGCTGATGAGCGCAGTATTACTACCTACGTTACCAAGTCCTTGTACGACCATCGTTTTGCCGGCGATTCCTGGGGTCAAACCGATTTTTTTCATATCATCGGCATGCGACATGGCTTCACGCAGGCCGTAAAACACACCACGACCCGTCGCTTCAGCGCGACCGCGGATTCCGTTTTGCGTCACTGGTTTACCAGTTACACAAGCGATGGAGTCAATTTCACCATGCCGGAAAGCCTGGTAGGTATCCATGATCCACGCCATTTCGCGCGGGCCGGTACCGTAGTCGGGCGCGGGCACGTCGATACCAGGACCGATAAAGTTTTTCTTGACCAGTTCCGTGGTGTAGCGCCGGGTGATGCTTTGCAACTGGTCAACGGTGTAATTGGCCGGATTGATGCGGATACCGCCTTTAGCGCCCCCGAACGGAACATCCACCAACGCACACTTATACGACATAAGTGCAGCCAGGGCCATGACCTCATCCTGGTCTACACTTTCAGCGTAGCGGATACCTCCTTTCGTCGGGAGACGGTGGTGACTGTGTTGTACGCGATAGGCTTCGATGACTTCATAATCATTGCCAACGCGCACCGGAAAGCGAATCTGCAGAACCAGATTGCAAGCCTTGATCTGCTCCACCAATCCTTTCGGAATGTCGGTGTAACTGGCGGCTTTGTCCACGTAGTTCTCTACGCTCTTGAAAAAACTAATTTTTCCACTCATTTTTCTCTTCTTTGAGTTGGTGCTCTAATTTGGTTAGTTTCCGTTCCAGCCGCAGCAAATAGATGACAATGCCGGCAAAGATCAATAGAATAACGCCGACTACGACGTTGATTTTTCCCGTTTCCCGCATGAAATCACGGTTGCTTTGTGCTGAAAGCGCGGGTAAAGATATTGCGACAAACAAAATTAATGATAAAAATTTTCGCATTTTAAAAAATTTCGTGTTCCGAATATTTTTGAAAGTTTATTTTTGAGTGGAATTCAAAAGTGACACCCATTTTGCAGCCGAAAGATAAACATTCATGCTGCATGATTGATCTTCGCTTTATTTGATACGTTTAATATCGACTGCTTCGTCCAGTGCGCTGCCGTCGAGTAAATGAGCGGCAAAGTGCGCCGCAAAATAAGGCGCTAACAAGGCTCCTTTGGTGCCGAGTCCGTTAAATATGCCAATTTTCGGCATTTCAGGGTGTAATCCTACAAACGGACGCCGGTCTTTTACGGTGGGACGCACGGCGGCGCGGTGCCCGACGATTTCAAACGGCGCGGCAATAAACTCCGACAGATTGTGCAGGATATATTCCTTCTCCCCGGCACTCGGCAGCAGGTCTTCGTAATGCCATTTGTACGATCCGCCCGCCCAGAACAGGTTGTCGCCAATGGGCACGATGATGTTATTGCGCTTCAGCATTTGGGTGATCTGACCGGATCGTGCATCCTGAAAGCGAATAAACAAGGCCTCTCCTTTAGCCAGTTGCCAAGGCAAGTAACTGAAATAGTCGTGCTCGCTGCTTTGGTAACCGTCGCAAAAAATCAGGAAGTCGTATTCAGGAAGTAAGGCTTCGATTGCCCGTGTATCTACGTTCTGTTGAAAGAACACTCCTTGCGCCAGCGCCGCCGTACGGAAGGCATCTAGCAATGGCGTAAACCAAACGCGGGCGGCATCTTTGATCAAACCAACCTGAAAGCCGGGCTGCAAGAATGGTGCCCAGGCGCCCGCATCAGGCATCTCGCCCAGGTAAGCGGCATAATCGGGGAGCGCACAACGGGCCGACCAGTTATTGACTTCTTCAGCGCCCTGCAATAAGCGCACAATCGCGCGTTCGTGCCAGACAGAAATGCCCAGTTGTGTTTCGAGGGATTGGTATGTACGTTTTGCGGTGGCATACAAGGTGTCAAAACGCCAAGATTTCACAAAGCGCTTGCCCGTCACCGGATTGATCACCCCTGCGGCTATTCTGGAAGACGTCTCGGTTTTCCCAGCGTCAAAAACATGCACCACTGCGCCTTTACGCTGCAATTCCCAGGCCAGTAAAGTACCGGCAATACCCTGCCCAATCACGGCTATTTTTGCATTCGATGTCCTCATACTATGATATTGCACTGTTCACTGTTCACGCCATATCTCACTCCCTTTCATACCATCCGTGCGGATACTTTTCCAGTACACCTGCCTGGAATGCTTCCAGTTGTTTCAGCATACGCTGACGCAAATAACCCAGGCGCGGAGTGGCCAAAGTTGGATGCCCTTTCTCCAATACAGGTTGGTAGGTGTTCTGGAAACGGGTCATGTTTACCGTTTCGATGACCCCGTTCGGTTCATTCAAAAATTGCACGTGGGTACGGCTGACACTCGCTTCTTCTTCCTGTTTTTGGGTAAGCCAGACATCGCCCAAGGGTTGATTCCCCTTAAACAGGCGCCGGATCTGGACCATCGGTTCGCCGGGCGTATGTTCATTTTTAATCAACCCTTCGCCTGGAAATAGCGGGCGGATGATCCGGCCGACGTTGTCCAGGATTTCATCGGCGGAAGCGCCGCCGATATAGGCCGCCCGAATTTTCCAGCCATCCGGATTGAATGGATATAAAGGCGAAGAAGGGGTATCCTCTTCTGCGTAACCGCCGCTTTTCCAGCGTGCCGTAGCAGCCAAGGTGGCCCAGTGGGTTGAGTCCCACACCAACAGCCGAAAAGCGGATTCCAGCAGTTTAATTTGCAACAATGGCCCCTGCACTACCAGCAACGGTTCTCCGGGCAATAACAAGGTGCCTTCCGGCGCGACATTCACCTGAACACGCAGGCGCATCCGCTGCAAATGATTGAGAAAACTTTCCTGAAATGCACTGCGGCCCTGCGCGTCGGCGACCTGTCCCATACGCTGCATAATATCCGGTGTGAACCGGAACCGCCGCACATGTTCCGCTAACAGGCCGGCCCCGCAAGCCAGCACAAACGGGCCTTCCGCCCGGTACATGTAATGATAGGTAGCGGGCTGGTAATAGGAACCATCCTGCCAGGTCTCTTGCGCTGCAAAGACCGGCGCCAGTACTGAAATCCAGTCAAAAGGGGCGAGAGAAAACGTTGAATCAGGCATATATAATGAGCGCGCTGGGGCATTTTGGGCGATGCTGCATTGGTGAAATGCCGGATCGCTTATCGTAAAGCATAACCGACGGCAAGGTAGAGCATATTACCCTGCAATAAGTCATTATTGTTGCCAAAATTCAGCCAGCGATTGCCCAGGGTAAGCCGAATGCCATGGTAGTGCCGCTGCATATCTTCCTCGCTATCCAGTTTACCCAGTTTTACATCGATGTGCAGGGCTGTACCAAGGTATAAAGTACCAAACGTAAAAGCGTTCACAAGCGTGGTATCGTCGTCCGAGCTGCGTGGCAACATGACCATGATTCCGCCAACTACCGCCGGCTGGATACGCAACTTGCGGTTATTGACAATGTTATAGCCCCATTGAAGGTCGCCCCCAATCGAACTTAAACCGCTGTCCTTTGGCAGGATAAATCCATCCTCCTGCAAAATCCGGTTTGTGCGGCCGCCGCCGATGAAAAGATCGAACGCCAGTATCCGGCGCCTTTTGAGCCAGGCGAGATCCAGGACGAAACTGACATCCGGCCGCAGCGTTCGCTGCGCTACGCCGGTCCAGGTACCATAAGACAATTCAAGCGCCAAGCCAAAATTATTTGGTGTATTGGTTGTTACGACCGGCACTGGTTCCGGCGCTTCCTGGAGTGAGGATTTTAGAAACGCGGTGAAACGCGACTCCGGATATAACTTTAAAAAAGCCAGCACACGCCGATTCCAATCCACCGCGTCTTTATTCATTCGCAGTAAATATTCCAGTAAAAGCGAGGCAAAGGCTTTTTCCTCCGTGTTGAGAAAGCCCGTTTGCAGTTTACTAAACAAGTCGTAGCGCTGCTCAAACAGGGTTCGGTCGATCGTCTCAAATAAACTGTCGCCGCGCGGCTGATTTTTTTTGGCCACTTTGCCCAGCGCTTCCAGATCGAATTGGCTGACTTCTTCAAATAAGTTGCCATACGACTCCTCCCAGTAATACAGCAACCAGCGCTCATCCCAGATCAGTCCGATGTACTTGTCATCTTCCATGCGGGCAAGCGAATCGACCCATAGGGCTGCCCATGCGGGATCATCCGACAGAAAGGCTGCCTTCAATTCTTGTCTTGCCGCAGTGATAAGCACCGGCTTGGTTGTTGGCGCAGGCCGGGGTAAAGAATCGGATTGTGCAGGCAGGTTGCTGATAATCAGTAAGAATGCACTAATAAAAAGACCGGTTTGGCGCATAAAAAGGGAGCGTAAGGAGTGAAAATAGGTCATTGATTATATTTTACCGGCAAATACTGGTTCGGCCGGGCCATGCAACCAGATATCGGTAAAGGAGCCGTCTGCATGCGCCCGAAACGTTACGGACAGGTCGCCACCGCGCGCATGCACTGTTACATTGCCCTGCGCATTTTTTTGACCGTTTTGCAGAAAAGAAGCGATGGCCGCTGCGGTCACACCGGTGCCGCAGGCGAGCGTCTCATCTTCCACGCCACGCTCGTAGGTTCTGATCGACAACGTGTCAGGAGCAGCAAAATTCGTTTGAATAAAGTTAACATTAATGCCATCTTTAGCAAAACGGTCGGAATAACGGATATTTCGCGCTTTTTCGACCAGGTCGAAGCCTTCCAGTTGCGCCACAAATTGAACATAGTGCGGAGATCCGGTGTTTAAAATATAGGCATTGGCAGTTTTTTCAACCTGCCGCACGTCGCTCATTTTTAATTCTACCCACTCTACCGGATGTTGATCCCTAATGTGCTGTGTCGTCAATCTGGCTTCATGCGGTCCGTCAATGGCCCAAAATTTGCAGGTGTCGTTGGTGATATGCAGATGTTTGGCAAAGGCGGCGATACACCGGCCTCCATTTCCGCACATGGTACTTTCCCGGCCATCGGCATTGAAGTAAATCATTTCGAAGTCGTACTCCGGCTTGTTTTGCAACAGGATCAATCCATCTCCGCCAATGCCAAAACGCCGGTTACACAATTTTTCGATCCATAACTGATCGGCACGGGTAATCCACTGGTGCGCCCGTTGATCGACCATAATGAAATCATTACCGGCACCCTGGTATTTCCAAAAGTTCATTTTTAGATTTTTTGTTAAAATTAAAATAGGATACGCGTCGTTTTGCAAAAGTATTACCAAACAATGTTGTTCGCATGAGAAAATTTGCAGTGCTTTTTGGAGTTTCGTTGTTGAGTTCGGTTTTGTCGGTTGGTATGTATCGGTATTGGGCACCTGAAGGGCATGTTAACTGGAATAACGACGGTGAAGCACGGTATACCGGTCTGGTGGACAAATTGTTCAATGCCCGTACGTATGGTCCGTTTCACTCCTCTTCTCCTACGGATTTCACCGTAGCCGCCGAAGTGGCTACGCCGGCAGTGGTCAACATCCGGGCCTTGTCCGAAACGGATGGCGGTTTCTGGAATGGTGGCACTATGACCGGCTCTTCCGGTTCCGGGGTTATTATGTCGCCCGATGGTTATATCGTGACCAATCACCACGTGGTGGAACGCAGCACCGATGTAAAGGTTACGCTATCCGATAAACGCGAGTACAAGGCAAAGGTCGTGGGTTCCGACCCTTCTACCGATATTGCGTTGATAAAAATTGAAGAATTTAACCTTCCCTTTATTCTTTTTGGCAATAGCGACTCGATCCGGGTGGGCGAATGGGTATTAGCGGTGGGGAATCCGTTCAACCTGGAAAGCACGGTTACGGCCGGTATTGTCAGTGCCAAAGGGCGAAATATTAACATTCTTGGCGGGGGGGCCAGCATCGAGTCGTTTATCCAAACTGATGCGGCCGTTAATCCCGGAAACAGCGGAGGCGCGCTGGTGAATACAGCCGGCGAATTGATTGGCATCAATACAGCAATTATCACCGAATCAGGCAGTTACGAAGGTTACTCGTTTGCCATCCCCTGTAATTTAGTGCAAAAAGTCCTACGCGACCTGCGTGAATTTGGCGAAGTGCAACGCGCCTATCTGGGCGTAAGTATCGAAGACCTGAACAGCGAAACGGCGCGCGACGTAGGTCTACCCAATGCCGAAGGGGTGTATATCAACCGGGTGACCACCAATGGCGCAGCAGCCGAAGCGGGACTCCAAACCGGGGATGTAGTGACCGGACTTAATTCGGCGCACATCCGCAGTACGGCGGAATTGCAGGAGAATATTGGCCGATTCCGTCCCGGCGACCAGATTGCACTCGAGTACTGGCGCAACGGCACTAAGGTCCGCACCACTATTATATTGAAAGACAGCAACAATGCCACCACGGTCGGTCGGGCCAAAGGCGACGAATTGGATCCGGAGTTGGGTTTAAGTATACGGGATCTCACCCGCGAGGAGCGGCAAAAATTGAATTTGAAAGGCGCGATCGTCGGTAGTATCCGTCGGGAAAGTACGGTTTTTGAAACCAATATGCAGCCTGGATTTGTCATTACCAGTATCAATGGCAACCGCATTACTTCTATGCCCGAAGCGGTTGATGCGCTACAAAATGCGCATAACAACCTGGTACTAGACGGGTATTACGAAGGTGAACCGGATTTATACTCCTACCGGTTCAAGAAAAAGGGGTAGTCACTCCCCTACTTTCCGCACGATAACTTTACCGTCCGCCACCTTTGCATTCTGTAACGTCTTTTGCAGGGTGGCGGCCTGTTTTCGGGCCACTTTTTCATCCATTTGCAGGTCGCCCAGCCAGATGACGTATCCTTCTGTACCGCTTTCGAGGCAGCCTCGCCAAATGATCGAGGCCGCAATCTTTTTCTTTTGTAATGTGGCTAAACGCGTGTCCGCCCCGGCTTTGGTAGAAAAAACGTTGTCCTGGATCAACCACCCGCGTTTACCTTTTACCTGCGCGCAAATATCGACTTTGGGGATCCGCTTGGCGAGTGGTTTTACGGGCCGTACCTTTCGGGTTGAGGCGGCAGGGGTTGTCTCATCGTCTCCACCGGATAGCGTAATGGTGGGCGTTTCATCTTCTGTACCCGAAGAAAGATCAATGGTGGTCACGTCGGCTTCGATCGGTTCGGGGAACTGTTTGGAAATGCCGGAAACGATGCCACGGCGGTCGTCCGGCCTGTAACCCGCTTCTTCTTCCGGATTTTTTCCTCCTTCCCAGCGCTGGAGTTTATCGAGATCGGCAATTTCTACATCGCGGAAACTCAACACGCGCCAAACCAGCGGTGACAGGACGACGATGGCCAGCAGGCACATCCATTTTTGGACATTCTGCCCTTCCATGAAACGCGTATAGGCTGAAGCCGTTTCTCCCAGCGGCCGGCTAAACAGCCGCCAAAAGCCGCGCCGGATCGGGTCGATCACCTGATAATCAATCGGGCGAATGATTTTATTCCACCATACTTGCAAGGTATCAGGCGCGCGATAGCGCGCTACGCCCTGGCTTACATTTTGCGACATCGCCTGGTACCATTGGGTGCGCGTCACAAAATGCGCGATTTTGCGATCCTTGCCAAAAATGGCGAGCCGCGACGGGTCGCGTAATTTACGCACCAGCCCTTCGGCCGGCACTATCGCCAGCCCAAAGCCGTGGTAGATACATTGATTGCGCAGTTCGATCAGATAGGGATCCGTGGGTGCTGGAAAAACGTCCTCGGCCAGTGCGATCCATTGCTCATCGACCTGATAGCGTTTGAATTGTTCGACCGCGTGGATAAACCGGTACTTTTTCCAGTTGTGCATGGTAAAATACCAGGCGAAAAAAACGATCATATAAAGGCCGATCAACAGGCCGAAATTGCCGGTCCAGCCCAGATCGATCAGCCAGCGCAAGCGGGTCGCATAAAAGAATCCGTATAACACCGCTGTGCCAAGCGCGGCAAACGCCACACAATCCCAGAGAAAATAAAGGACATTGCGCGCGAATTTCACTTCGTCTACCTTGTCGCGGGAGGTGGCCTCGTAGGTGCAGACGAATGGCGAGCCGTCGCTTTTGCGGAACGTTATTTTACCATCTGCCACATATCCTTCATCGCTGACATTGTCGAGTTCGACCTCGACGGTATTGGGCATCGGTTCGTACCGATTGCGGTAGAAATCGCGCAAAAAAGGCACGAATTTTCGCTTGATGTCGTCTTCCGTGAGACCTGTGCCGGGCGTTGCGGTATTTTGTGCGTTGATACTGGCCATTTAGACTTTATTAGTATTCATTTGCGACTCCACTTTGCGCGCGTCGTTCTGCCGCTGTAGCAGGATGTCGATGTAATTCCGCGCCTTTTTGTTGCCGTATTCGCTGTAGGCTTTGCGCGCCCATTCGAGTGCGAGGTCGAGGTTGCCGCTCATTTCTGCGGCAACCGCCATATTATAGGCAGCACGGCCGGCAGATTTGGGATTGGGGTTGCCCGGTTCGGCAATTTTCTTCCAGGCACCGGCGGCACGCTTCCAGTCGTTGCCGGAAGCATAACTGGCTGCCTGTTTCATTTCATCTTTAAACCCTTTGGCTTTGACGTAATAATTGCGACTCACATTGACGTACACCGGCGCGATGCGCGCGCCGTATTCTTTGCCGACACTGGCGGCGACCAGGCGCGTGACCGATACGGCAGAAGGCAGATTGGACATCGCCGCTCTTTCGGTACTACCGCTCCCGTCGCGTTCCAGGTGGTCGTCGGTGACGTATTCATCGAGAATAATTTTGGTAACGGGGTCGTACATGCGCCAGCCGATACGCACGCTGGTTCGCTGGTTCGATCTGTAACTGACATCGATATACTGCTTGCCATTTTTATCCTTGCGCTTGGTTTCCACTTTGCGGGACGAGGTGCTGTTATCCGAGTCGAACGACTCGATGGTAACGAGTGCGTCGGCGGAGTAATCGGCGCAAATACGCTCCACTTCGGACCAGGCGAGTGGTTGTGGCAGGTTATTACCGGCTTTGCTGCCGGTCATTTCGATCCCGGTACGAATCACCTGAAAGCGGGGGGTACGGGTTAGCATCGTCGTGAGTCCTTGCACGGCTTCGGAGCGGCTTTGCCGGTCCTGGCCGATCGCCTCGCCGGTGAGAATGCCTTCCAGCACATTCAGCCAGCCGCTGGAGGGCTTGCTGCGGTCGACTACGGCGACTTTGGCAATGTGTTCGGGCAGCCGCATCTGGGCTGGTTGCAACACGGTGAGACTAGCGCTGCGCGTACAGCTGCTGCAAAGAAAAATGGCCAGGCTTAGGCCGAACATTGTTTTCAAAAGGCTGTTTTCCATCGTAATTTTTTGATTGCTAATTTTTAAACCAATATTTGACCCGCAAAAATACAGATGCTACCGGTCGCGGGGCATTTTTATTTTCCGGCACCGCATCCTTTATGTTAAAAAGAAACGGTCCGGCCCTGCGAAAATAACCAATTCAGACACAATGACCAGCACTTCCTACGATATTATACTGGCCGGTGGCGGACTTGCAGGACTCACCATGGCGCTTGAACTGGCAAAATACCCGGCATTCCGCGACAAACGCATTCTGCTCATCGATCGCGACGATAAGACCCGCAATGATCGCACCTGGTGTTTTTGGGCTACGGATACCGAGGATTTGCCACCGGTGATATTTCAACAGTGGGAGCAATGCCGATTTTTTAGCGCGACCTTTCAGACCACATTGCAATTGGCACCGTATCGTTACTGTATGGTGCGCGGGCTGGATTTTTATAACTGGGCGAAAAAAGAATTAGCACAATATGCGCACATTCAACAGTTTACTGCTCAGATCATATCCATAGATGCAGGGATCGGTACGGTGGAAACCGACCAGGGCACCTTTACTGCTGCATGGATACTCAACAGCGCGCTGACTGCCACACCGCTTTTGCCGGCAGCAAACTCCTTGTACCCCAATCCTCCCCTGACGCCGATCGCGCAAGCGAAAAAACCCGACAATTTCACTTGGCTATTACAGCATTTTAAAGGCTGGATTATTGAAACTGGGAAGCCGGTTTTCGAACCGAATATCGCTACTTTAATGGATTACCGCCTGGACCAGAAAGGTGAAACCCGGTTTGTGTATGTTTTGCCATTTACACCTACCCGAGCATTGGTAGAGTTTACGGTGTTTTCGCCACGTCTGTGCGAGGCCGAAGAATACGATCAACAATTGCGGTTGTATATCGAACAATTGCTGCACATCACTGATTTTCAGGTAGTTGAAACGGAATTTGGCGTAATTCCAATGACCGATTATGCTTTTAAGCCACCTGCAGACGGCCGGGTAATTAATATCGGTATAGCCGGCGGTTTTGTCAAGGCGTCCAGTGGATACGCTTTTAAGCGAACCCAGCGGAAATTGCGCGCGTTTGCGGCCGCGTGGGCGGCTACCGGCGCTCCCGATACTGCACTGCTCCAGTCACCCTGGCGGTTTCGTGCCTTTGACAGCATCTTTCTCCGCGTATTGCGCAATGATAATAGCCTGGGCGGCCGTATTTTCAGCGATCTGTTCCGCCATTTACCGACCGAACTGGTGTTCCGTTTTTTGGATGAGGACGTGACCGGCTGGGAGCAAATACGCCTGGCCAGCGGCGCACCCACCTGGGCCTTTACCCGCGCCGCTTTCCAGCAGTCCAACCTGCTGCGCCACGTATAAGTACCCCGGTCTAGTTTAGGTTTCATTATTAACACTGTCTTCTATTTGCGAACTTCATAATTTGTACGGCCCAAAAACCGCTACCATCTACCTTGCCCCGCTTTTTACAATAAAACAATCCTTGTACATGAAACATCTGAACCTGTTAGTGCTTTCTTTAATCCTAATCGGGGCCAATTTACCGGCCCAGACCAATTTTATTAACAAAAATCAACTGCTTACGCCGGCCAATCACTACAGCGGCGTGGCGATTGCCGTACTGGACATGAACGGCGACGGTATGGACGACATCGTACGCATGAACAAGGGCCACGAACTGGCCATCGAGTTTCAAACAGCGCCAAACGACCGGTTTTCCCATAAAGATGTTACGTCCGTCTCAAACGAAAGCCAATGGGGTATATGCGCAGCGGATCTGGACAACAATGGTTTTGCCGATATTTTAACAGGGGGCGATTACGACGGAATCAAAATTGTCACGGCCAATGGCGACGGTTCGGCGTACAGTATGATCAATATTACGCAGCCCAGCACTTTTGTGCAGGGTGTCAATTTTGCCGATATCAACGGCGACGGCTGGCTGGATGCATTCGTCTGTCACGATGACGGCACATCACGGGTTTTCGGCAATGACGGTACCGGGCATTTGGTGTACCAGCCCACCTGGATGAACCTGGCTACGGTTCCCTCCTCCGACAATTCGGGCAATTACGGTACCGTCTGGTCCGATATAGACAATGATGGTGACCTGGATCTGTATATCGCTAAATGCCGGCAGGGCGTGAATGATGCGGCGGATGCCCGGCGCATCAACCAACTTTTTCTCAATAATGGCAACGGCACGTACACGCAGGATATCAGCAATACGGCCGGTTTGCGCATTGGCGCGCAAAGTTGGACAGCCGATTTCGGCGATATCGACAACGATGGCGATTTTGACTGTTTTATCACCAACCACGACGTTTCCAGTCAGTTGCTGGAAAACGACGGTGCCGGACATTTCACTGATATCACCCCCATATCGGGTCTATTGAATCAAATTTCCGCAATTCCCATCCAGGGCGTGTTCCGGGACTTCGACAATGACGGATACGTCGATATCCTGGTGGCCGGTGGCGATCATTACCTGTTTCACAACAACGGCAATAAAACGTTCAGCGAAGTGGCCGGCCTTTTTACCACCAAACCTTTTGAGTCTTTTGCAATCGGCGATTTGAACCACGACGGATTTCAGGATATCTATGCCGGGTACGGCGCGATCTATACCACGCCCACTTCGAATCCGGATATTCTGTGGATGAATGCCGGCAATAATAACCACTACTTCGGCCTCAACCTGCGCGGGGTGCAAAGTAACCGCAGTGCCGTGGGCGCTAAAATAATTTTGTACAGTGCTTTAGGCACGCAAGTACGGGAGGTGCGCTCGGGCGAGAGTTACGGGATCATGAATTCGATGCAGATCGATTTCGGGATGGGACAAGTTACCCAAATCGACTCCGTGATCGTACACTGGCCTTCCGGCGTGAAAGATGTAGTGCTGCAACCGGCTGTCGATCAATACGTTACACTACAGGAAGGCGGTTGTCTGATTCTGGCAGTGCAAGCAACCGCAGCGGGCACAACGACTTTTTGTTCCGGACAAAGTGTAACACTGGAAGCGCCGGCCGGTTACACTTACTTGTGGAGCAACGGTGCGACGACCCAGGTCATTACCGCACAGGATGCAGGATCTTACAAAGTAACCGTAGCGGCAGCCGCGGGTTGTGAAGCCGTCTCCAATACGATCAATGTCATTGTCAATCCGGTAGATATCCCGATGGTAACCACGATCGGTGATTCAGTTTTTTGTGCCGGCGGATCCGTCGTATTGACCGCATCTCCCGCCGCATCTTACATGTGGAGCAACGGTGCTACCACCCAGTCATTGATAGTGACCCAGGCCGGTAATTATTCGGTAGCGACGCCGGGTCTGTGCCAGGCATTTAGTTCTGCCCCAACGACAATCAACGTCCTGGATGGCGGTACACCTGTGACAACAGCCGATACAGTGGGCATTAATTTACCGGCCACCCTTATGGCTACCGGCGACTCTGTCCTTTGGTACGATGCGCCGACCGGCGGCAATCTGCTTTTTAATGGTAACACCTACACAACCATTCCACTCGCCGCCACGACTACTTTCTGGGCGGAAAATGTGGCTAACTTTGACCAACCCGACCAGGTTACCGGGCAGATCAACCACCAGGGCGGTGCTTTTGGCAGCGCTAATTTCAACGGTTCTATCATTTTCGACTGTCTGGCTCCCTTTCACCTGAGCCGGGTAAAAGTGTACACCAATAAAGCAGGTATCCGTCAGATAAACCTGCAGGACGACAATGCCCAGATCCTGTCATCCAAAATAGTGGATATTCCGGTGGGAACCAGCATTGTGACCCTGGATTTTGACATTATACCCGGCACCGATTTGCAACTGACTACCGACGAAGATGTCAATCTGTCAACGTTCGGTACGACCGGACCACAATTGCGCCGCAGCGATTCAGGCGTAACCTACCCATACGTGATACCCGATGTAGTCGTCATCAAAAATTCCAACGTGGATGAAACGCGGTATTACTATTTCTATAACTGGGAAGTAGCCGCCAAAGGATATATTTGTACAAGTGCCCGGATACCTGCCACGGCACTGGTTGATTCGACGATCGTCCGCACCGTGACACCGGAGTGGGCGCTGGATGTACAGTTATTACCGAACCCGGTTACAAATGTGCTAACGGTGGCTTTCGCGGATGTACCCGCCGGAGATTGCACGCTTTCGGTGAAAAATGCGCAGGGCCGTACGCTGCAAAACGTGTTTACGACTGCTACGAACGGCGCAAAAAGCACGTTCCAAACCAATGTCGCCGCGCTACCGGCCGGTGTTTATGCGGTTACGATTCGCACGGACAAAGGCAGTGTGACTAAGAGGTTTGTAAAGATGTAAGATAACCCTTCTTGCAAAATCGGCAATCGTCAATCAATTTAAATCTCTTATCATCAACCGCAGCGTCTGCCGCCCCAGCGGCGTATCCACCCGTAATGTATATTGTCCCGGCAAAAGCGCGGACAATTGTGCCGACGTGACCACATTCAGTCCCGGCGCAAACGTACAGGGTTTTGTCGCGCAACTGCGATCCAGGGCATCGTACAACGCGATCGTCCCGCTACCGCCCTCCGGCAAACTCACTTCGATGCGGAACTGCCCGCGGCTCGGATTGGGATATACCGTCGCCGTCCAGGTAGGTTTGGGAGCAATGGCCGGCGGAGGGGGAATGGCCGGAGCCTGGTAGTTGCGTACAGGTGCCAGGGAAAAAGTGGCCGGGACGCCCTGATCCGTATAACCTTCACTTGCGATACTTTCTTTTGCCGACCACAGGTGCAACGCTTCTGTGAGATCGCGCTGGTCGCGCAGCAATTCTACCTGCACATAAGCCAGCGGAGCGTTGGGTTGCAGGTGAACGGCCGTACCGGTACGATCCATCCACAATAAGCGCAACTGGCCTGACACGACAATATGCCAGTCCTGATCTTGTTCTTGTGTAGGCTGCGCAATAGTGGTCCAGCGTATACCTTTGATTTTGAGGGCATCGGGATTGTATTGCAGCGCCATTTGCCAGGCTGCCAGGTCGGCGGTTTGCTGCATAAAGACCGGGATTTCGACCATTTGACCGCGTTTTCCGCCGGTATTGGCATAACCGAGTGAGAGGTTATTTTGTCGGTTTTCTTCGGCTTGTAGAAGATTGTTGGTGACTGCATTGTGGTTGACATCGCCGATTTTTATGGCGTAAAAATTGGTGTCGGTGCGGCCGACCGTATGGGTATAATTTTCCGGAAATGCACTATCCCAAGGATTTGATGGATTTGGAAACACATAGTTTTTTGGCACAAAACGCCAGGAAGTATTATCCGCTAAGGTGTCGTTAATACCCAGAAGCAACTTTTTTAGTGTAACAACATCAAAAGTGGTAATTGAATGCGATCTGTTCACGTCCGCCGCGATTAACTGGTAAGGACTGGTCAATGGCGCTACACCCAGGATATGTTTACTGATTAAAACCAGGTCGAAAACAGACACGCCATTGCGGTCATCCCGGGCGGGCGCAGCATTGTCCTGTGCCAGCGCTGCTGGCGCAATCCATAAAGTACAACACAGGATAAGTAGATAGCAAAACAGATGATTGGTATAAGCCCGGAATCTGACAATCGTAGATGGTTTGTTCATTAGAAAAAATTATCTGGTACGTATACTTAGAAAAATAGACTAGTAATGCGAATAGGTACATCAAAGTTGATTCCCAAAAAGTGCTGATCTAGCCGTATTGCGCTAAAACAGGTAAATTTAATTTGCCTCTTTACGACACTGCCCGTATAATTTGGCTCCACATCGATGGAATCAAACTATACGGGCAGTGTCGTACATATAACGATCCTATTCGTCCCTACTGAATAATCAACTCATACGGCAACCGCGCCTGAATACCTTGGCTGCGTTGCATATCCTGGATCGCCTTGTAAATCGGATACATCTCACCCAGTTCTTTTTGCACGATCCAGGCCCGTACGCCATCGTCTTTATCTTTGCTTTTGGTCAATTTTCCAATAAACTGTTCCAGTCCGGTTTGTGTGCGTGGGTATTCGGTGGTGCGGTATTTTTCGAGACCGGCCAGTTTGGCGGCAGCCGATAACGCGCGATCGAGACCCCCAAGGTCGTCGACCAAACCGATGGTTTTCGCGCGAGTACCCGGCCATACACGGCCCTGGGCGATTTCATTCACTTCGTCGCGGGTTTTATGCCGTCCCAGTGCTACTTTCTGTAAAAAGTCTTCGTAAGTAGTCTCAATCCGGCGCTGGATCATGGCATCCTGTTCGGGGGAAAACTGCAGGAAAGGTGAACCGAATGCCGAATTGCGACCGGTCAGAACGGTATCGTAGGTGATACCCAGTTTATTTTTCATGGTTTTATCCAGCATCGGGATGGTACCGAATACGCCGATGGAACCGGTGATCGTATTGGGTTCCGCGAAAATACTATCGGCCTGACAGGCGATATAATAACCGCCGGAAGCCGCTACATCGCCCATACTTACGACGATGGGCTTGCCGGCTTGTTTGCACAGCATTACTTCCCGGAAGATATTTTCTGAAGCCAGTACGCTGCCCCCCGGTGAATTGATGCGCAAAACAATCGCCTTGATACTTTCGTCCTGGCGAATTTTGCGTAAAATTGTCACAAATGCGCCGTCGTAAATGGTACCGGCATCGCCTTCCTCACCATCCATGATCGTGCCTTCGGCATACACCACCGCGATTTTATCTTTGGTGGAGAAATTGGTGTTTTTGCCGCGCGCCTTGGCGTAATCTTCCAGGCTAACGCGGTTGAGTTTATCTTTTTCTTCCAGCCCCAGTTTACTTTTGATCATCGTAAACACTTCGTCTTCATAAGCCAGGCGGTCGACTAAATGCGCTTTCACGGCTGATTCGCCGCCCATACCGGCAAAATTGTCGGCAGCACTGCGCAGTTCCGCTTCGGAAATATGACGGCTGGCCGCGATATCGCGCATCATAATGTCGTTCAATGCGGTGAGGTATTCGCGCACTTGCAGGCGGTTTTCCGGACTCATTTTGTCCATCCGCAATGGTTCCGTCGCGCTTTTGAACTTACCGGCATAAAAGATTTTCATCTGTATATCCAGTTTGTCGAGCATACCTTTATAATAGGTAATCATCGACGACAGCCCGCGGTAGTCTACGGCACCGACCGGATTGAGCATCAGGCTGTCCGAAACGGAAGCCAGATAATAAGCGCCCTGAGAATAATAATTGGCGTAGGATACGATGAATTTACCCGAGGTCTTGAAATCCAGCAGTGCAGCCCGCAAGACCGAGGACGTCGCTTTACCGGCCTGCACCATCGTTGCGTTCATATAGATGCCCTTGATATCGGGGTCGGTCTTGGCTTTTTGAATGGCCGCGACCATGTCCGTCAGTCCGAGTACGTCCTTTTGTTCCAGGTCGAAGGGTTCAAGTGGCGTATTGTTAGTCTTTTCCGGAATAGGATGGTCGAAACTAAGTTCCAGCACCGTATTTGCTTTAACATTAACGGCTTTTGACTCAGATGCAGATCCAACCAATCCAGCCAGGGAAAAAATGCCCAGGAATACCAACAGTACCAGCGCCAGTGCGGTACCCAGGCAAGAAGCAAAAAGAAACTTAAAAAATTGACTCATTTTGTAAAATCGAGAGATGGATGTGCGATAAGTGTGTTACGTTTTAAACCTGCAAATGAAACAAAGCCCAGCGCCAAATGGATTCAGATTTAGATAAATCGCCGGTTTTGCAGGATATGTAATGAACGTGGGCCGGTTAACGCTGATTCGCATATCGCCGGACCAGCGCAGTCCGGCAACTAATCAAAATTATTTTCTCCTTGTCATAGGGTTTAAATTACATAAAACGTCTATTTTTAGCCCGTCTTAATTTTAATCCGCTCACAGTTAATCCATTTTACCCCGTCGTTGTCCCGTTGTAAGTCTCTGAAAAGTAATCGGGATCTAAAACTATCTACACACACACCGGATGAGCTGTTCAAACACGTACGTACAGAAATTACTGACCTCGGCCCTTTTCCTTGCTTGCGTTTTTACGGCGCATGGCCAATTATTGGAAGTGACCTCAGGCAATACCCCTCCTTACACCCCGCAAAATCTTATCTCGAATGTCTTTCTAGGCAGTGGCGTGGATGTCACCAGCATCATCTACACGGGTGATCCAACTGGTGTAGGCTATTTCAGCGGCGGTACACAATCGATCGGCCTGGAGCGTGGCATTATTCTTACCACCGGTCGCGCCGAATCGACCAATGTGCTCGACGGTGCCAACGGCGTGGGCAACGATTTTGCCAATAACGACAATACGGGTGGCTCTACGGAAGTAAGCCTTGCGGCGATAGCGACCAGTTTATTGCGCGACGTGGCGGTTTATACCATTAAATTCGTGCCTACTTCCGACACCTTGCGGTTCCGCTATTGTTTTGCCTCCGAGGAGTATCCGGAATTTGCCTGTTCCAACTTCAACGACGTGTTCGGCTTTTTTATCCAGGGACCGGGTTATCCTACGCCGACTAATATTGCCATTATTCCGACTACGAATCAGGCCGTCGCCATCAATAACCTGCACCCAAATAATGGCTTTACCTGTCCTGCCGTGAATGGGCAATATTACAACGATAACAACAATACCAACAAACAACCCGTCTACGATGGTTTTACCGATATTTTCACGGCACAGGCGATCGTAGTACCATGTCAGGAATATACCATCAAACTGGCCATCGCCGACGTAGGCGACCCTAACTACGACTCAGGTGTCTTCCTGGAAGCAAAAAGTTTCGGTACCGGTTCGCTGAAAGTAGAGGCGGCCACCGTCAGTGCCGACGGAACTGTTACCGAAGGCTGTGCAGAAGGGTCGCTGACCTTCAAGTTGCCGGAAGTGCAGACCCAGGATTTCGTGATTGATTATAACATCCTCGGAACTGCCATCAATGGGGTTGATTACCAACCAATCGCTTCCAATCTGGTGATTCCGGCCGGACAGCAGCAAATTACGGTGCCGGTAATCGCCTTCGAAGACAACCTGGTTGAAGGCATTGAATATATCGCCATCGATGTGCGTCGCGATCCTTGTCACCGCGACACCATCTATATGTATATGCGCGACAATGCGATCATTAATCCGATGTTGCGGCCCGATACCACTTATTGCCTGGGCAGTGCACAACCCCTGGTTTTTAACGGCACGCTGGCCATCCCGGTACCTGCCGCTCCTACTTTTACCAATACGCAGGACTTCAATATTGCGCCGGTCAATACCGCTATTTCATCACCAATCAATGTTTTCGGGGTGCAACCGGTTAAACTGGAACCTGGCATGATCCGCTCGGTGTGTATGAATATTACCCATGCCTGGGACGATGACCTGAATATATTCCTTGTTTCTCCAAGCGGGCAATTTGTGGAGTTGAGTACCGACAACGGCGGTAATGCCAATGACTATATCAATACCTGTTTTACGCCGGTGGCCACTATGCAGATTGCCAATAGCGGTCCTGCCTTGGCACCTTTTACCGGCAATTGGATTCCAGAGGGGCCGTGGTCGGATTTATGGGATAATGACTATCCCTCTAACGGAACCTGGAAATTACAGGTGGTAGACGACCAGAATGGCTTTGTCGGTACGATTAATGACTGGACCATTACGTTCGAGCCTTCCTATAAAATTAACTACGAATGGACCCCGACAGCCGGTCTGGATTGCCCCACTTGCCCCATGGTCAATGCTAATCCGGCCCAAACCACTACTTATGTGGTCAAAGCGACCGACTCGTATGGTTGTGCAGTGTACGATTCGGTGCATATAATCGTCGGTTCGGCTTTGTTAGCCCCTACGGTTACCTGCATGGGCACCGTTAATAATAACATGACTTTTTCCTGGACGGATGTAGTCGATGCAACGGGTTATCAAGTGAATGTCAATGGCGGCGGCTGGATAGCCCCAAACGGTAATAAATCCCATACGGTCCTGAACGTGCCGGTTTTTACGGTCGTAAATATCGAAGTGCGGGCCATTGGGCCGGTCACGGATTGTCCGGCGGTAATCGGCACGGCTAATTGCGTTAACTGCCAAAGTCCGGCAGTCAATGTGGCTACGACCGCCAATGGCTGTTTTGGCCAAAACAACGGCGTTATCAATCTTACGCCTGATAACCTGAATCCACCCTACACGTTTACCCTCAACACCACCACAAATACCACGGGCAGTTTTACCAATCTTACCCCTGGTACGTACACTGCTGTTATCGCCGACCTATTGGGTTGCGACACCACGTTACAAATTGTAGTTACCCAACCGCAAGCGCTCGTCACTACAGCCACCGTCCAACAGAATATAAGTTGTTTCGGCGGCAATAACGGCCGGATCGCGACTAGTGTTACTGGTGGAACAGGGCCTTACACCTATACATGGAGCGATGCGGCGGCACAAACCACCCCGATTGCGCAGAATTTAACGGTCGGCAATTATGTGGTAACCATTACCGATGCCAGCAATTGCACGACAACCGCCTCGGCGACCCTCACCCAGCCCACGGATTTGGCGCTGGCTACGATCGTTACCAATGCCAAATGTTTTGGCCAGCCATCCGGCGCGGTCTTGGCTAATGGAACCGGTGGAACCGCTACGTACCAGTACAAATGGAATAATGGCCCTGCGACACCGAATAACCCGAACCTGACCGCCGGCACCTACACTGTTACGCTGACCGATACCAATGGATGTACGGAAAGCAGTACCGTAGTGGTCAATCAACCGATTGCCATTACGGCGACCATTGCTACCACGCCGCCTTTGTGTACTGACGGCACCAATGGCAAAGCGATCGTGACGCCCGGCGGTGGAGC
>JBBRDQ010000047.1:0-25846 GCA_038203695.1 Chitinophagales bacterium
CCGGTCATCGTCCGGCAAAGGAAGAAAAAAGAAAGAAAATTCGATGGATAAAAAACCGTATCCGAAGGACACTCGTAATTATAATTGAGTACAATGACTCACCCGTACAAGGCATTACAGAAAAAGCAGCGTCTCCAAAAGCGGATTCGCTGCTTTTTATTTTATGCCTCGGTCAGTTGCTCGTTATTTTTAGTAGTGCGCTTCTTGAAAAATTTCGTGTCTACGACCAGCAGCCCAAATGATTCGCCCTCTTCCTTCGTAGTTTTGGCGTGGTGGGCGCCGTGCGCGCGCAGAATTGCCCGCGAGTATTTGCTGTCCAACTGACGGAACCATTTGAAGCGTTGGTGAATATAAACGTCATGGATGAGAAAGTAGGTCAGCCCATAGAGTGAAATACCAACGCCGACGAACAGCACCCAAAAATGCGGCGTGCTGCTGCCATAAATATAACAGCACATCGAAGGAATGGCATAAATAAGGAAAAAGAGATCGTTTTTTTCAAAAAAACCTTCTTTTTCATGCTTGGGCCGATGGTGATCTTCATGCCAAACCCATAACAGACCGTGCATCACATATTTATGGGTAAACCAAGCCATGAATTCCATACCGCCCCAGGCGGCCAGCGTCACAAGTGTATAAAATAACCAGGGAGCCATCATTAAGATATTTGATGTTAGCAATTCGACGGAAAAATATCCTGTCGGCAAAATTGAATTTCAATCGCTTATAATCAAACAAAGCAACTGTTTTTAGGCAGGCGATTTATCGGAGAATATTTTTCATAAACAGCCGGATCGTACAAATGTTTGCAAATTGTACCCGCGTACTTCGATTTTAGCGCGTCAGTACGATGTAATCACGCAGCAATGTGCGCAGAAATTCCACCGGATAATGCGGCAACTCAGTCAATTCCAGTCGGGGCAGCAAATGTGCAATTAGTGCGTCTACTACTTCCGCATGGGCGGCATTGGGGTAATGTTGATGCCGGCTGATCACATTTTTGATAAAAATCATATCCTGTTCACTCAGATTGCGTACCTGTGGAAAAGCCGGCTGATAACTTCCCAGTGAAGCAATGCTTAAGATGTCGTCGAGGCGAAATTGGTTGCGTGAACTAAAGGCTCGGATGACCGTGGTATTTGCCGCCATATCGCCCAAACGTTGGCTTTTACCCGTTGTTTTGATCAGCATAGCGCCGATAACCCCAAAAGAACCCAGGGCATCTACCAGTTGCAGCAATGCGCGCAGCACTACATCGCTCCATTCCGGGTCTTTGCCGTCCAGCCGCACCACTTTTATTTCCAGCGCTTTTTTCCCAAACGTTTGTCCCCGGTTCAGGATCTCCATCAGGATATTGTACAAAAAATACAGTAAAAACGAAGATATGCCGAGCGCGATTCCCCATCCGCCACCCTCAAAAAAAGAACTGAAAATCAGGGATATGATTACTACAAAGATGATATAGCCGACGGTTACGATCAGCGCGTCTAACAGCCAGGCAAGTATCCGATCGCGCAAAGAGGCCAGTTCGTACTCGATGGTTACGTTTTGGGTTGTGGTTATTTCGATGGATTTCTGCATGATAAGATCGTTACACGGCTACTTGAAAATCGCGGAGCGCATCGTTGAGCGACACTTTTTTATCGGTGCTTTCCTTGCGTTGCCCGATAATAAGCGCACAAGACACCTGATAAGCACCGGCGGGGAATTGGCGGGTATAACTCCCCGGAATCACGACGGAGCGCGCCGGGACACGGCCACGATGGATCACCGGCTCCGCACCGGATACATCGATAATATGCGTGCTTTGGGTCAGTACTACATTAGCGCCTAATACCACTTCCCGTTCAATATGCACGCCTTCTACAACAATACAACGCGAGCCGATAAAACACTCATCTTCAATAATAGTCGGTGTGGCTTGTGGGGGTTCGAGTACGCCACCGATACCAACGCCGCCAGCCAGGTGCACATTGCGGCCGATCTGTGCGCAGGAGCCAACCGTGGCCCACGTATCTACCATCGTGCCGCTACCAACCCAAGCCCCGATATTTACATAAGAAGGCATTAAAATCGCGCCTCTTTCAATGAATGAGCCAAATCGCGCCAATGCTTGCGGCACTACCCGGACGCCCTTTTGGGCGAATCCCGTTTTCAACGGAATTTTATCGTAGTATTCGAAGGGCCCGACTTCGATCGTCTGCATTTCCTGGATTGGGAAATAAAGGATGACGGCTTTTTTAACCCATTCGTGCGTAATCCAACCGCCTTCGGAAGTGGGTTCGGCTACGCGCAATTCACCAGCGTCTAAGTGGGCGACCACCTGGCGAATAGTCTGGCGAACAGAATCTTGTTGTAACAGGGAACGGTCGTCCCAAGCGGCTTCGATGGTGGCGCGCAAGTTGGTCATTTGTATTGCAATAAATGAAAGGTGAAAAGTGAAGGCGTTGAAAATCAAGTGTCTGCGGGTGTATTGCCGCCTTCACTTTTTCGCTTTTAACGCCTGCACTTCTTTAGAAGAATACACCGATTTTCAACGTTAGTGCGCCGAAATTACCTTTGGAATTTTCTTTCACATAGGCATTATTTTTCAAAACAGAACCACCGTCGTCGGTAAGATCTGTAAACTGTTTTTGAAAAGACAGGCCGGCCACCAGCGTAGCGCTGGTAGCGAGTTCATATTCGATGCCCGCGCCAAGACCCCACGAAAGCGATAGCCCGTTTACGCTTTTTCGAATATCTTCATCTTCCGTATTCTGGTCGTTGGTACCGCGGATATCCCCCAACGATTTGGTCACAAAACCCAGTGTAAAGACCGGAATTTCGGCGTAGTATTTCAATGGAGAGTCTTCATTGGAGCCGCCGCGCAGTTTCAAGCCGAACGGGATTTCAACGTACGTTACACGGTAGTGTAATTTAGCGTTCATCGACAACGTATCGAAGCGACGATCGCTCAGGTCGGATTTAGCCCAAAAAACACCTTCCGGATAACCATTTTGCAGCGTACCGCCGTGGTTAAATCCAAATCCCAATCCGGTCACGATGGCGTAGTTGGGCGCGAAGTAGATTTCGCCCTGCACGCCCAGTTTAAGGCCGAGATTATTCCCTACATTTTCGATTTTTTTATCGGAAGTACTCATCCAGGAAAGCGTAGGGCTAACGTGCACGCCGAATCGGAAACCAGTGCCGTCGGACGACTGTGCGGACACTGCGGCAAGTACAAAAAGAGAAAAGCAAAGGAGCGTGGCAATTTTTTTCATAATGTGCAGTTTTTTTGCAGTTTTAAAAACCGACCCGCCTGGGTCGAAAAAATGATTAGAAAAATGTTCGATTCAAATTCCACCGCAAAAGTCGCGGTTTTTTCCCGCCTTACAAGTTTTTGGCGAAATAACATCGGTAGCGGTTTGGCATTACTGGTTATTGGTTTTTTTTGTCAGGCTTGCGGCAGTGATGCTAAAGGACCGGACGTGTCGGACATTCCGGTAAAGGTGCAAATCCTTCGCTTCGATCAGGATTTATTCGCCTTGGATACCAATAATCTGGAAACTGGCTTGCAACAAATAACCCAAAAGTATCCGGTGCTGCTTCCAGTGTTTACGACCCAGATGATTCATGATGCCTCAAATCCGCAAGAAACACCGCTGATGGCACTAAATGGATTTTTGCGTGCCACCCAAGTGCGACGCTTGAATGATACGGTGCAGCAAGTATATGGGAATTTGCGGGAAATGGAGCCGGCCTTGCGCGACTTGTTTCAGCATTATAAGTACTATTTTCCTAAAAAACCAGTGCCAGCGGTCGCTACGATCGTTTCTGAATTTTACACCGACGCATTTATCGTGGAAGACAGTCTTATTGGAGTAGGATTGGATTATTTTTTAGGGACTAATTTCTCCGGTTACAATCCGGAAGATTTTCCGGAATATATGCGCCGGCAATTTAACCGGGAGTATATACCGGTTCGACTGGCCAAAGTACTCGCACAAAATGTAGTCGATGCGCCACCCGCCCGTCGGCTGCTGGATGAAATACTGCGCAACGGTAAAATGCTGTATGTCACAGCGTCTCTTTTACCCAATACGCCGGATAGCCTGATCATGGGCTATACCCGGGCGCAGATAGAAGGGTGTGCGGCGAATGAGCAAACCGCCTGGGCGCGCCTGCTGGAACTTAAACTGCTCTATTCGAGCGACTTCAACGACATTCGGAAACTGATCCAACCGAGCCCCAACGCACCGATTTTATTTCAGGAAGCCCCCGGTGAAATCGGCAACTGGTTTGGCTGGCAAATCGTAAAATCCTGGATGAAACGCCATCCGGACGCCAGCATGGAGGAACTGCTCAAAAACCAGGATCCGCAGAAGTTTTTGGAAGAGGCGAAGTATAAACCGAAGAAAAATTGATGGATGATTGCCGATTAATGCATTCGCCCCGCAAAAAAATCACAATTTCTCCTGTAGATACTGCCCCGTGTAACTTTTCTTTTCCTTCGCCAGTTCTTCCGGGGTGCCTTCGTAGACCAGATTCCCGCCTTCTTTGCCACCTTCCGGCCCCAGATCGACTACCCAGTCGGCTGATTTAATAACCTCCATATTGTGTTCCACGACCAGCACGCTGTGACCTTTCTCCACCAGTGCGTTGATGGCGACCAACAATTTTTTGATGTCGTGAAAATGCAGTCCGGTAGTCGGTTCGTCGAAGATGAAAAAGATATGACCCTGGCTGTTCTCGCGGATCAGAAAAGACGCCAGTTTCACCCGCTGTGCCTCACCGCCGGAGAGCGTAGAGGATGATTGACCCAACTGCACATACCCCAGCCCCACATCGAACAGCGGTTGCAGGCGATCCGTAATTTCTTTTTGTCCTTTGAAAAAAACCAGCGCTGCTTCAATGCTTAACTGGAGTACGTCGAAAATACTCTTTTCTTTATATTGTACATCGAGCACTTCCTGCTTGAAGCGGCGGCCCCGGCATTCTTCGCATTCCAGGTGCACATCGGCCAGGAACTGCATTTCCACGACCTGTTCGCCCTCGCCCTTGCAGGTCTCGCAGCGCCCGGCCTCTACGTTGAAACTGAAATGTTTAGGCGCGAATCCGCGTATTTTGGAGAGTTGCTGGCTCGCAAACAGATCACGGATATAATCATACGCTTTGACGTACGTAACCGGATTGGAGCGGCTGCTTTTACCGATCGGGCTTTGGTTGATAAATTCGACCCGGGTAATTTTCTTGACGTTCCCACCTAATCCGTCAAACGAACCCGGTTGTTTGCCGGTATTGTCAGGAAGGTGTTGGGTGAGGGCCGGGAACAGTAAATCCCGCACTAGGGTCGTTTTGCCCGAGCCACTTACGCCGCTGACTACCGTCAGACAGTGTAAAGGAAACCGCACCGTTATATTTTTCAGATTGTGTTGTCGTGCACCGCGCAAGGTGAGGAATTCGACCGTTTTGCGGCGAATCTTGGGCGTTTCAATCGACATTTTACCGGATAAATACTGGGCGGTCAAACTTTCCGGCGCTGCCGTGCCAATCGTGGAGTAGTCGCCCGCAAAAACAACGTGACCGCCGTGTACGCCCGCCTCGGGCCCCATATCGACCAGATAATCGGCATTTTTGATGACTTCCTCCTCATGTTCCACGACCACGACGGTATTGCCCAGATCGCGCAGTTCTTTTAACACTTTCACCAACCGGCCGGTGTCGCGCGGGTGTAATCCGACGGAAGGTTCGTCCAGCAAATACATCGATGCGGTCAGGTTGCTGCCGAGGGTACGGGTAAGGTGAATACGCTGGGTTTCGCCACCGGAAAGCGTATTGGAAACACGGTCGAGCGTAAGGTAACCCAGCCCCAATTCCACCATAAACCGCAGTCGGTTATTAATTTCCAGCAACAAACGCCGCGCGATCTGGCGATCGTGTTCGGTCAGTTGTTCATGGAGCATCCGGAAAAAAGCCAGTACTTCGTCCAGCGGGACACTGGTGAGTTCGGAAACGTTTTTGCCGGTGATTTTGACACACAAGGCTTCCTGCCGCAGCCGGCCGCCATCGCAGGTAGGGCAGACCGTACGTCCCCGGTACCGCGCCAGCATCACCCGATTCTGAATTTTATAGGTTTTGCTTTCCAGTTCCTTGAAAAAGGCATCAATCCCTTCAAAGTATTGATTACCAGTCCATAAGAGTTTTTGCTGGGCTTTGGTGAGTTGTTCAAAAGGCGTATGCACCGGGAAGTCAAACTTGTGGGCATGCTGCACAAATAATTCCTGGTATTCGCCAAATTTTTCGCCGCGCCAGGCTACAATGGCACCGTCATAGATGCTTTTAGTTTTATCAGGCACTACTTTGTCGTGATCAATGCCGAGCACACGACCATATCCTTCACAGGTAGGGCAAGCGCCGTACGGGTTATTATAATTGAATAGTTGAGGCGTCGGTTCCGGAAATTCTATGCCATCCAACTCAAATCGGTTGTTGAAATGGACCGGTTCGGAAGGTGTGTCGGCATTCACCAATTGCACGATGCACTCTCCTTCGCTTTCGTAAAAAGAGATGTTCACCGAATCAGCCAGCCGCATCCATTCGGCGTCGTCAGCGTGTTGCACCACGAAACGATCCATCAGTAAAGTCAGCCCTTGATCGCGGAATAGGTAGGCTGGCACAGTAATATCAAAGCGCGTTTCCACACCTTCCAGCATATCCTGCATTTGCAGTATTTCACCCCCAAAATGCACCCGCGTGTAGCCTTTTTGCAATAACAGGTTGAGTTCCTGTTCAAGCGTACGCTCTTTGTACTTATGGGTGAATGGCACTAGAATGAGACCGCGCGTACCATCCGGCTGTTTTTTAATAAAGTCAATAACGTCTGAGACCTCGTGTTTTTTGACAATTTCACCCGAAATCGGGGAGTAAAATTTCCCAATCCGCGCATAGAGCAGGCGCAAAAAGTCGTACACCTCGGTCATGCTACCCACGGTCGAACGGGTGTTGCCGGTAGTAACACGCTGCTCGATCGCGATGGCCGGACAAATGCCACGGATGTAATCGACATCGGGCTTTTTCATGCGGCCCAGAAACTGGCGCGCATAACTGGACAGGCTTTCTACGTAGCGGCGTTGCCCCTCGGCGTACAGCGTATCCATGGTAATGCTGGACTTGCCGGAGCCGGAAACACCGGTCACGACGATGAGTTTGTTTTTAGGAATCCGCAAGTCCACATTGCGCAGGTTATTGGTGCGGGCGCCTTTAATGGTAATATGGGTATTGTCAACCAGATCCGTCAGGGAAGTCTCCGGGGCTATTTTTGTTTGTGCCATTTGCTAAAAAAATGAAAGGGGCAAAATTGCAAAAATTTCACGAATTTAAAACCAAATGTTTAAAAATAGATCATTATTTAACGGCAAGAGGTCCCATCGTTGTAGCGACGGAACCTCTTGCAATATTTTATTTTCAGTCTTTTCATTAATTCAAACGCTCCCAAATACCGGCAATTCCTTGTCCGCCACCCACACAGGCGGTCACCATGCCGTATTTTTGTTCGCTGCGGCGCATTTCATGCAAAATCTGGATCGATAATTTAGCGCCCGTGCAGCCCAGCGGGTGTCCCAATGCGATTGCACCGCCATTTACATTGACGATATCCGGATTCAAACCGCTCACTTTAAGCACGGCCAGCGCCTGCGCGGCAAATGCTTCGTTTAATTCGACCGCCTGAATTTGTCCGAGGGTCATACCCGCTTGTTTCAACGCTTTCGGGATCGCAGCGCAAGGTCCAATGCCCATGTGAATGGGTTCTACGCCGGCTACGGCGCAGGAAACCAGGCGGGCAATAGGTTGCAAACCAAGGCTTTGCATCATACGCTCCGACATGACGAGCACAAAAGCCGCGCCATCCGAAGTTTGGGATGAATTGCCCGCAGTTACTACGCCCCCTTGCGCAAAAGCCGGGCGCAACTTCGCCAGACCTTCGGCAGACGTATCTCGACGCACCCCTTCATCCATGGCGACCGTGTGATCGCGTTCCTTGCGCTTATCATTTTCTACCCAGACTTCTTTCACCGTCACGGGTACGATTTCATCGGTGAATTTACCGGCGTCGATGGCGGCCGCTGCGCGTTGATGGCTGCGAACGGAGAACGCATCGGCGGCTTCCCGGGAGATATCCCATTTTTGGGCTACTGCTTCAGCCGTTAATCCCATGCCGACCAGATAATCCGGCGTAGTGGCGGCAATATTATAGTTTGGCGCCAGCCGGTAACCGGTCATCGGGATCAGCGACATGCTTTCTGCGCCACCGGCGATGTAACATTCGCCCATGCCGGCGCGGATTTTAGCCACCGCAATACTGATCGTTTCCAAACCGGATGCGCAATAGCGATTGACGGTCATGCCGGGCACATCTTTCCCCAACGCGCGCACGGCAATCAAACGGCCGATCTGTAGTCCTTGCTCCCCTTCCGGATTGGCACAGCCGACGATCAAATCGTCTACTTGTTTTGGATCGAGGTTGGGAACCTGCGCCATTAAATGCGTAATGACGTCGATCGCCAGATCATCGGGGCGATAACTTTTAAAGCCGCCTTTCCCGGCTTTGCCGACTGCGGAACGGTAGCCGCTTACGATATATGCTTCTTGCATGGCTGAAAAGAAGTGGTGAATGGTATGGATAGATACGTAAACAAATGAACCGGCGAATTTACGCTGAAATAGTGAAGTTTTTTTCAGGACATAAAAAAAGCCCGGTTCGACAGGGAAATGTCGGGCCGGGCTTGGTAGTGGCAACCAGAAAAACTAGGCGCTAGCAGCTGCTGCTTTCTGTTTTTTCAGTACGGTTGATAACTTTTGCAATTTCGGACGGCTTTTGCCATGTGAACCGCGCGTGATTTTGCCGCGTTTGGTTCTTGCGTCTCCTCTGCCCATGTTGGTCGGATATAATTTTGTGAATGATGAAAGAATTGCGAATTGAGCTGCGAAGGTATGTTTTTTTTCGAAATAATAAACGTACCGGATGCGATTCAAAAGTGTCGCCTTAAAAAGGGAACAGCCCCGGCAGAGCCGGGGCTGTTGAAAACAAACACTATTGGACTTAAAATAGAGATATAATCTTATTCTTTATCGAAACGTATTTCCTGAATGGTCACGGCATTACCGTTCACTTTCAGGTACAAATATACGCGATAATTTCCATTTGCAGAAACTAGATTGCCGATACAGTATTGATCGCTGTTTTCGCGACTGGTGCCTTTATGGACCTGATTGAACGATTTTGGCTGATTTGCGCCAAAAAACGTGCGAATAACTTCGGTTGCTTTCGCTTTTGGATGCGATTGCTCTTTATCCTGAATGGAAATTTCCACATTATCGGCAAAATACTTTGACAACGAGGTTACATCTCCCGTGCTTAAAGCGCTGGAAATGACTTCCAGATTTGCGTTACTCTGGCTAAAAGCCAAGACAGGAAGGAACAGCAGGAAGAACAACAGATTTTTCATATTGTACAGTTTGAATTGGATTTGTTTGACGGACCAACGTTTTGCAGATTTTTACGCAGCGCCCTCAAAATAGTAACTGATAAAATATGCTTTTTAGTGTTAACGCAAAGTTACGCCCCGTTATTCCCGGCCTCCAAGCCCTAAGCGTTAAAGTTTCAGCACTTTAACACTCGCCTTTTGACCCGCTCCAGCCAGCCCGAGGTAATAAATTCCACTTGGCCAGTCGGCGGCCGGAATCGTCAGTTGGTGCGCGCCTTGTGCAAATTGCCGCTCAAGGTTCCACACCACACGTCCGGTCATATCAAAAGCATACAGCCGATAAGCGCCATTTTTAATAATGTCGGCATTCAAAAGCAGGTCGCTGGCAAAAGGAGTCGCTACTGCGTGAATCGAACAGATAACTGGGTCGCCTGGCGTTGGAGCAGCCGTGGTGACCTCCGTGAGATGTAGCGGCGTTGCTAAGCCGGCCTGATCACCGCTACTATTATTGTTTTTGTTGACGCCATTACCAGCCGCGTAGATAGTGACATCGCCGGTGCCGGCTACCGGAGCAGTCCACGTTACATTAAAAACATTTGAGGTGGAGACATTGCTATGTTCGGCATAACGGCGACCATTCGCGGTGGCCAGTTTATAATTATTGGTGCCTACATCCGTAAAACCATTGAGGTCGGTGTTGCCTGCATCTTTTAGTGCAACCATTTGAAAGCCATACCCTAGCATAACGGTAGCATTGATGACCACCTGTGCTGTATACTGTTTGCCGGGAATGTACTGTGTTACCATATTATTGCTGGAGTCAAGCACGGTAATGACAACCGTTGCGCCGCTGCTATTGTGGCAATCGGAAGCGCCGCAGGTCTTGGCGGTGCCATTGGAGTTGGTTTGGTCACCGGGGGCACCAGTATTGCCAAAACCAGTCGTGGCACGCCCGTTTTTGTTGCTGAGTAAAAACAGACTGCAGAGCAGGCACAGGGGGACGAAGTAAAGAAGGCGAAATTTCATTGTAAGTAGTTGTTGTAATTGAAAGATGGTGAAAATATTGGACTATAGATCAAGATGAACATCAAAGGTTTGCAACTAGCCATAAATACCGTGTCGGATTTTGTCCAACCCGTGTAATAAAGCCTAAAACAGATCGAGTTGTTCTTCCGGCGGCAAAAGTTGGAAAGAGCGGCGATGGTAGGGGGTGAGGCCGTGCTGCCGGATTGCGGCGCGGTGAGCCAGGGTCGGATAGCCCTTATTAGTATGCCAGTCATACTGTGGCCACTCGTGGTGCATTTGCCGCAGCGCTGCATCCCGGTAGGTTTTTGCCAGCACGGATGCAGCGG
Source organism: Chitinophagales bacterium (assembly GCA_038203695.1). GTDB lineage: Bacteria > Bacteroidota > Bacteroidia > Chitinophagales > Saprospiraceae > M3007. Next base: position 10,817 of record JBBRDQ010000047.1, read on the forward strand.
CAATTGCCGCATATTTACCGTCGCCTTTGATCACGCACAAATGCGGCGTATTAGGATAGGCCGTAAAACGGTTGCCATCTACCAGAATGAAATCCGGGCGCACCTGTAGTTGATCGAGTGCCCGGTGCATCGCCAGAAAAGATGCCTTCAGAATATTAATCCGGTCAATTTCTACCGCATCGACAATACCTACAGCCCACCCAAGGGCCTGTTGTTCAATGACTTCACGCAGGAGTTCGCGTTGTGATTCGGTCATTAATTTAGAATCGTTGAGCAGCGGATGGTAAAAATCTCTGGGCAAAATAACTGCCGCGGCGAAAACCGGTCCGGCCAGACAACCCCGGCCGGCCTCATCACAACCAGCTTCAACGCGATCTGAAAAATGAAATGCTGCAAGCGACATAGTCGTGTAAAGGTAAAAAACTTTGCAAATATTATTTTCATCCCTGTGCCGGCAAAGACATCCGCTGCTGCCGCCGTAAAAGTGTTAATTTTTTAATAAAATGTCTCCCTATGTTTTACGGTTCGAATTTTTCTTCTCTACCTTTACCGGCGGGGAAATGCCCGAAAATCCCTGAAAATATTTGAAAAAAAGTAGGAGGCGTATACCGAAAAGCCTAAAGAGAGTAGGTGTCAATTAATCAACTTATTTGCTTAATGAAACAACTTTTATTCAGCGCAATTTTAGTATTTCTGTTTGCTAACGTTGCTTTTGCAGAGGTGAATTTTGCCACTACTTCTGTTTCAGAAGTAACCCAATCGAACGACATCAAGGAAATCTCGCCTACGTTGGCGCAACTTACGATTGACAAATTTCTCAATCTTACGCCAAACGAGTACAAAAACATCACCGGCGAAAAACTGGGTTTCAAAAAAACCATCCAATTGAAGCTGGCGCAGAAAGCCCTCAAACACGAGTTGAAAAAAAATCCTGAATTCCGTCAGGGCGGTGGCGACGGTATCACCAAAGGGTTGTACGTGCTGTTGGCAATCCTGGGTCTGGGCTGGTTGGCTATGGGCTTGAAATCTGACTGGGAGGGTTCCGACTGGATCATCAATCTGGTACTTACCCTGCTGTGCTGGTTACCTGGTTTGATCCACGCATTGATCAAAATGAAAGACTATTACAAATAGTTTAGCCTGATCAGCTTGTAAAATGGGCCACAGCGAAGCAACACAATGTGCAAACATTCCGCTTCGCTGTGGCTTTTATTTTTAACTGGAAATTTGTCTGACTATGGGGAAAGTGCTCAACTGGGTGTACCTGCTATTTCTGATCGTAACACCCGTTATTTTTTTAATATTACCGGCCGATTATTTTAACACCGGGCCAGTACTGTGCCCCTCCAAACGCCTGTTCGATATCGAGTGTTACGGTTGTGGCATGACGCGGGCCATCCAGTATTTGATTCACTTCGACTTTGACAGTGCGCTGTATTACAACGCATTAAGTTTTATTGTAGCGCCGGTACTGGCGGGATTTTGGATAAAGTGGACCATCAAGGCGGCCCGGGATCTGGGTCTTTTCAAAAAATATCTTAAGCCGTCGCTTTAAGTATGTATGCGCAACTTCTCGGGTAAATGAACTTCGCTCAAGTCATGATGGGCTGATGAACTATGACGGTATGTGGTGCACTTAAACAATAGAGTTTCCTGCCTGAATATCTACCGGCCTTTTCCTCAAACGGTTTCTGAATCTCCCTTTATTATTACGATTAGAACCTTTGAAGTGCCTGTTTACGCCTAATTTTGCGTACAAATTTTTCCTATGCAAACAGCACCAGACTCTCCAGTCACGATCCAGATCCGTGATCTGTCATTTGTTCCTTTACTCTCCGCAGCGCAGATTGAGATGCGGGTAAAAGAAATCGGCGCTGCGCTGGCAGAACAGTATGCAGATAGCAATCCTTTGTTTATCAGCATCTTAAGTGGTGCATTTGTCTTTGCCTCCGATTTGATCCGGGCATTTCCAGCAGATTGTGAAATTGGGTTCGTAAAGCTGTCTTCCTACGCTGGCACCCATTCCTCCGGTTCGGTGCAGACCGTAATGGGACTGGAAAAGGATTTGCAGGGCCGTCATTTGATCGTCGTGGAAGACATTGTGGATACCGGCCGCACCCTGCACTTTTTTCTCGATCACTTGCGGCAGCAAAATCCGGCCTCCATCTGCACGGTCACGCTCTTGCGCAAACCGGATGCGCTCCAGTTTCCGGTTCCGGTAGATTATGTGGGCTTCGATATCGACACCCGTTTTGTGGTGGGTTACGGACTGGATTACGACGGACTGGGCCGCAACATACCCGGCATTTACGTGTTGCAGGAGCGCGTGTAACACAGAAGCGCCTTCGTCACCATCCAACCATTTATATAACTTGCCATACGATCTTGTCATAATTGGCGGCGGCCCGATCGGGCTGGCCTGCGGTCTGGCGGCCAAACAAGCTGGCCTGCAATACATCATTGTAGAAAAAGGCACCCTGGTCAATTCACTGTACCATTATCCGGCGAACATGACCTTTTTTTCTACCTCGGAGCGGCTGGAAATCGGGGAAATTCCCTTTGTTTCCAATAATGCCAAACCTACCCGGGCCGAAGCCCTGGAGTATTATCGCCGCGTTGCCGAGTCACAGGGTTTAGCATTGCATTTATATGAAGAAGTAACGGAGATTACGCGCCAATCGGGCGCATTTCACCTAAAAACGAACAAAAACACCTACGAAAGCCGGCATATCGTCTTGGCCACAGGGTTCTATGATATTCCCGTAAAATTGGGCATACCGGGTGAAGATCTGCCTAAAGTAACACATTATTACCAGGAGCCACATGCCTATTACAAGCAAAAGGTAGTGGTGGTAGGTGCCAACAACTCCGCCGTGGACGCTGCGCTCGAAACCTGGCGCAAGGGTGCGGAAGTGACCATGATTATCCGCAGCGAAGACATTGGCGAACGCGTAAAATACTGGGCGCGCCCCGACATTGTTAACCGTATCAAAGAGGGTTCGATCCGGGCTTTTTTCAATTCCGCGCTAACGGCTATCCGCCCGGACATGGTGGACATCGCCACGCCGGAGGGGCTCGTAACCATCGAAAATGACTTTGTGATCGCTGCTACGGGCTACCAGCCCAATTTCGACCTGCTGCGAAAAATAGGGGTCGCCCTTTCGGAAGATGGCAAGTTTTACCCGCAATACGACGGGGAAACCCAGGAATCAAACGTACCAGGCTTGTACCTCGCCGGCGTCGTTTGTGGCGGCATGGACACGCATACCTGGTTTATTGAAAATTCACGGGTGCATGCTACCCAGATCATGGCACATATTGCTGCGAAAAAATATGCATCGGCTGCATCATTTTAGCGCGGCCGACGCGACTTGTTTCAGACCATCCTGGTAGCCAGTGTTTCTTCGACCAGCAGGCTGAAAAAATGCGCCAGTGTCCAACCATGCGCCTGCACCTGTTGCGGCACAATACTGGCCGATGAAATACCGGGAATGGTATTGGCTTCCAAAATGTGAAAAATATCGTCGACCAGCATGTAATCGAAGCGCACGATGCCGCGGCATTGCAGCAAGTCGTATATCTGCCGGGTCAGCTCTTGACATTGGCGGGTCAATTCGGGTGGGAGTTCCGCAGGTGTTACTTCTTTTGATTTTCCCTCGTATTTGGCGGCGAAGTCAAAAAATTCAGTCTCCGGAATAATTTCCGTGATCGGTAAGACCACAATCTCGCCATTGATGCGCAGGGCACCATTGCCAAATTCGCGGCCCGGCATAAAACCTTCCACGATGGTTTCCTGACTAAAGCGAAATGCTGCTTCGATGGCTGGTAGCAGATCTTCGCGGTTTTTTACTTTGGTCACGCCAAAACTGGAGCCATGGTCGTTGGGTTTTACAAAAAGTGGAAGCCCCAGGGACAGCAATGCAGTCTCGTCGATAGCCCTGCCCTGGCGCAACAATATCGAGGGTGCCATTGGGATACCATACGGCGCTAATTGCGTCTTGGTATTTTGCTTATTCATGGTCAGCGCGCTCACATAACCGTCGCAGCAAGTGTACGGAATGCCCAGCATTTCCAGGTAACCCTGCATTTTACCATCTTCCAGCGGACTTCCGTGCAGCGCGGCAAACGCGCAGTCAAAATGAATCTTCGCCCCATTCCGGGTGATCGAAAAGTCATTTTTATCTACCGCTTCGCCCGTATCGAGATCGCGCCAGTCGGCTTGTTGCAGATCGATCATAAAAGTACGGTAGCGGTCGGCCGGCAGGTGTTCGCGGACGACCTGTCCGCTTTTCAGGGAAATGACCCGCTCTTCCGAGTCGCCGCCGGTCAGGATGGCAATATTTTTCATGTTTGGACGATTGTGGGGGCAAATATAGCGGGGCCGTGCTTTAAAAGGGCGTATAAATTCAGGTCGATAAATTGCCCGTGTACCCATTCAATCGTTTATCCGGTAGTGTTCCACCTTGTCCACTTTGCCATTTTCAAAATGAACGGATAGATTATGCCATACAAACCCGAGCCCACCATCTAGCAAGCTGAAAAAGTTTACAACTACCGCTTAATTCACCACCGCAAACGAAGTCGCCACTTTAATCTTAATATAATCCTTCAATTTCGGCTCATACACTTCCCGCTCCGTGTAGGTAATGCTCACCTGCTTTTTGCGCAAGGTGGTCAGATTTTTTGCCAGGTCTTCCGAACCGTCGAAGTATTCCATCCACCAGATTTTTTGTTCGCGGCCGGAAGCGTCCTTCACTTTAAAAAAAGCAAAACTGCCAGTCAGGTCGAGCTCGACCAGCGTGCCTTCCATCGCCAGATCGGCAGGTGCCGCTTCTGTGGTAACTAGTTTTTCCATCATCTTGCGGAACTTTGGGCAAGAGAGACCTGCTTCTGCGCCAATAATTTCGCCGATTTTTTTGTAATCGTCCTGCGAACTCAGGTCGATGCCCAGTTCCGACTTGATCTCCTTCGAGTATTTGGTGATGACCGGGATCATGGCCAGCCCCATTTTCTGCTGGTTTTCCTCGTTCCACGTGTCGGAAATATCTTGTTTATCCAGTTCCTTGCAAAATTCATCGGCCATTTTCTGGCGTAAAGTCTTTTGTGCTTGTACCAGCCCGGGAGCTAACAGGAACGCCAGCAAGAGCGTTTTAAGGAGTGTGATCCGCATTATTTTAGTCGTTGAAAAAAGTGAAAAAAATGTGCTGCTATTCGTTATTTATTGACACAAAAGTAGAAAAAAGTCCAAGAAAAAGTCGTAATTTTGCAGGCTTTTGGAACATAAAACGTGTAAAAGTGTACCGCGAAATAATTTTTCGTGTAAAAAGAGAAAGCAACGCGCAATCGTATGAAAGACGAAACAATTCAGGACCCCGAAGTACCACAACTCTCTAACCCCAGCGACTACGGCGCCAGTAGCATTACGGCGCTTGAAGGTCTCGAAGCTGTGCGCAAACGCCCCGGTATGTATATCGGCAGCACGGATATTAAAGGATTGCACCACCTCGTATGGGAAGTGGTCGATAACTCGATCGACGAACATCTGGCGGGCCATTGCAGTCATATCGAAGTAACGATTCAGCCCGACAACAGTATTAAAGTAACCGACAATGGCCGGGGTATCCCGACCGGAATGCACCAAAAACTCCAGAAATCAGCCCTTGAAGTGGTGATGACGGTGTTGCACGCCGGCGGTAAATTTGACAAGGATTCCTATAAAGTATCCGGCGGTCTGCACGGCGTGGGCGTATCCTGCGTAAATGCGCTTTCGATCCACCTCCGGGCCGAGATTCACCGCGAGGGCAAAATTTTTGAACAGGAATACAGCCAGGGTAAACCGTTGTATTCGGTGCGCGAGATTGGCAATGCGACGGATCGCGGCACGACCATTACTTTTTTGCCCGATCCGGGAATTTTTGAAACTGCCGAGTATAAATTTGACATCCTGGCCCACCGGCTGCGCGAATTGTCCTATCTGAACAAGGGCTTATTCCTGAAATTGACCGACGAGCGTGAAACAAACGACGACGGCACTTTCAAAGTAGAAGACTTCTACTCGGAAGGCGGTTTGCAGGAATTTGTACTGTACCTGGATGAAGCGAAGCAAAAACTGATCGACCCGATCTACATCTGCACCCGCGAAGAAGGCGTAGAAGTAGAAGTGGCGCTCTTGTACAATACCTCGTACTCGGAGAATCTGATCTCCTTCGTGAACAACATCAGCACGCGCGATGGCGGCACCCACGTAGGCGGTTTCCGGCGCGCAGTTACCCGTGAATTCAAAAAATACGGGGAAGACGGCGGATTTTTCAAGAAAATGACCTTCGCAATTTCGGGGGAAGATTTTATGGAGGGCCTGACCGCGATTGTTTCCGTAAAAGTACCGGAGCCGCAATTCAAGGGGCAGACCAAAGGCGAACTGGGCAACTCGGAGGTCACCGGTATTGTCAGCCGTTGTGTCGGCGATGCCTTGAAAACGTTCTTGGAAGAAAACCCGGTGCAAGCCAAACGCATTGTCGAAAAAGTAGTCCTGGCGGCTACCGCCCGCAATGCTGCCCGCAAAGCCCGTGAAATGGTGCAGCGCAAAGGTGCGCTGACCGGCAGCGGTCTTCCCGGTAAACTGGCCGACTGCGCCAGTCGCAACCCGGTAGATAGTGAGGTATTCCTCGTGGAAGGGGACTCGGCAGGTGGTACGGCCAAACAGGGCCGCGACCGCCATACCCAGGCAATCCTCCCGCTGCGGGGTAAGATTTTGAACGTGGAAAAAGCCCTCGAATACAAGATTTATGAAAACGAGGAGATCAAGAATATTTTCACGGCACTGGGCGTGAGTATTTCGGAAAATAACGAAGGGCAGCGAATCCTCAACACGGAGAAGCTGCGCTACCATAAAGTGGTGATTATGTGCGACGCCGATATCGATGGCAGCCACATTACGACACTGATTTTGACCTTTTTCTTCCGTTACATGCGGGTGCTGATTGAAAATCAACACATTTACATCGCGCAACCGCCATTATATCTGGTTAAAAAAGGCAAAAACCAACGGTATTGCTGGAACGACGTGCAGCGTAAAGAGGCGCAACTGGAATTCGGAGGCGGCCGCGAAGACGACGATTCAGTGAAAGTACAGCGCTATAAAGGTCTGGGCGAGATGAATGCGGAACAATTGTGGGAAACGACGATGGACCCTAAAACCCGCCTGCTGAAAGTCGCGACCATCGACGACGCCGCTGAAGCCGACCGCATGTTTTCCATGCTGATGGGAGATGAAGTGCCCCCGCGTCGCGCCTTTATTGAGGCTAATGCCAAATATGCGCGGATTGATGTGTAATGCGAATATTGGGTTAGAATTAGGAAGTGGTTGACAATCAGTTGCTTAGTGACGGAGTGACTTAAAGTCATCCCCCGTCAATAGCCCTGGCAATCAAGCATTATCTTAACCCAATATTCACATTAACCATTAACCATTATTCTCGATCCATTCAATCAACGCGGTCATATCCCACGCATTTTCGACCGAAAAGTCGCCGCTGCGCGTACGTTTGAGTGCGCTCAGATAAGCGCCGCTGCCAGCCGCCTGGCCCAGGTCATGGGCGAGTGAACGGATGTAAGTACCTTTGCTACAGATGACGCGAAAATCGCATTGCAAACCTTCGGCGTAATCGGGGTGTAACATAATCGCCCCCTTGGCACTGGCGATGTGCGGGGCAATATGTGTGCTATGCGCCGGTCGTAATGGGCTGATCTCCAGTGCTTTAATATGCACCGGGCGATGTGGCAATTCGACTTCTTCACCTGTGCGGGCATTTTTATACAACCGTCGGCCATCTACTTTCACCGCCGAAAAAATAGGCGGTACTTGCAGCATATCTCCTAAAAACTGCGTGTGTACTGTTTCCAGCAAGGCATCCGTCAGGTGCGCGATAGGGTAGGTGGCATCTACCGCTTTTTCCAGATCAAAAGACGGCGTGGTCGCACCGAATGTAATGGTGCCGGTGTATTCTTTTTCGGTAGCCTGGAAGGTATCGATGCGTTTTGTGTAGTCGCCGACGCATACCACCAGGAGTCCGGTAGCCAGCGGGTCCAGCGTGCCGGCATGTCCCACCTTGAGTTTTTTATTACCCAGCCGTTTGACCAGTTGATAGCGCACTTTATTGACCACGTCGAATGACGTCCAGCCTAAAGGCTTGTCAATCAATAAAATAGTTCCACTGGGAAAGTCGGCCGGGAAGGAAGTATCGGGGTGCAGAAAATTAAGCATGGGCAAAAGTACAGAAATTGAACGCAGCGCCGGCACAGGCATCCTGACTATATTTGCCCAAATTTAGGATATGTATTACGAGAATATTGTACGTCAGTTTTTCGGGACAGACGAAGCATTACTGGTTTCGCCCCTGGGTAGCGGTAATATTAATGCCACCTACCGGATTGATTTTGTTCAAAATGGGGAGCCTAAATCAGCGGTCTTGCAACGCCTGAATCACCATATTTTTCAACATCCGCAAGCGCTCATGGACAATATACTGCGGGTAACGGATCATCTCGCCAGGCAGCGCGACTATCCGCTGCAAGTCGTTGCGCCCTTATTCGATATCCGGGGTGAAACGCTGGTGCAGGATCCCGAGGGGAATTACTGGCGGATGTTCGCCTTGCTGGAAAATACCGTTACGCCCGATACGGTGCGCGATCCGGAAGAGGCGTACACAGTGGCCCGGGCGTACGGCGCTTTTGCCCGGGCGTTGCGCACGTTGCCGGTCGACGGCCTCACGGACACCTTGCCGGGATTTCATGACAGCGATCGAAGATGGGCCGTTTTTACCGCCATGCTGGCGCGTGATCCGGTAAACCGCAGCGCGGCTGTCCACCTGGAAATCAACACCATGCTGGCGGCGCAACCGATTTTTCAAAAAATAAGTCAACTGAAAAGCAACGGTCTGTTGCCGCTCCGAGTCACCCATAACGATACCAAAAGTGGCAATGTTTTGCTGGATGCGACCACTCGGCAAGCCGTAGCGGTCATTGATCTGGATACGGTAATGCCGGGAACCATTTTATCCGACTTTGGCGACCTGGTTCGCACGGCCGCGCCCAACTGTTATGAAGACGAACCGGATATCGATATTTTAGCCGTTCGCACCGATATTCTGGCCGCTTTAAAGGCCGGTTTTTTAATGGAAACCCAGGACTTTCTGACCAAGACCGAAATAGCGCAGCTCGACCTCGGCGGGCAATGGATCGTCGCCGAACAAGCGCTGCGTTTCCTGACCGATTATTTAGCCGGTGATGTCTACTATGCTACCCGGTATGCAACGCATAATCTGGTGCGTGCGCAAAATCAGCTGGCACTCTTGTCAGCCTTGCTCGCAGTCAGATAAGTGCACCGGCTATCTTTAAAAATTGTACAGTCATTTATTGTAAATCTTTCTATTTTGCATTGAAAACAAAATCTTTAGACCATGATACACGCTTTCAAAACATTTTTTATTTTGCTGACCATCAGTGTTTTATGCAGCAATTGTAACCACTATTACTATGCTCCCAATACCGTGCAAACGCCTATTTTACAGCAGCGACATGATGCCGAAGTAAGTCTTGGCGTCGCGCGCGGACAGAACTTGCAGGGATATGAATTGCAGGGCGTATACAGCCCGGTAAAACATGGTGCGGTGATGTTTAATTATTTTCAGGCCCAAGGGCGCAATCGCGACAGCGGTGGCTTTAATTGGGGCAAGGGCCGACTTACTGAATTCGGCCTGGGCGGTTATCTGCCCACAAAAAAAGGGTCAGCGGCTTTATTTGCGGGCTGGGGACAGGGATTTGTAGAAAACCATTACTTAGACGAGGGCAATTCAATACTGCATTTTGACCGCATCTTTTTCCAGCCCACCATCGCGACCCAGGGCAAATTTTTTCGTTTTGGTGCCGGCTTGCGCATCGTGCAAGTGCGTTTTGGCAAGGGACAAATTACGCACCTGAGCGATACGCGTGAACTTTATAACCTGCAGCAGATTGAAGTTCGTTCGCCCCTGGTTTTTCCCGAAATAGCCTTGAATGGCGGCCTTTGGATTGGGCCGATGACCATGGGTATTTCCGCAACACTGGTAAATTCCAATCGCGCCACCATCCAGAATTTTTCCAAATCCAATATCAGTTTCCGCACGACCATCGCTTTGCAAAGTCTGTGGCGGAAGCCCAAAACGGAAGTGCTTAAATAAAGGCTTGGTTGCGTCAGACCCGCCACCAGAAATTTCACTTTTTTTAGGAAATTTCCGGGGTATTTGCCAGCGCTGTGGTCAGATACGCCGCCAGTTTAGCAGCGGCCGATTTGCCAATCAATGCCTCGATAGCCGCTGTTTCGGCCTCGCGAACCCGGGTAAATGACCCGAAATGGGTCAGCAATTTTTCGGCGGTCTTTTCGCCGATCCCTGGCACCTGAGTCAATTCCGTTTTCAAAAAATCACGGCTGCGCTGGTTGCGGTGAAACGTGATGCCGAAGCGGTGCGCTTCATTGCGCGCCTGTTGGATAAGTTTGAGCGATTCCGATTTTTTGTTGATCAGCGCCGGTACCGGATCGTCGGGAAAGAAGATTTCTTCCAGCCGTTTCGCGATGCCCACCACGGTCATTTTACCTTCCAGACCCAGGGCGCGGATGCTTTTCATGGCCGCACTCAACTGTCCTTTACCACCGTCGATAATGACCAGTTGCGGCAAACTGCTGCCTTCTGCCAGCAGGCGTTTGTACCGGCGGTAGACGACTTCTTCCATCGTGGCAAAATCGTTGGGACCTTCCACGGTTTTTACATTGTAGTGTCGGTAGTCGCGTTTGGCCGGTTTGGCGTTGCGGAATACCACACAACTGGACACGGGATTGCTCCCCTGAATATTTGAGTTGTCGAAGCATTCGATGTGCAGCGGTGCTTCCTCCATGTGCAGGTCGGCCTGTAAAGTGCGCAGGATGCGTTCAGCCGGCGTTTGTTTACCGGTCTGATTCATCGCCTGTTTTTTACGTTGCAACAGGTGATACTGCACGTTCTTTTCGGATAGTTCCAATAGTTTTTTCTTGTCACCGATTTTTGGAACCGTTATAAGTACCTCATTATCAGGCAGTACAATCGGAATAGGTACAACGATTTCCTTGGTGATACTATGGAATTTTTCCCGCAGTGCCTGTATTGCCAAGATCAGGATAATCTCCGGGTCTTCGTCCAGATTCTTGGTCAGCGTCAGCGTGTACGTGTGCATGATAGCGCCGTTCACCACTTTCAGGTAATTGACAAACGCTTCCTGTTCGTCAGCAGCGATCGCGAATACATCGACGTCGTGAATATTGGGATTCACCACCGTGCTTTTGCCTTGGTAATCTTCAAAGAGGTTGAGTTTTTCTTTTAACAATTGGGCCTGTTCAAAATGCAGGTTTTCGGCAGCCTGTTGCATCTCTTCCTTCAGGTGGTTTTTTACCGCCGAAAAATTACCTTTCAGGATATTTTTGATCTGTTCGATTTTACGGTTGTACGTTTCTTCCTCTTCGAAACCCACACACGGTGCCGCGCAATTTTTGATATGGTATTCCAGACAAGGCTTAAATTTTTTCTTGTCGATATTCTGCGGAGAAAGATCAAGCGTGCAGGTGCGCAGTTGAAATAACTTGCGGATCAGTTCGGCTATCGCTCCAACCCGGCTCTTGGAAACGTACGGGCCAAAATACGTGGAGCCATCCTTGATCGTCTTGCGCGTCAGAAATACGCGCGGGAAGCGTTCGTGCTTGACACATATATATAGGAGTGGCGATTTTTCGTCCTTCAGCATCACGTTGTAACGCGGCTGGTGTTTTTTGATCAGCGTATTTTCGAGCAGCAAGGCATCCTGTTCCGTATCCACGAGTGTAAATTCAATATGGAGGGCGTTGCGTACCAGTACCTTGGTTTTGGCCAAATGGTATTTTTTGTCGCCGAAATACGAAGCCAGCCGATTGCGGAGGTTTTTGGCTTTGCCGACATACAGAATCACGCCTTCCGGCCCGATGAACTTATAGATGCCCGGGTCAATCGGGATCGTCGGAAAAAATGCTTTAAATTCTTCGTTGGTCATTTTTTGAACCGCCAGTAGTTTTGCCGCTACGGGTAGGAATGCTGTATTTTGTCAGAAAATAGTCCGGTATTCGCGTACTTTTTACGTTGAGCAAACATACCACAATCCTTTTACTCGCCTTGGGTAAATGGTAAATATTGTAAAAAAGTCGCTTTGTAGACCAGGTTTGTAACAAGGGTACCGCATAAACAAGTTTCTCCACGTTTCGTTTGACACGGCTGGATGGTGTAATGAACCATCGGAAAGCCCATACACCATCCAGGGTGTTTTTTAAGAAATTGCCCCCTGAATAATACAGATGCAATCGAGGGCACGATTTTTGCCCCTGCTTTCTCCCTGCCTGCCAGCAATGAATTCCGTCTGACAATATTTATTGGGTAAACATCTAACTGTCAAGTTGCTACACAACTTTATACGCGTCATTTCAAGCATTAAATTAACAATGCTCGTTTTTGACTTTTTAAGGTTTTATTTTTTAATTGAGCAACCAGTTTTTTACCTTTGCGTCTATAAACTGAATCTTCAAATTTTTTACTCTAATCTCATGCATAAAGCGAATTTTACATTTAAACACATTGTAGGATTGTTCGTAGCGCTCTCACTGATAGTGATAGTGAGTATTAATGCTACGGCCCAGTGTACGCTGGTTTGTAACAATCTGGTCCAAATTTCTCTAGACGAAGACTGTCAAGTTGCGATTCTTCCGGACATGATCCTGGAAGGCGGAGGCTGCCCGAATGGCAACCTGCAAGTCCAGATGAAAATCAACAACGTTTGGGTGCCCGCTATTCTTACAGCGGCGAACATCAACCAGACGATCCAGGTCCGCGTTCGCGACCTGAATTCTCAAAATACCTGCTGGGGCTATGTGCACGTCGAGGACAAACTGGCGCCGGTCGTCGATTGTTCCGATATCACAATCTCCTGCGCGGTCAGCAATTTCACGCCGGCTTACCTGGACAATGTCCTGAATATCGCCGATGCGTATCCTGCTGTTACGGAAAACTGTGACAGCGATCCGACTCTTACCTACATCGATACCTGGTTCGATCTGAATTGCACGCAGACCATCAATGGTCAAAGTGACATCAGCGCGTATGTACGTCGGGTGTGGACGGTGGTCGATCAAAGCGGAAATACATCTACCTGCACGCAATTTATCTATTTCGCGCGCCGCCACATGTTCGACGTGGAATTTCCAGCCGATGTGACGGTAAGTTGCTCCAATCCGGTAACGACTCCTTCGGCAACCGGAACCCCGTTTATCAACGATTTTGGGGTTGATTTCAGCATTTACCCGAATAATACCTACTGCGAATTAAATGCAGTGTATGCCGACCAACTGCTGCCAGTTTGTGACGGAACGTATAAAATCCTGCGTACCTGGACGGTATATGACTGGTGCAGACCGACCAGTACCAATCCAAATCCGTTGTTTACCAATCCGGTATACCACATCCAATTGATTAAGGTGCTGGATGATCAGGGGCCTACCTTCGTTTGCCCGGAAGATTTGACGGTTTCGACCAATCCGAACGGTTGCTGCGCAATCGTTAATTTGCCGGATGTAATCATGACCGACAACTGCTCGCGCATTAATAATATCAGTGCAGTAGTAACCACCTTTGACCCATACACGGGCCTACCTTCCGGCACGTATGCAGTCGGTGGTACACTCACGACTTTCCCAGGCAATAATCTGTGGAACCCGGATACGCTGGCTAACTTCGGTAATACGCCTTGTTTGCCAGTCGGCCAACATACGGTCGTACTCCGCGCTGAAGATGCCTGCGGTAATACCACTACCTGTTCTATAACCGTGACAGTACTGGACGAAACGCCGCCGGATGTAACCTGCACCCAGTTTACGACCGTTGCTATCGGCGTTGATGATCCGAACGACTGTTACCTGCCATCGGCCAACGGCTGCGAATTCGCCGGTGTAACCTGGATTCCCGCTTCGAATTTCGATCAGGGCAGCGATGACAATTGCAATAATATCAAATTTACGATCCGCCGGATGGCACCGTACAGTGCATGTATTAATGCGTTGAATCAGGTAAATGGCCACCCGAATTGCTCGGATACCAACCCGGATGCTGTGAGTGAATTCAATCGCGCTACAGATGAACAGGATTCGATCAAGTTCTATTGCTGTGAAGTAGGTAGCGTTCAAACAGTTATCCTGCGTGCATATCAAGCCGATCTGAACGGCAACATCATGTACGACCAATACTGGGAGCCAATCTATAACGAGTGCATGATCAATGTGGAAGTACAAGACAAAATTAAACCGACTTGTATTCCACCGGCTCAAGTTACGGTCTTCTGCGAGAACTTCGACCCAAGCCTGTGGGCTTATGGCAAAGCCACTGTGTACGACAACTGCTGCCTGGATTCCACAAAAGTGTACCAGGGCCAGAAAGGTTTGACGCACTCGGCGAGTTTTGCTCAGTTTGATACAGTATGTAATAAAGGCACGATCACCCGCACGTTCCGTGCGTTTGACTGCCACGGTTTCTCGAGCGTTTGCACGCAGCGTGTGATCGTGAACTACCGCCAGGACTACTACGTGCGATTCCCGAACGACTTGAACGTAACGGTATGTAACGGTGCGCCAAACCAATTCGGTGAGCCTACATTCTACGGTGAAAACTGTGAACTGTTGGGTGTATCGTATGTAGACGAACTGTTTACGGTGGTACCGGATGCTTGCTACAAAATTGAACGTACCTGGAAAGTAATCAACTGGTGCACGTACAATCCGAACTTGCCTTGCATCAATGTACCGAATCCGGTAAACAATAACGGTCCGATCGTATCGGCCAGCACAAACTTCCCGGCTCCGGTAGGTCCAACGTGGAACGCTACAGTAACCACCGTTGCTACCCAAGCCAATCCAAACGGCGCATCGTTCAACTACTCGACGATCTGGAATGC
>JBBRDQ010000048.1:0-25808 GCA_038203695.1 Chitinophagales bacterium
GGCCCTAGTGCCCGGCAGTTCCGAAAATACTGTACGTTCACTTTTTTCAACAAGATCGTTACGGGCGGCGGCTCCGACGAAGTGGGCGCGTTCGCCTGGAAAGGCACGTACGATACCGCAGAACTGTGGTGTAAAATGACCAAGTATTATGCCGGCCACACCGTGCAGTACGATGGCAATGTCGATGAAAACGGCATCTGGGGGAAATGGAACATCCGCGGTTTTACGTCCGGCTGGTTTCACCTCTGGCCCGTCAAAAGGGAGGAAGCCGAGCAGATGGCCGAAGAGACCAGTACGGTACAGGAGGTGAAAATTGAAGTGCCTGGTGCAATAAAAACCGCGTAATTTTACCTCTCCAAATCAAAATTCTACCATAAATGCAACACAAGCAAACCGCTATCATTGTCGGCGCCGGCCTGGTCGGGTCGCTGTGGGCCGTATTTTTAGCCCGGCGCGGCTACCAGGTCAAAGTATTTGAACGCCGGCCGGATATGCGGGCTGCCGGATATGCCGGGGGGCGCTCGATCAACCTGGCCATGAGTGTACGCGGCTGGAAAGCCATCGACCAAGCGGGTATCCGCGATAAAATTGCGCAGGTCGCTATCGCTATGCCCGGCCGGATGATGCACAGCGTAGCGGGTACACATACGTTTCAACAATACGGACAGGAAGGTGAGGCCATTTATTCCGTCTCGCGGGGCGGTCTGAACCTGGAGTTACTCAACATTGCCGACAGTTTTCCGAATGTGGAGTTTTACTTCGAGCATCGCTGCGCCGAGGTCGATCTACAAAATCCACGCATTACTTTTGAAGACCTGACCACGGGCGAACTCAAAACCCTGGATGCGCCGCTGGTTTTTGCCGCCGATGGGGCATTTTCAGCGGTGCGTTACGCGTTGCAGCGCACCGACCGGTTCAACTATACACAGCAATACCTGGAACACGGCTACAAAGAATTGAGTATTCCCCCCGCACCGGGCGGTGGTTACCGCATGGACCCGGCCGCGCTGCATATCTGGCCGCGCGGCAATTTTATGGTCATTGCGCTGCCCAATGCCGATGGCAGTTTTACCTGTACCCTGTTTTTGCCGTTTGAAGGAGCAGTTTCGTTTGAACACCTGCATACGGATGCGGATGTGTTGCATTTTTTCGAAACCTATTTTCCCGATATGATTCCGCTGGCACCCACCTTGCTGGAAGATTTTCGCCACAATCCGGTCTCCTCGCTGGTTACCGTAAAGTGTGATCCCTGGCAGTGGCAAAATCGCATTCTTTTGCTGGGCGACTCCGCACACGCGATTGTGCCCTTTTACGGACAAGGTATGAATGCCGGGTTTGAAGATTGTACGCTACTGGATGCCATGTATGACGAATTGGGGGGCGATTGGGCGCAGATCATTCCCCAGTTCGCCGAGCGCCGTAAGGCCGACGGAGATGCCATTGCCGAACTGGCCCAGCGTAATTTTATCGAAATGCGCGATTTGGTGGGCGATCCCCGATTTTTGCTGCGCAAAAAAATAGCCGCAGCCTTGCAGGCCCGGCATCCGGAGTTTTTACCAGTGTATGGCATGGTTACATTCAGTAATACGCCCTATCACGTGGCATTACAGGAAGACGATGCGCAAAATGAATTATTCAGTGAAATTCTGGCGATCGACCATATCGAAGCCGAATGGGAAGGAGACGCGGTGGAAGCAGTATTCCAAAAATGGGTGGGGTCAATTATGAATTACGAATTACGAATTACGAATAAAATTGATTCGTAGTCGAGACTGGTTGGCTATTTTACACAACAAATTGGCCATTAAACTCTTATTCGTCAAATTTCCTGTGCTTGATTTCAGGAACACCTAAACTTAGGTTATATGCACAAGATCATTGCGAATTGCACAAAAAAAGTTGAACCAGATATGTTCTACCTGGTTCAACTTTCTAAACTTGCGTATCAATCACAAATATTCCCGAGCCCAATATTTGATTCGTAATTCGTAATTGACGATTCGTAATTACTGCAGCACCACTTCGTGTTCCGCCATCATTTTACGAATATTGATGAGGGCGTAACGCATACGACCCAGGGCTGTATTGATGCTGACACGAGTCAGGGAAGCGATTTCTTTGAAACTCATGTCGGCGTAGTGACGCAGGATGACGACTTCGCGTTGTTCTTCCGGCAAGGCATCTACTAAGCGACGGATGCGGTTGTGGGTTTCGCTGCGCATGATAAGCGTATCGGCGCTGTCGTCGCTGTGGCGCAACACTTCGAAGATATCGAATTCTTCGGTCGGGTTGATATGAGCGCGGCGTTTGTGGCGGCGGTGATAGTCCACACACATATTATACGCAATACGCATGGCCCATTGCACGAATTTACCTTCGTGGTTGTATTTGCCCTTGCGGAGTGTGTCGATGATTTTGATGAAAACTTCCTGGAAAATATCTTCTGCCAGCGCGTGGTCTTTCACGAAAAGATAGATGGAAGTGTAGATTTTCGACCGATAGCGGCGAAGTAATGTTTCAAAGGCTTTGTGGTCGCCATCTACGTAGCGAGCGATCAATTCTTGATCGTTGAATATGGACATAACTTGCATAGCAATTGTTTGCTGTTTTACCAGTTAAATTAGCAGAACTTAATTGGTGTACAAGTTTAGACCGATACGCAAGAATGATTTTGGTGAGCAAATAAAGCGCTGTTGCGCTCTTTGTGATGTAAAAGTAGGAAGATATTGTGGACCCCCCAAAACATTTTTCAAAATTTAACACTTTTTAACAACGCCTACAGGCAACCCGGCAAAATTCTTCGGAAATATTTGGTAAAAACGGTAATTTTGCACCTGATTCCAAAGATTGTTGGGCACCCTTTTTTAGCATCATTTTACAAAAAACAATCGTGCGGTCTGCCAGGCTGGTTTTCAGCCACTGTCCAACCTTCATTTTAAACGGCAAGCGCGCCTTATTTCATGGAAATAGCCATAGTTCTCGTCCTGATTGTGCTGCACGGTTTTCTCGTGCTGGGAGAAATAGCACTACTTACTGCCAAACGCTCTAAACTCGAAGGCGAAAAACTCAAGGGTAACACCAACGCTGCCATTGCAGTTGCGCTACTCGACAATATCGACCGTTACCTGTCGGCCATGCAGATCGGTATCACGCTGATCAGCGTCATCGAGGGCGCTTATGCGGGTGTGGCTATCGGGCATCAGTTGGAGCCGCTGATCGCACAAATTCCCGTGTTGGCCCCGTACGCCGAGAAAGTGGCATTGACCATCGTCGTGACGCTAATTACGTATTTCTCGCTGATCATTGGAGAGTTGGCCCCCAAATACGTGGCCATTCAATACGCCGATTCCTTGGCAATCGCCTGTGCGCCGGTGATGCATTTTATTACGCGGCTTACCGGGCCGATCTCTGCGTTTTTGAGTTGGTCGACCAAGATGTTTATGCGCATGTTGTTCATCAAGCCCAACGATCAGCAGAGTATTTCTGAAGATGAGATCAAGTTGATGGTTAAAATGGCCAATCAGCAGGGTGTTTTGCAGCAGAAAGAAAGCGAGTTTATTCAAAATATCCTGCGTTTTGCCGACCGCGATGCCGATACCATTATGACGCACCGCAACGAATTGGCCTGGCTGGACGTAAATGCGTCGCTGGAAGAGAACGACCGTATCCTGCACGAGAGTGGGTACACGAAATTCCTGGTCTGCGAAGACACCATTGAAAATATTATCGGGGTGGTGCGACTGCGCGATTATATCGGCCTGCGCAACAAACCTGATTTCCAGTTGCGCAACCTGGCTACCCAGCCACTGTATGTGCCCGAGACAATGAATGCACTGAAAATCCTGGAGCGTTTTCGCAAGGAGCGCAACTACTTTGCCGTGGTGGTCGACGAATACGGCTCTACCCAGGGCATCATTACACTGCACGACCTGACCGAGAATATATTCGGGGCGCTGCCGGATATGGACGACGATGAAGAGCACGCGATCGTCACCCGCGAGGACGGTAGTATGCTGGTCGACGGGATGATCCCGATCGATGAACTGCGCGACACCATCGTGCTCAAGGAATTTGATTTTGAAGATGCGGATTACTCTACACTGGCCGGTTTTATCCTGTATAAACTAAGCGAAATTCCCAAAGCCGGCGATACACTGGACGCGGAAGGGTACCGGTTCGAAATTATTGATATGGATAAGAGTAAGATTGATAAGGTATTGGTGTGGAAACTGGAGGAGAAGGAGAGTGAGTAAAAAGCGCGAAGTTTGCGCATAAAATAAAACGCCGCCACCTGGAATTCCCAGATGACGGCGTTTCTTCGTTTCATTATTCACTATTCTTTACGATCAATCTCTATTCGTCGTCGTCCTGACCGATACTGACATCGGGGACAAACGCGCTTTCGCCGGGCGTTGGATCAATGAACGGGCGTTTGCCGATCAGTTGTTCCAGATCTGCACGGTGCAGGACTTCTTTTTCCAGCAATGCCTGCGCTACCGCGTCCAGTTCTTTGCGTTTGTCGCGCAGGAGCGTTTTGGAGCGGTTGTATTCGGCGTCGATCATGGCTTTTACTTCCTGATCGATCAGATACGCCGTTTGCTCGGAGAACGGACGTGTGTACGTTTCGTTCATCATCGAGTAATACGACACATTGCCTACTTTTTCACTCAAGCCGTAATTCGTGATCATATCGTACGACAGGCGCGTGATGTGATCCAGATCGCTCTGGGCACCCGTGCTGATCTTATCGAAGACCACCGACTCGGCAGCGCGACCACCCAGGGTCATGCAAATATCGTCGAGCAGTTTCTCTTTGCGGGTAATGTACTGTTCTTTCGGCAGGTACTGGGCATACCCCAGTGCGGCCAGACCGCGCGGTACGATGGTAACTTTGACCAGCGGGTGCGCGTGTTCCAGGAACCAGCCACAAATCGCATGGCCGGCCTCGTGGTACGCGATGATCTGCTTTTCCTCCGGACTGATGATTTTATTTTTCTTTTCCAGACCACCGATCACTTTATCGAGCGCGTAGTTGAAATCGTCCATGTCAATCGCCTTTTTCTCGCGGCGGGCAGCGATCAGAGCGGCCTCATTACAGACGTTGGCAATATCGGCACCCACAAAACCGGGCGTCATTTCCGACAGGGCAGAAGCGGTCACCTCAGCCGATACTTTGATGTTTTTCATGTGCACCTCAAATATCTGGGCCCGGCCATTCAGGTCCGGACGACCAATCCCGATCTGGCGGTCGAAACGCCCCGGGCGCATCAACGCCTGGTCCAGAATATCGGGACGGTTGGTAGCGGCCATCAGAATAACGCCTTTGTCGGTCGGGAAACCGTCCATCTCCACCAACAACTGGTTGAGGGTATTCTCCCGTTCATCGTTGCCGCCTTGTACAGCGCCGCGACCACGGGCGCGACCAATGGCATCTATTTCGTCAATAAAAATAATACACGGGGCTTTTTCGCGGGCCTGACGGAACAAGTCGCGCACACGGGAAGCACCTACTCCGACAAACATTTCTACGAAGTCAGAACCTGAAATGGAAAAGAATGGCGCATTGGCTTCGCCGGCCACGGCTTTCGCCAGCAGGGTTTTACCGGTACCGGGAGGGCCCACTAGCAATACACCTTTCGGGATTTTACCGCCTAAGACCGTATATTTCTTGGGATTCTTCAGGAAATCTACAATTTCCATCACTTCATCTTTTGCTTCATCCAATCCGGCCACGTCCGCAAAAGTGATATTCACCTTCGAGTTGTTGTCGAACAGGGTCGCTTTGGATTTGCCGATATTGAAAATCTGCGCGCCCGGTCCGCCGGCACCGCCACCCATCCGGCGCATGATGAACATCCACAACCCTACGAACAGCAAAATCATCACCAGGTAAGGTAAAATATCGCCTACCCAGTCCTTGCGCTGATCGTATTCGGCCGAGATTGGAGCGAGGGTTTTGCCCTTCTCCTTGGCGAGCGATTCGTTCAGTTTCACCAATTTGGTTTCCAGCAGTTCCGGTTTACCAATATTGAGGACATAGTGTGGCGGCGTTTGTCCGCCCAGGATCTTTTGTTCCGGTTTAATATCCTTGTGTTCGCCAAAACCCAGGGAGTCTTTGACAATGTACACATAGGCTTCTTTGTCATTTACCACGACCAGCCGCTGGATTTCAGCATCGCGCGCCCAGCGTTCGATATCTTTCCAATCGGCCATACGCGGGGTGCCGAGCATGCGTGACATTTGCAAGCCGAGCAACGCCAGGCCAATGAGGATATACACCCAGGTGAAACTGAAACGGGGCGTGCCCTCCTCATTTTCATCGCGGCGGGGACGTTGTTCTTCGTTGTCGTCGCCACGCCGACCGTTTTTATTTTTTTCCGGTTCCATGCTATTTCTTAGTAGCCGTTAGGCAGTTTATGTTTAACAATGTAAGGGCCGAAAACTAGATTTCGGCAAATTCCGTCATTTCAGCATCACTCCACAGGTGTTCGATTTCATAAAATTGACGGGTTTCAGGGTAAAATACGTGTACAACAGTATTAAAATAGTCCATGAGAATCCATTTGGCATTGCTCGAACCTTCCGTATGCGTAGGCATAGTGAGCAGTTCCGCTTTTACTTTTTGATGAATGCTGTCGGAAATGGCTTTGACGTGTGTATTGGAATCGCCTTCACAGATAATAAAGAAATCGGCCGGCGCGTCGCCTAATTTTCGCAGGTCAAGTTGTACGATATTTTTACCTTTTTTATCGCGGATACCTTCGACGATAATGTGGTTCAACTCCTCAAGAAGTGGCTTTTGGGCTTTGATCTGCCTGGATGTCGTATGGTTCAAATTCTGTAATGGTTTAGCCTGAATGCCTTCAGGTCGTTTTTGAAAGTGCCGTGTTTATTGAATATAACAAATGAAAGGTAAAGATAGGCGAAAAACCACGTTCTTCCCGCCGGCTTTCGCGGTTCTTTGTGGATTAAAACGTTTCAAAATTTAAAATTACATGGCAAACACCCTTTTTATCGGAAAAGTTTACCAGTGTTTCGACGAATTATCTTCCACGAACGATTATGCCGTGGAAATGCTCGCAAAAAGCAGGCCACCTGAGGGGACAGTGGTGCGGGCTGCCAGCCAGTCAGCAGGACGCGGTCAATTTGGCAGCCAGTGGGTGGCTGCTGCTGGTAAAAACCTGACGCTCAGCATTATTTTATATCCGGTCTGGCTGAAAATCGACGCTCAATTCGATCTAAGTATTGCCGTAGCGCTGGCGTTGCACGACCTGGTTTCCGGTCATTTGCACCAACCCGACAATGCAACAACAGCGATAGATGTGACGGTAAAGTGGCCCAACGATCTTTACCTGGGCGACCGTAAAACGGCCGGTACCCTAATCCAGAATGCGCTTTCGGGCGGACAAATCCAGTCATCGGTAGTGGGTATCGGGCTCAATGTCAATCAATTGGATTTTGGCTCCGAAGCGCCTGGCGCGACCTCCTTAGCCCTGGCGGTTGGCCGCCCGTTCGATCTGAACACCCTTGCCGATGACCTTTTTACATGCTTAGAACGGCGGTACTTGCAACTCAAATCCGGTCATGCCGATACCATGCGCGTGGAATATGTGTCGCACCTCTACCGGTTCGGACAAACAGGCGATTATGAACGCGCGGATGGCACGCCGCTGCGTGGTACCATCGAAGGGATCACCGCTGCCGGGCAGTTGGCCATTCAGTCGGCGGAGCGGGGGCGGGAGTTGTTTTCGGTGAAAGAAGTGCGGTTTTGCTGAAGGCGGCATTGGACATTTGGCGAACGTCGTTTTCGCAAAATGGTAAAAAAAGAGAAATCCTCCTGGCTATCTCAAGATTGCCAGGGGGATTTACCTATTTTTGATGCGTTCGCATGCTATGATTCGCTTAACATCATCGGCTTATTTCCCGCCATCCCGCAACGCCCGCCGCAGAATCTTACCGATATTTGTCTTCGGCAGCTCGGTGCGGAATTCCACTTGTTTCGGAATTTTATACCCGGTCATTTGCTCCCGGCAATAAGCGATGACTTCTTCTGCCGACAGCGACGGGTCTTTTTTTACGATAAACACCTTGACGACTTCCCCGGATTTCTCATCGGGCATGCCGATCGCGGCCGATTCCAGCACTTTCGGGTGCATGGCTAGCACGTCTTCAATTTCGTTGGGGTATACATTAAATCCGGATACGAGGATCATGTCTTTTTTGCGGTCGACGATTTGAAAATAGCCGTTTTCGTGCATAAAACCGATATCTCCGGTACACAACCAGCCGTCTTTAATTACCTGCGCGGTATCTTCCGGACGTTGCCAGTAACCTTTCATCACCTGCGGTCCACGGGCCTGGATCTCTCCTACATTGTCTTTGCTGGATACGATAACATTACCATCATCATCGGCAATACGCACATCCGTGGATGGCGCCGGCATACCGATGGTGCCCAGCTGCATCGTACCGTCGACCGGATTGCAGGTAATCACCGGGCTGGATTCAGTCATGCCATAGCCTTCCACAATTTCACAGCCGGTAACCTGTTGCCAGCGCTGCGCTACGGCACGCTGCAAAGCCATGCCACCGGCGCAGGAAATTTTCAGATCGCTGAAATCCAGGCTAGCAAAGTCGGGGTGATTGAGCAGGGCGTTGAAGAGCGTATTGACGGCGGTGACCATACTCGGGCGGTACTTGCGCCACTCCTTGATGACGGCGGGCAGGTCGCGAGCATTGACAATCAGGATACTGCGTCCGCCGATGCTCATGATGGACAGGCAGTTGACTGTAAAGGCAAAAATATGGTATAATGGCAGCGGACAGAAGACGGTTTCCTCGCGTTCCTTGAGTTTGGGCGACATGATTGCTTTTATCTGCAACATATTGGCAATCAGGTTTTTATTGGTCAGCATGGCGCCTTTGGCCACGCCGGTTGTGCCGCCGGTATATTGCAAAATAATGGTATCGTCGGGGCCGGACTGGAATGGTTTAATGGTGAAATTCCGGCCTTCGCGCAGGGCAGTTTTAAAAGAAACCGTGTTGGCGAGGGTATATTTGGGCACCAGTTTTTTGATATTGCGGACGACAAAATTGACGATGGTTCCCTTCAGGCCCAGCATCTCGCCGATGCTGGTCAGAATGATCGTTTTGATGTGCGTTTCGCCGATAATCTGTTGCAGGTTGCTGGCGAAATTTTCGGCGATAATAATGGCTTTCGCGCCCGAATCGGTGAACTGGTGTTTCATTTCCCGCGGTGTGTACAGCGGGTTGGTATTGACCAGGATCAAACCAGCACGCAGCGCGCCAAATAGCGCGATCGGATACTGGATCAGATTAGGCATCATCAGCGCGATGCGGTCCCCCGGCTCGAGGCCGCGCGAATGCAGGTAAGCCGCAAACTGAGCGCTATGGGTGTCCACCTCGCCAAAAGTGAGGGTTTTGCCCATAAAGACAAACGCAGGTAGATCGCGGTACTGCTTGAAGCAGTCCTCAATCATATCGATCAGGCGCGGAAATACATTGGCATCGATATTCACCGGTACGCCGGCAGGGTAGTGTTGCAGCCAGGGTTTGTCCATGAGTAGTATTGGTTAGGTATGGTTAATCCGTGCCAAAGATTTTGAAAAGATAGTCACATCGCCAAATTTTGCGTCAGCGATTTTCAGATTTCAAAATTTTAAGTAAAAATACGTGATCCAGACTGGTTGGCCGGGTCGCAGGATTCAAGAAGGAGGTCTTCAACAGCGCTGCCTGAAAATGATCGAAACGGGCGGTTGTTTCGTACCTAACCCCCGCTGTATCCAGTTGTGTTTTGCCCGTTTCGTTGGTGTAGATCCAGTAGTCGCCCTGTTCGGAAGCGCGGACTTTTACTTGCTCCACACTCGCCAGTTTCTCGGTGATGTACCGGTTATAGAAATCCAGTGTATGGCTGTGCCGATTGAAAAATGCCAGTTTTTTGGCAGGAATGCCGTGTTCATGGGCCCATTTGGCCGCTGTAGCCCCACTTTGATAGGGTAACAGATTAGGGTAAAAATGAAAATTAACCACCAGCATAACCACCAACGCCATTAAAACACTGCGCTGGACAAACACATCGGCATCCGGCGGGGCGGGGTTGCGCAGGATACGCAGCAGTAACCAGATCGTCCCGATTGCCGGGATACTCCAAACGAACAGGTTAGGCGAAAAGAAGACATATCCAACCAGCAAAAATGCGGCAGTCAGCATAATTAGGCCCACCAGATATTGTGTCCCAAATGCTAACCGGATTCGCCAGCGATCCGGTTTTTCGGTAAAGATAACGTGGATGTAACGGGCTGCCAGCACCGACGCCCACGGTAAAGTGATGAAAATATAATGCGGCAACTTGTATTTAGATAGGGAAAGCGCCACAAAAGTGAGTACAAAACCGCCCAGCGAATAGGCCTCCTCGCGGTCGGGAACGCGCAGCCAGGCACCTAATTGCCGCAATCGCTGCCACAACGCGCCCACCATCAGCAGGGGCCAGGGCAAAAAACACCACAAATACACGTGCAGAAAATACAGGCTGGTGGTGTCGTTTTTCCAGACATTCTCGCCGGTGATGCGACCAAAACTCTGTTCCCAAAAGAAAAAATAAAGACCCGAAACGCCACTCCGGTCATTTACCGTTTTTTCCGGATGCAGGTCGAATTGCTGATATAAACCCCAGCACATGGGCATCAGTAAAAGGGCGGTGACGCACAATCCGGCCAGCCATTGCCAGCGAAAAAGATTGCGCCAATCGCGCCGCAGCAGCAGGTGGGTGCCGAGTGCCAGACCGGGCATCACCAGGCCGATGGGGCCTTTGGAAAGCATCGCCAGCGCAAGGCAACAAAAGGCCCAAAGCAGATTTGACCAGCGCTTAAACTGCATATATTCAGCCAGTTGCCATACGGCGCAGGTAGTGGTGCCCAACAGTAAAGTATCCGTTCGCACGTCATTGCACAAAACAATAAAACCGGCGGATGCGGCTAGTATAAAGGCCGCATGGCGGGCGGTTTGCACCGTATAAAATAGTTTTGTAAAACGGAAAACACCATACACGCCTAAGAGGGCGGCCAACAGCGAAGGTAACTTGTACGCCCAGTTAGAAAATCCGAACAGCCGGAATGAGGCGGCTGAAAACCAAAATAATAAAGGGGGCTTGTCCAGATAATCCGCTCCGCGGTGCAACACTTGCAGCCACGAATCGTGTTGTTCCATTTCCATGGAAATCGAGGCGTATTGCGACGCATCGACGTCCATTACATCCAGGAAAAGACCGCGAACCAGCACAGCAGCAAGTCCAAATGCCAGCCACCACCAGGGCGAAGTATGACGAGTAGAAAGTAAGGGTACACGCATGGACCGCAAAAGTCGGAAAAGAACTTGCGTTGCGGCATATTCTGAAGATTTACTGGCGAAATATTTTTTGTGCGTTTCCCATCGGGTAATACGCAAGTGCCCAAAAGACGTGCGCCACCCCGAGATCAATCGGAGTGGCGCACGGGCACTTCTATAATACCAATCAGATTTCGTCTACTGGCCGATCGGTTGGCTTGGTGCCTGCGGCAGGTTCTTACCCAGGCGTTCTTCCAGTTCTTTAAGCAGGGCTTCATCGCCCATTTTCTGGGCGGTGTTGAGCAGGTTGGCCGTCGTGCTGCGCGCCATTTGCAAATCCTGCGCGTATTGGCCCTGCAAATTTTTCGGCTGCGACTCGATGAACCGGAATTGTTGCTCCATGGTCGTCGCAATTTCCCGGATTTTCGCGGCTGCTTTTTCCTTCGCGCCGGCCTGGGCATATACGTCGGTCATCAGTGCAGTGAACTGGTCGTACTGAAAATTATACTGCGGGAATGCCTCGAAGTACTTGTCTGTCAACGCGACCGCCTTGTCCTTTTTACCTTCGATCGCCAATTGACGGCCGACGCGGATAAAGGTCATGCGCATAGTTTGCAGGCTTGGCATGTAAGAACGGTCGATAAACTGGCGCTCTTTATCAAAGTTACCCCACTGCCATTTTTCCATAATATTATTGAACGCGAGATCGGACGCAACCCGGCCGGCACCGATAATGCCGAAATTAGTCATAGCATCTTTGCTGTCGGTGCGAATCGGCACCAGGCGCAAGCCCAAACCTTCCAGTTGGAGGTAGTCTTCCAGGCCGAGCAATTTCTCTTCGCGGCAGGTTACGGCCCAGTAGATCGGGCGCTCCCAGACATTGGACGCAATCAGGTCCAAAATGGCCATCTCGTCTTTGATGAGGGCTGGATTGTCTTTATCGAGTGGCAATTCAAAGTGAATCGTATCCAAAACCGCCGTATCGGACGGCATTATAGCGCCACTTTTCAAGGCTTCGGCCCGATTGACCGGAATAGATATTTTGCTGGTAGGCAAATAAGTATCAAAACCGCGGCCGCTGCGCGCCGGTAAAGGATGGTCTTCGCTGAGGAATTTTACCACCTCCTGAATCGTCATTTCCTTGCCACCACTGCGTTCGTCGTAGAAGGGTGTCTGGACGCGTTTGAATCCGCGAATTTTGTCCGCCCCAATACTCAATTTGATCGCCGGTGAATTATTGGTCGCCCGGCGCAACTGGTCGATGTACCAGTCCACCGCGATCAGCGATAAATTGACCACGCGTATATCTGTACGAATGCCTTCCACTTCCTGCGAATACCAGAGTGGATACGTGTCATTGTCGCCATACGTGAAGATAATGGCGTTAGGAGCACAGGATTCCAGGAAGTTGCGGGCGTAATCGCGGCTGGCGTATTGTTTGGCGCGGCTGTGATCGTCCCAGTTTTGGGTAACCATCAGCAGGGGCGCGCTGATGCCGATCAAAGTAGCAATCCCGGCACCGGCGATACCGGGTAATCGCAGGTTCTTGGTAAATACCTCAAAGAGCGCGATGACGCCCATCCCGATCCAGATCGTGAACGTAAAGAAGGAGCCTACCAGCACATAATCGCGTTCGCGCGGCTCGTTCGGTGGTTGATTGGAGTATAGAATAATGGCGAGGCCGGTCATGAAAAACAGCACCAGTAGCGCGATAAAATCCTTCGGACGGCGCATGGCGTGGAATACCGCGCCGAAAATTCCCAGCAAAAACGGGATGAGATAATACTTGTTATTGGCCTGGTTATTCTTTTGAAAATCAGGCAGTTCCGCTTGATTACCGATACGGCCCTGATCCAGGACGTCGAATCCGGTGATCCAGTTGCCGGAACTTGGGTCCCAGGAATAGTAACCTTGTTCGCCGTTCTGGCGACCGGAGAAATTCCACATGAAATAGCGCCAGTACATCCATTTGATCTGGTAGTTCCAGAAAAAGTTAAGGTTGTCGCCCAGGGTGATCGGGGCGCGGCTTTTTTCTTTATCGATCCAGCGGCGGTACAACGCCGGACGGCCCTGCGAGTAGTCGCCCATGCGCGGGAACAACGTATTGCCTGCCGGGTCGAACTTGTAATCCGTTTTTTCATCCACTATTTCATAGTGGTCGCCTACGCGTCCGTAACGCGGTTCGGAGGATACATCGATGGGTTTTGCGTCAAAATTAGGGCCGTTGAACAACGGGCGCTCGCCATACTGCTCCCGGTTGAGGTAAGGCAGCAAACGCGCGGCATCCGACGGGTTGTTCATGTTGATCGGCGTGTTGGCATTGGCGCGAATAACGACCATACCATACGACATGTAAGCGAGGATAACAACCCCCAAACCAACCGAGAAGCGCTGGGCCATGCCGCGCGGCATTTTGGCAATCAACAAGAAAATACCCAGGCCGTAAACGATAACTGTTTTAATGATTTTGGCAAAACCAGCGCCTGCGGATTGCGTATTATAGGCAAATGCAATTGCTACCAGGAGCGTAACTACGGAAGCCAGTACAATTTCCAGCACGCCCAAACCGCTGCCGGCTGGCCGCATGGAAACCCGCAAACCAAACCAAACAATACCACCGAGGATCAAGAACAGGGGGAAAAGACCTGAGTTGAAGGGTAACCCAAAAGAGTTGACCAACAGCCGGTCATAGGCGCTCCATATTTCTGGAATTCCTGTAATTACTACCGACTGCAACAGAAAAATCAGCAACGCGCCAATTAAAAGTGCACCGATCGCGCCCCATGGATTCGGGTCTTTGGATTTTTTAAAATAATACAGCAGCGCCAGAGCGGGGAACGTAAGCAGGCTGAGCAAGTGTACGCCAATGGACAAAGCCACGGAATACATGGCAAAAATCAACCAGCGGTCCGCATCCGCTGTATCGGGCAGATTGTACCATTTCAGCGCCGCCCACAGCGTCATACAGGTGAAAAAGGTGGACATCGCATATACCTCGCCTTCAACCGCCGAGAACCAGACGGAGGTGCAGAAAGCGGTGCTTAAACCGGCTACCACACCCGCTGCTACCACCGCAACTGCCTGACCGCCAACTGGATCGTTGGCCCGGCCGACCAGTACCAGCCGTGCCAGGATAGTAGTGCTCCAGCAGACAAACAAGGCTGCAAATGCTGTGCAAAGTGCGGAAAGCAAGTTTACTGAATAGGCGATTGTGGAAGGATTGCTGGATACGATACTGCCGACCCAGGCAAAAAGACGACCCACCAGCAGGAAGATGGGAGCGCCAGGCGGGTGTACAACTTGCAATTTATAGGCGCCGGAAACGAATTCACCGCAGTCCCAGAGGCTGCCGGTCGGTTGTGCTGCCGCGCTTAATACCACTGCGGCAACGGCAAAAGTCAGCCAGCCGGCAATGTTGTTCAACGTCTTAAAATTCATGATTTTCAAATCTTTTGCTGTTAAAAAGACAGCCGCTAAATTAAAGGGTTGGCTTTTGAAGGTGCAAAACTAAAAAAGTATTCATATTTCCGGAAGGGTCATTTGCGAATCATCTTTGCGCCGGCTCTTCTTTCCAGTTCCGGCATGGTGAAGGTATCCGTCAGCCGGTACGAAAAATTAAAACCCTGCGTGCCATATTGCTTGCGATAATACACCAATCCCAGTCCTTTGGCATACCACTCTTCGCCGGTGCCTTCCACTTCCGCGCTGCCTTCCCGTTTGTTGCCGATGGCTTCGCGCAGACCGAAACGAACGCAGGGATACTTTTTGCCTTTGAAATCAAAATCGGGCCCATCGCCCAAAAAACGGCGGTTGCGAATGAGATATACAGTAGAACCAGGCTCAGCCGGCGGATTAAATTGCAGTGAAAAGAGAAAAACGCCCAGCGAATCGGTCACCCGAAACGGGAAAACGTTGTTCGCAGCAATCCGAGTGGGAATTTGCACCTGTTTTTCCCCGCTGCTATCCGGCTCAAACAGGAAGTAACTGCGCGTAAGCGCACCGCTGGAAGTAATTTTTTCGGTGGTGATTTGGCTGATTTGAAATTTGGCGTCGTAGTAGGTGCCGGACAAAAACTGACCGCTATCGCGTAAAAAACTGGCGTAGTACCAGTATTCCGGCGCTACGGAGTCTATATCTGCCCGGTCGTATGCGTATACGACGCCATCGCGCAGTGTTTCAACCGGAAAGTAATAGGCCCGGATATCGCGTTTGCCATCACCGCAGGCTGGCAACAAGAAGAGTATGGGCAAACCCAAGGTTACGATCCACCAAAAAGACGTATAAATGTCGGCTTGGGTTACGCTTGTGGTGCGTTGCGAGCAGTTTTTTGCGGTGCAATGAATCGGAAGCGGCATGTATTGTTTAAGATTTTATAATGAAATAATGGAAATAATTAAACAGAATGACAAAGGTGTTGTTATGCTCTTCTCTTTAAGACTTAAAAAATATGGATTTGGCAATTGCGCGGAATAATCCAAAGGCTTACCCACTTTTCACTTTCAAAACCTAATCAATGGCAGATTTTTTATTGAATGGACACTTGATCGGATTGGCTGATACCGACGATCAAGGTGACCTTCACCTTCCCTCTTCTTCCGATACTCCGATGCACGATCACGCGTTCGAAATTTCTGACGAAGAAAAAATAGCCCGTATATCAAGCCGTTTTGCTGAAATCATGGACATCCTCGGTCTTGATCTCCGCGATGACAGCCTGAAAGGAACGCCGCAACGGGTGGCAAAAATGTACGTTAATGAAGTTTTTCGGGGACTCAATCCGGCCAACAAACCGGCTGTAACCACCTTCGAAAATAAATACAACTACCGCCGTATGGTGGTCGAGCGCAATATCCCGTTGCAAAGTACTTGTGAACACCACTTTCAATCCATTTTCGGTATCGTGCACATCGCTTACATCCCCAACGGTCGCGTGGTCGGTTTATCCAAACTCAATCGTGTCGCCGATTTTTACGCGCGCCGTCCGCAGGTACAGGAACGGCTTACGGTGCAAATCGCGGATGAACTCAAGCATGTACTCAAAACGGACGACGTAGCAGTTTACATCGACGCCCGCCACATGTGTGTGCAGGCGCGCGGTGTATCGCATCATGGCGCTAGCACCATCACAGCGGAGTATTCCGGCAAATTTTTGAACGAGCATACCAAGCAAGAGTTCTTGATGGCCATTCATTCTAAAATGCCAGATTAGTGATTAGTGAAGAGTGAAGATTTGGTTATGATTATAATGTCACGCTTCACTCTTCACTCATTTTCATCGCTGCCCTCATTCCTTCCTCGATCGCCCTTTTGGCGTCTAGTTCGCCAGCCTCTTTGGCACCGCCGATAAGGTGCACCGGAATACCGGCTTGCTGTAATGGTTCGTATAGATCGCGCATGGAATTTTGCCCGGCGCAGATAATTACATGGTCTACATCCAGTATTTGCGGCTGACCTTTGACGAGAATATGCAAGCCCGCATCGTCTACGCGTACGTATGTCACCTCTGACAACATGTGTACGCCGCGGTGTTTAAGCGTCAGTCGGTGCGCCCAGCCGGTTGTTTTGCCAAGTTTATCGCCCACTTTTCCTTTTGAACGTTGCAACAGCCAAGCTTGCCGGGGCACTACTTCCGGCGTTGGTTTGATGAGTCCGCCGCGTTGCTGGTAATTTTTATCAATGCCCCATTCTTCCCGATATGCTTCGATATGGGCTGCGTCGTTTCCGGCAATTGCCTCGGGGGCAGTCAGGTACATCGCTACGTCAAATCCGATACCGCCGGCGCCGATCAAAGCCACCGTTTTGCCTACCGGGCGCTGGTGCAGCAACACATCGAGATAGTATAGAACTTTGGGGTGGTCGATACCTGCCAATTGCGGCGTGCGCGGCACCACGCCAGTGGCAAGAATTACCTGGTCAAACCCCTCTTTTTGTAAAAAGGCAGCATCGACCCGCGTATTCAAATGCTGGTGGACGCCGTATTTTTCCAGCATATTGCGGAAATAACGCAGCGTTTCATAAAATTCCTCCTTGCCGGGAATGCGCTTGGCCATGTTGAATTGTCCCCCAATTTCGTCTGATGCTTCGTATAAGTGAACGGTGTGGCCCATTTGCGCCAGTTCAGTAGCGGCGGATAGGCCGGCGGGGCCGCCACCGACCACGGCGACTTTCAGCGGCGTACTGGCGGATGTTTTTGTAGTCGGCACACCAAGCGTCAATTCTTGACACGCACGTGGGTTTACCAGACAAGATGCATCTTTCTGCTGGAACACATGATCCAGGCACGCCTGATTGCAAGCGATACAAGTATTGATTTCGGCAGCATGGCCCAGAAATGCTTTAGCCATAAAATTAGGATCGGCCAGCATCGGGCGGGCCATCGATACCATGTTGGCATATCCTTCGCGGAGCAATTCTTCGGCTTTTTCAGGCGTATTAATCCGGTTGGTGGTGATCAATGGGATCTGCAATTTGCCCATCAGTCGCTTGGTAATCCAGGCATAGGCCCCGCGTGGTACCATGGTCGCAATAGTCGGAATGCGCGCTTCATGCCAGCCAATACCCGTATTGATCAGGGTGGCACCGGCGGCCTCGATCGCCAGGGCAAGCTGTTCGACCTCTTCCCAGGTGCTGCCTTCTTCTACCAGATCGAGCATGGAAATGCGGAAAATGACGATAAAATCAGCGCCTGCTTTCTGGCGTACGGCCCGCATGATCTCCAGCGGAAAACGGATGCGGTGCTCAAAACTACCACCCCATTCATCGGTGCGTTTGTTGGTGCGCGGTGCCACGAACTGGTTGATCAGGTATCCTTCGCTGCCCATTATTTCCACGCCATCATACCCCGCTTCCCGCGCGAGTGCGGCACAAGTAGCAAAATCCTGAATGGTAGCCCGGATGAGCCGGCTACTCATTTCCCAGGGCCGGAACGGAGAGATGTGCGCCCGCAGCGGGGAAGGCGCTACCAGCATCGGGTGCACCCCATAACGGCCGGCATGGAGAATCTGCATGCAAATTTTCCCATCTTCCGCATGGACCGCACCGGTCACATTCCGGTGTTTGGCCACTTCAGTGCGATTCGTCATTTTTGCGCCAAAAGGTGCCAGCCAGCCCTGTCGGTTGGGTGCAATGCCGCCGGTGACTATCAGCCCTACACCGCCGCGTGCGCGTGCGGCGAAATAAGCGGCCAGCTGACGCATATCGTCCTTATGTTCCTCCAAGCCGGTATGCATGGATCCCATCAATGCTCGATTTTTGAGCTTCGTAAAGCCCAGGTCGAGCGGCGCGAACAGGTGCGGATAATGCTGGTGTGACATATATGGATGGTTAATGACTGTTGACGTGTAGGTGGTGATTAAATCAGCAAGTAATTCTATAGCAGCAAATGTCGCAACTAATCACCAATCCACCAGTCATCAATAAATCAATCCGCAAAAAAAGAGCGACGGGCTGGCAGAACTGCCGACCCGTCGCCACTGAGATTGTGTGTAAGTACGATTAGAAAAGAAATCGCGGCAAAAATGAGACATTTTAACTTAAATGCCGTCACTACCCGGTTGTATTTTAGTCAATTGAACGACGTTTAAGCCGCTTAATCTCCCCGACCGACCGAGCAAGCGCAAATTCAGCCGGTCAGGTGTTTAAATATCCGTTAAACCTGCCGTCTTTTGTTCGTCCATTTTAACCATTGCAAATAATTCCCCAATGCAGTTCAGCCCGTTTAAACGCCTGATTTCACGCTCTTTTTACCCGACAAAAGCCTTTTTACGTATGTAGGACGCTGCATGAATTGTTAAATTCTTCCAGCGTTTGCAATTCATTTTATTTTATATATCAACAAAAACATCCGAACCTTGTCGCCGGAAACGAAATTCCACACTCAATTCAAGACTATGCGCCGCTTTTATCACCTTACCCTGCTTTTTGCTTTTTTCACGGCCAACTTACTGGCGCAAACGACTGCCACGCACTTCTCCGCCCGCACGCCTGGCTGGTGGACGTTTGGCATTGACGGAGGGCTGGCCTACCAGTCGTCGGACGTGCGCACCCAATTTAATGGCTGGGGCGCCGGACTTACGCTGGGCAAAAACCTGTATTACCGCCATGGTTCGGCCGTTTCCTTTGACTTGCGCGGCCGCTTATTATTTACCCGCTCGTATGGCGCGGATACGAAACGCTCGTTCGGAATTGTGAAAAACAATGTCCTCAACGGCAGTTACCAGCCAGCGCTCAATTATCTTATCGACAAAACGGCACCCAACGATTCGTCTTTCGTGTACCAGAATTTTCGGCACAGTATGGGCGAACTGGGACTCGAAGGCGTACTCACCTTCAACCGTTTGCGCGAACGAACCGGAATCGTGTTTTCGCTGTTCGGCGGTATCGGCCTGGATTTATATGCCACCAAAACCGACCAACTGGATGACAACGGCGCACAATATAACTATCTGTCTATCAATGCGAACGATAACCGTGCCGCTATTCGGGCAGACCTGGATGCGCTGCGCGATGGTCGTTTTGAAAGCCGTGCCGACGGTTTTGAAGATGCGCCGATCAAACTGGGTTTCATGCCCGGTGCAGGCATTGAACTGGGTTATCAGGTCGCTCCGCGTTTTGTAATCGGCATCGGTCATAAAATTACGTTCAGCCGTACGGATCTCCTGGACGGGCAGCGCTGGGATAACAGCAATGCCGCCACCGGCAACAATGACTGGCAGCACTATACCAATCTGTTTTTCCGCTGGGATTTACAGCCTTATCAACGCAAAATGTCGCCGCCAGTGATTGAGTTTACCGACCCGAATGCCAATCCGTATGTCTGCAATGTAAGTACCTATTATGTGCGCGCTAAAATCCGCAACGTGAAAAACCCGGGCGATGTGCGGTGTTTTGTCAATGGCAACAATGCGCCGTTTGATTTCCGTCAGGAAGACTTTGGGGTCAATATACGGCTGCGTCCGGGCCGCAATGAAGTCCGTGTCCTGGCTACCAACAGCGCCGGTCGCGATGAGGAAACGGCGGTTCTTATCTATGAAGACCGCATCACGCCGCCTCCGCCACCACCCCCGCCACCGCCGCCGCCAGTACCGGAAGTCCGCAAACCGGAAGTCCGCATCACTCAACCCGCCCGTTCGCCGTACACCACCGAACGCGATAACGCCGGCATTATCGCTAACATTCGCTATGTGACCAACCGTCGCGACATCCGCCTGACGGTCAATGGTACGGAAACCAGTTTTACCCTGGCGGAAAGCCTGGAGGCGAATGTGCGGTTGCGCGAAGGCCGCAACATCGTTCGGGTGGAAGCCACCAACAACGAAGGGCGGGCTGCGGATGAAATAGAAATTATTCGCCAAAGCGACGCACCTCCCCCGCCGCCACCGCCACCTGCTGGCAAAAAACCGGTGGTGAACATTACCCAGCCGCGCAACCGTACCGAAAATACCCCCGAAAAAATCTATGCTTTGAAAGGTACGGTCGACAACGTGGACAGCCGCAGCGATATTACGGTCGTATTTAACGGCAGCAACCTGACGAATTTTAGTTTTGATACGCGCAGCCGGGTGGTGAGCGCCGATCTAACCTTGCAAGGTGGAGCAAATGAAGTCACAGTACGCGCCCGCAATCGGTATGGCGAAGGCGAAGCATCCGTCACCATTACCAAAACCGGCGGTATCAAAAATCCACCCCGCCGTCCGGAAGTTACTATCAGCAGCCCTGCCGACGGTGCGTCATTTACCATACCCGAGGTGTCGCTGAACGCTGTGGTGCGCAATGTAACTGCTAAAAGTGAAGTGACTGTTTTCCTGAACGGGCAACCGGTTCGCGATTTTAATTTCAACACCACTGCCCAAAGTGTATCCGCCAGCATTCGCTTGCGCGATGGAGAGAACCTGCTGACCGTGCGCGCGGCCAATGCTAACGGCAATGACGAGGCTTCGGTGAAAGTGCGCTACACACAGCCAGCCCAACCGCCCAAGGTGCGGATTACGGAACCGGCCGCAATTTCTACTACTAAAAATGCCACCGCCACTGTTCGTGCTACCACCCAAAATGTAGCTGCAAAATCGGACATCACCTTTGAAGTCAACAGTCGTCCGGCGAATTTTAATTTTGACGTTACCAATGGCAATATCTCGGCCGAGGTCAGTTTACAAGCGGGCGATAATGCCGTTAACATCAAGGTCGCAAACCGCAGCGGAACAGATCAGGCGGCGGTCACGATTCGCTACGACGTGGCCAAAGCGCCGATTGTAACCATCAGTACACCGGCTAACAATCTGCAAGTCAACGAAACCACGACACAATTGAACGCAAACGTGCAGAACGTAGCTGGTAAAAACGAGATTTCAGTCTATGTAAATGGTAAAACGACCCAGTTTGACTATGATCCGCGACGTCAGCAAGTCACGGCTACGGTGCCGCTGGGAGAGGGCAGCAATGTGATTCGGGTGGCCGCACGCACGAGCGCCGGCGCTGCGGAGGCATCCGTTACCGTACAACGCGCGGCAAAAAAACTGCCCACGGTAAAGATCACTGCGCCGACCAACCAGTCTACTACCGACCAGACCGTGGCTTCGCTTGCCGCGACGACGCAAAATGTCTTCCGTGTGCAGAATGTGCAGGTACAACTCAATGGTGGTGCCCTGCGCGACATAACATTCGACCGCGGCGGTAATGTGACGGCTAAACTCCCGCTCATCGCTGGCAAAAACACCGTACGCGTGCTGGTCAGTAATGACGACGGCAAGGCGGAAGCAACTGCGGAAGTGACCTATCGTCCGCTGGCCGTGGCCAAACCGGTGATCACCTTTACGTCGCCTAAAAACCCGGGAACAAGCGTCGAAACGCGGATATTGAGCGTTAAAGCGACCATTACCGGCATTACCCGCAAAGAAGATGCGGTATTTACCGCCAATGGCCGCAGCCCGCGCGACTATACGTTTGATGTGAAAAGTGGGGTATTGACCTGCAATTTTAATTTGAAAGATGGCAAAAACACCTTTGCGATCACGGCTACCAACGGCGGCGGAAGCACGACCGCATCCACGGATATTACTTTTACGCCAAAGGCAAGTGGAGCGCCGATCCCAACCGTAAAAATCGAGTCCGCTTCACAGCCAACCGTCAGCCCTTTCAATCCGAATGAAGGCAGAAGTTCGGTGGTGGCTACCGTGAAAAATATCACCGGCAAAGACCAGATTGCGATAAAAGCCGGCGATACGGCGGTCACGGATTTTACCTATTCAGCCAGTACCGGACAAGTAGTCTTCGTGGTAAAACTAAAAAAAGGCACTACGCTGGTCGAAATAAAGGCCACGAATGCCGATGGTGTTTCCGCGTCGGATACAGTCAGCGTGAAATTTGAATAAATACCGCACCGGTACGATCTTTAATTTTTATGCCAAGTCGTTGTGATTCAAAGCGTTGAATCATGACGACTTGGCTTTTTTGGGCGAAAGGGAGCGTGTTGCCGGGAACAGGACAAGTCATTACATAAAATCGCTATGGTATGGTAATTGATGCGTAGAAAGCGCAAATAACATTATCCACACTCCTATGCGCCTTCTCAATATCCTGCTTGCTGATGACCAACCGATTTTTATTGAGGGGTTGCAGTCTGTATTGGCTACCTCCGGCGACAAATTTCTTTGTCGGGTCAAAGGAATTGCCCGTACCGGTGGTCAGGTGACGGATTGGTTGCGCGACAATCCAACGGATCTGTTGCTGATAGATCTCAATCTGCCGGAAACCGATGGGCTGAAAATATTGCCTACGGTGAAAAAAGGCTATGCTGGAACTCGCGTACTGGTGATGTCGATGTTCGACGATCCGCGTATGGTCAAGGCTGCTTTTCGCGCCGGTGCCGACGGATTTATGCTGAAGTCGGGCACCAAAGATGAATTGTTTCTGGCTATTTCCACGATTGTCGACGGCAATACCTTTGTCGGTAAAGGCGTCGCTTTGCTGGAAAATAAAGTTGGAAGTGGTAGTGAGTCGGCCATCCCGGATCGCCGCTTCGCCCGGCGTTATGGACTTACCCGCCGCGAAATCGAGATCATGCGTTATATCGGGCAAGCCATGAATAATAAAGACATCGCGGAGAAAATATTTATCAGCGATCAGACGGTCAGCGTACACCGCAAAAATATCATGCGCAAATTAGGCGTCAACAGTACGGCCAGCCTGATCAAAATCGCTTTTGAAAATAACCTGGTATAGGTGCTCCCGATCATTGTCGCACCTCAAAAACGGTATTTTCCCATAATTTAAGCTTACTAGATTGCAAAAACGATGCAGGGCATGGTTTTTGCAATTTTTTATGTCTGGAAGCCTTTCAGGTACAGTGGTTATAATAATAACTTTATGATAATCAGCCTGTTATATAGTTTAATGTCCCGCCCCTTATTCCAGCTGTTAAAAAAGCTTGTTTCCGACTTTTCGGGATTTTCTCCCACATCCAATACCGTACTCCTATACCTTTGTCGTGTATAGTCAAAACATCAAATTTTAAATTAATCTCCATGCATCAAACAATCTCTACATTCAAACACATTTCGGGCTTTTTCGCGGCCCTCGCGCTCGTGTTGGCAATAAGTGTCAACGCATCGGCGCAGTGCACACTGGTTTGTGACAACCTTGTGCAAATTTCCGTGGACGAAGACTGCGTAGTACCCATTACGCCGGATATGATCCTGGAAGGCAATGGCTGCCCCAACGGCAACCTGATCGTCCAGATGAAAATCAACAACGTCTGGGTTCCCGCTATTCTTACCGTTGCGAACATCAACCAGACAATCCAGGTGCGCGTTCGCGACCTGATCTCTCAAAACACCTGCTGGGGTTATGTGCATGTGGAAGATAAACTGGCGCCCGTGCTTGATTGCTCGGACATTACGTTATCCTGTGCCGTCAGTACGTACACGCCCAGTTACCTTGCCAACGTGCTGAATATCGCTGACGCGTATCCTGCGGTTACGGAAAACTGCGATGCCGATCCGACCCTTACCTATATCGATACCTGGTTTGAACTGAACTGCACGCAGACGATCAATGGCCAGAGTGATATGAGCGCATACGTGCGTCGGGTCTGGACTGCAGTGGACCAAAGCGGTAATACAGCCACCTGCGCCCAGTTTATCTATTTCGCGCGCCGCCACATGTTCGACGTGGAATTTCCGGCTGATGTGACGGTAGATTGCTCCAATCCGACGACCAATCCCTCGGTCACCGGAACCCCTTTTATCAATGATTTTGGCGTTAATTTCAGTGTTTTCCCGAATAATACATTTTGTGAATTAAATGGAATCTACGCCGACCAGACCATCCCGGTCTGTGATGGCACGCATAAAATCCTGCGTACCTGGACCATTTACGACTGGTGCAGACCGACTAGCACCAATCCTAATCCCTTGTTTACCAACCCGGTATACCATATTCAATTAATTAAAGTCCATGACGATCAGGGGCCAACCTTCGACTGTCCGGAAAATATAACGGTTTCGACCAATCCGAACGGTTGTTGCGCATTCGTCAACTTGCCGGATGTGATCATGACCGACAACTGCTCCCGCATCAAGAATATCAGTGCATTGGTGACCGTGTACGACCCATACACGGGTGCGGTATCGGCTACCTATAATGTCGGCGGTACGCTGACGACTTTCCCGGGCAACAACTTGTGGAACCCCGATACGCTGGCCAACTTTGGCAATACACCTTGTTTACCAGTCGGTCAACACACGGCAGTTTTGCGCGCTGAAGATGACTGTGGAAATACAACCACTTGTTCCATAACCGTGACTGTGGTAGACGAAACCCCGCCGGATGTAACCTGTACCCAATTTACGACCGTAGCCATTGGGGTAGATGATCCGAACGACTGTTACCTGCCGTCGGCCAACGGCTGTCAATTTGCTGGTGTAACCATAATCCCTGCCAAAAATTTCGATCAGGGCAGCGACGATAATTGCAACAATATAAAATTCACGATCCGCCGTATGGCACCGTACAGTGCCTGCATCAATGCACTGAACCCGGTAAATGGCCATCCGAATTGCAACGACAGCAATCAGGATCCCATATCCGAATACAACCGCGCGACGGACGAACAGGATTCGATCAAGTTCTACTGCTGCGAAGTTGGTACCGTACAAACGGTGATCCTGCGGGTGTATCAAGCCGACCTGAACGGTAATATCATGTACGATCAATATGGCGATCCAATCTACAACGAGTGTATGATTAATGTCGAAGTACAGGATAAAATCAAACCGAGTTGTATTCCACCGGCCCAGGTTACGGTCTTCTGCGAGAATTTCGACAACAGCCTGTGGGCTTACGGCAAAGCCACCGTGTACGACAACTGCTGCCTGGATTCGACAAAAGTGTACCAAGGCCAGAAAGGTTTGACCCACTCCGCCAGTTACACCCAGTTTGATACGGTTTGGAATAAAGGCACGATCACC
>JBBRDQ010000049.1:0-25533 GCA_038203695.1 Chitinophagales bacterium
CCTGAGTGATGCCTGGAAACAGGCATTCAATGAAATAGCGCTCCAGCGTACCAGTATCGAGCCATTATCTTCTGAAATGCTGTTGACGGTGTATACCTCCGAGAACCATCGTTTTGCCGGGCCGACGGCACCATATCCCAATATGAGTTTTGAACTGGAAGATATGTCGGGGTTGGTCGGCTTACCAAAGGCGGTAATAGTAGTAGTTACGTTTCACAAGTTGACCCACATGCGCGAAGTAGCCGCTTTGCAGCAGCTGCGCTCGCTCTTTATTTTTAATAACCAGATCACCAGTTTAGAAGGTCTTGAAAACCTGACCGAACTCATGGAATTATATTTTCAGTCCAATCAGGTCACGACGTTAACCCCCTTGCAAAATCTGGTCAACCTTAAAAACCTGTATTGTACCAACAATCTGATCGACAGCCTGGACGGAATCGGCCCGCAACATGCCGACAACCTGGAGAACTTCTTCTGCCTGCCCAATGACAACCTGAAAGCCAAGACTGTTTTTGCATTCGAACAAGCTACTAATATTCGCTGCCGCAAAGGGTGAATTTAATGTATAATGTATAACGATTAATGGTTAATGTACAACATTTGTTTGTAAGTATGTTTGATTCAACTGTTTGTCTCCCCTTCACCGACATCATTCACCGTTAACCGTTAACCGTTATACATTAACCATTAACCGTTATACATTAATCATTAAAATGGCATATCTCACCGTTCCCGGCCTCCTGAAACCCATGGAATTAGACATGCTGGAACGGTTGCTCTCCGGCGCACATTTTGAAGATGGCACCAGTACAGCCACCGATGCTGCCCAAAAAGTCAAAAACAACCTGCAATTGCCGAAAACGGGCAGTATGGAAAAACAGCAGACGGATGCTATTGTGATGAACGCAATTGCACAAAGTCCGCTGATCCAGGCGGCTTTGATGCCCAGCCGGGTGCTGCCGCCGATCATCAGCAAATACGAACCGGGTATGCACTACGGGATGCACGTGGACAGTCCAATTATGGGTGATGCACAAGTCGGCGCGATCCGTACCGATGTGGGTATGACCATCTTTTTATCGGAACCCGGCAGTTATGAAGGCGGCGAATTATCTGTACAAACCGCCACCGGCGAAGTGCGCTACAAACTGAATCGCGGCGACGCTATTATTTACCCTACCACGCAAATACACGGTGTGTTGCCGGTGACGCAGGGCGTACGCCTGGCCGCAGTGACCTGGATGCAATGCGCCGTGCGCGATATTCAGCAACGTGAAATGCTGTTTCACTTAAAATCGGTACAAACTATGCTGGAAAAGCAAAACCCGCACGCCCAGGAAAACCTGATACTCCTACAAATCTACAGCAACCTCATTCGCATGTGGGCTGAATTGTAAAAGGCTATTTCACTCAAAACTCACTACTCAAAACTCAAAACTCACTCCTCAAAACTCAAAACTCAAAATAATGTCCGCCTTCCGCCTTCCGTTCTCTTTTGATCCACAGCAGTTGCAGGCTGATTTGCAACAGGTAGCAACCGAGGAATGGATCCGTCATTATCGCAATGAGGAGTACGAAGGCGACTGGGCGCTTGCACCATTGCGATCGGTGGCGGGCCATCCAGCGGTCATTCATGCGACGCCCATAGGTCTCAAGGACGATTTTTATAAAAACACCCC
The DNA here is from genome assembly GCA_038203695.1 of Chitinophagales bacterium. Lineage (GTDB taxonomy): Bacteria > Bacteroidota > Bacteroidia > Chitinophagales > Saprospiraceae > M3007. The sequence goes on from JBBRDQ010000049.1 coordinate 1,680, forward strand.
GCTCCTGGAACGGTGTGCGTATTTCAAAGCGATCTTGGCACAATTCAAATGTCCGTTGGGTTCCGCGCGGCTGATGCGCCTGGGCGCCGGTGCGCGTATCCTGGAACACAGCGACTACATGGGCGAAGACGCCGTGCAGGAAGTGCGGTTGCACATACCGGTGCAAACCAATAACCAGGTGCGATTTATGGTAGATCATACTCCCGTTGTAATGCAGATCGGCGAATGCTGGTACGCGGATTTCAGTAAACCGCACCGTGTGGACAATAACGGCACAGCGCCGCGAATTCATTTAGTAATAGACTGTTTATTGAATGATTGGTTAAAAAACATGCTATTAACGAGCCAGATCAGCCATTTTTTACAAAGTATTGGCATTGAAACGCGGTTCGAGCCCGTTTCTACCGACGCGTTTTTGCCGGGTATCTCCATTGAAAATGGCATTGTCAGTATCGACCTCGATCAACTTAAATACCCCGGCGATGTGCTGCATGAAGCGGGCCATATTGCCGTGACGCCTGCACCCCAGCGCGCTTCCATAACCTTGAATGCCACTGAAAATGACCCGCAGGCGATGGGTCAGGAAATTGCCACGATTGTCTGGTCCTATGCGGCGCTCAAGGCAATCGGTTTGCCGGAAAATGTGGTTTTTCATCCGCATGGTTATAAGGGTTGCAGCGACTGGCACATTGACAATTTCACCACTGGAAATTATGTCGGGTTGCCACTGCTGAAATGGATGGGAATGACCGACGACGCTTTCCCGAAAATGCTCCGCTGGTTGCGGTAGACCATCCTCTGGCACGCTATTTTTATTAGTCTGAGATCACTGGCATCACTGTCAAAAAACTTACAGACTATGTTAGGTTCCCCTTTTCAAAATCCCACCCCTCAAGATCACTTTGAATTGAACCTGCCACAGGCGGATAAGGAAGTGCACTCTGAAATAGCGCATCCCAATCCTCCAACCCAACAGGAGCTGGAATTTACCATTCCACCACCCAAATCATTTATGCTCAGCGCCCGGAATATCGGCCTGATCGCCATGCTGGCGTTGATCCTGCTCACCTTTTTTGCAATATGGTACTGGATGAAAGCCGACGAAGCAAATCGCGCATTGCCACCGGTAACCGGGCAAATTGAATGGCGAGTTAGCGGGGATTTTACCATAGGGTAAAAGAGGTAAACCACCTAGGGACATTTCCTCTTTTTTATCATTCGCCACATTGATCAAGATCATCTTGTACATCCTTTACTGCGACCTAACTTTGTTCAAAATCGTAGACAATGAAAATACAAGTTGTTACTTACATGACAATTGCAGAACTTCAACAGGAGTTCAACGCATGTTTTCCTTACTTGGCCCTGGCATTTTTTACACAGCCGCGTACGGTTTATCAGGTACATCCGGCTCAGTATCGTATTATCGATGCGAACACGCAATTAAAACGGATTGAAAAAAATCCGCACAATGCAGCAATAGAAATTTGCAGCGACATGACGGTAAGTGATCTGGAGCACTTTTTCGAACACGAGTTTGGCCTTTATGTGGAGGTGTATCGCAAAGATGGGACTTCTTGGACTGACTTGAGTCTTGCGGAGCAAAACGCCAACGCAGCCCGGGCAAAAGAATTTTTTATACCTATTTTTGCACGGATTACCGATTTGGACGCCCGCACCGAGTGGTATCTGGGTTAACTGATATGAATTTATTAACCCGAAGAAGTCGACGCGCGCATCCAGGCTGCCATCACGGCCATGTTTAAAAAGTTTCCCGAAAAACCGCTACCAACTGCCGTTCCATAACATGCCCAAACTGTTACTCATCACCGGATTGCCCGGCTCAGGTAAAACCAACCTGGCCAACGCATTTGTTGCTAAAAGTGATGTGGTACACTTCAACAGCGACCAGTTGCGTCATGAAATGCGGCTGCTGGGCAAATACGATGCGGCGAACAAATCAAAAGTGTACGATACTTTGATGGAAAGAGCCCGGATCGCTTTGCTGGCCGGTAAAATGGTGGTAGTCGACAGCACCTTTTACACAGACACGATCCGCCAGCCCTTCCGGCAGTTGGCAATAGATTGTAACGTGCCGCTCTATTGGGTCGAGATACGCGCTTCCGAAGCCACTATCCGCGAGCGGTTACAAACGCCCAGACCTGACAGCGAGGCCGATTTTGCCGTTTATGAAAAAATAAGGGATGAAATGGAGCCCTTGCAGGAGCCCCATCTGGTGTTATGGTCCGATCAACTTTCCGTAGAAAAAATGATCGACCTTATCCGGGAATACCTGATTTCCCACCTTACAGCATGATCGCAGCAGAGATACAGTTCCTGGTTGACCACCGGCGTTATCCGGGTGCAAAAGCGCCAGCCACCCTGATAGAAACCCATATCTCCTGGGTAATCCTGACCCCGGAATTGGTTTATAAAATCAAGAAACCCGTTCAGTTTTCCTTTCTGGATTTCAGTACTCTCGAAAAACGGAAATTTTATTGCGCGGAAGAAGTTCGGCTGAACCAACGCCTGGCCCCTGCTATGTACCTGAATGTCGTACCCATCCGCCGGACCGATCATGATCAACCAGCGATCGGTGCTACATCCGGCAAAACGGTCGATTACGCGGTACAGATGAAACGCATGGACAACAGCCGGCAGATGGACCAACTGTTGCAGCGAAATGCCGTAACGACAGAACATCTCAGGACATTGGCGACCGTACTGGCCCGGTTCCATCAATCAGTCGTGCTTGACCCAGTGGCAACCGGTTATCAATCCGATGCCAACCGGGCTGATTTCGAAGATTTATTTCTTCTTGAAAAGCAATGCACGCAACTTTTCGGTCCAAATGCGGCCAACGAACTCGCGGCCTGGCGGAGTCAAATAACCCATTTTCTAGCACTACACGAACCACGCCTGCGCGCGCGGGCCCAAGCGGGCTACTGGGTAGAAGGCCACGGCGATCTGCACGGACGCAATATTTTTCTGTTGCCAGAAGGTCCCATTGTCTTTGATTGCATCGAATTCAACCCGCATTTCCGCAAACTGGACGTGTTGAACGAACTGGCATTTTTGTGCATGGAACTGGATGCAGGTGGCCATCATGCCTTGGAAAAAACCTTTATGGAGGCTTACCTGCAAAACTGGAATTGTATAAATAATGCGGAAGACCGCCGGTTATTTCACTACTTCAAAACCTATCGCGCCAATGTACGCCTGAAAGTGACTTTACTGGAATGGCAGCAACATCACACGCCGCAACTGGAAAAAACGGCCGGGGTGTACTGGCGTTTATTGACGGATTATATGCACTTATTTGCAACGGCGCAGTGACTTATTACCATTGGGGCATTGTAAAGGTTATACTATTTAACTCAAAAAACTGGTCGCGCAACCAGCGTGTAAAATTGCTAAATGTTACCAACTACTTATGACCATTTCATTTTATGCTGCACAGCCATACGATAAAACCTATTTTGATCGCTTTAACACCCGCTATGAGATACGGTATCTGGAAACCCGGCTCAACGAACAAACGGCTGGTCTATCGGCCGGAAGCGAGGTGGTATGCCTCTTTGTGAACGACCAGGCAACGGCGGGCATCATCCGGCAACTGGCGGAACAGGGCGTTAAATTGATTGCCTTACGCAGTGCCGGCTTCAACAATGTCGATCTGAAAGCCGCCAAAGCAGCGAACATACCGGTCGTGCGGGTGCCGGCGTATTCACCCCATGCCATCGCAGAACATGCGGTCGCCCTGATCCTTACCCTCGACCGGAAAACCCATAAAGCTTATAACCGGGTGCGGGATGGCAACTTTTCCCTGGAGCGACTGACTGGATTCGATTTGTTTGGGAAAACCGTCGGCGTGGTCGGAACGGGTAAAATTGGCGCGGTCTTTTGCCAGATCATGCTGGGCTTTGGCTGCAACGTACGGGCATTTGATGTAGTAGAAAACGAGTCGCTCCAAAAAAGCGGCGTAGTCTATACTGCCTTGCCGGAGTTGCTCGCTGCATCCGATATTGTTTCCTTGCACTGTCCACTCAACCCGGTCACGCGTCACCTCATCAACGCCGAGAGCCTGCGGACTATGAAACCGGGGGCTATGCTTATCAATACAGGCCGGGGTGGACTGATTGATTCAAGTGCGGTCGTAGCAGCGCTGGAGTCAAAACAGTTGAGTTATCTCGGCATTGATGTCTATGAACAAGAGGAAAACCTGTTTGCGCAAGATCTCTCCGACACCATTATCCCGGACGAGCTGATCTTGCGATTGATGTCTTTCCCCAATGTGCTAATAACGGCGCACCAGGGTTATTTAACCGAAGAAGCCCTGACTGAAATCGCGCGGGTGACGCTGGAAAATATTGATTCCTTCGTCCAAGGTATTGCGTTGAAAAATCAGGTAACCATCTAAACATCTATATTTTGAAGTATTTAGTACTACTCCTGCTGACGGGTATATGCGGGTCGGCTTGTCAGAAAAAGCCAATTAAAATCCAACCGGTGCTGGAAAGAATTACCGACTCCGTGTATGCTTCGGGCAGCATTAAAAGTAAAAATCAGTACGAGGTTTTTGCCACTGTCGGCGGACTGATTCAAAAGTTCCTGGTCAAAGAAGGGGATGTGGTAAAAGTCGGCGACCCGCTGTTTGTGGTACAAAATGAAACCTCCAGACTGAATGCAGAGAACGCCCGATTGTCCGCCGATTTTGCGGATCGGAATACGACCGGCGATCGGTTGAATGAAGCGAAAGGCGCAATCGTCCCCGCAAAAAGCAAGATGCTGAACGACTCGATTTTGCTGATTCGCCAGCGTGGACTTTGGGCGCAGCAAATTGGGGCCAAAATAGAACTGGAACAGCGCGAACTGGCCTATACAAGTTCTCTCAACAACTATCAGGCGGCCGTTTTTCGGTACAATGACCTGGAAAAGCAATTGCGATTCACTGCAGCACAATCCCGGAAATTACTGGCCATCAGTAATAACATCGCCAAGGACTATATTATTCGCAGTCAAACTGCCGGGCGGGTGTACAGCATTGCCAAAGAACCCGGAGAAATCGTCAATACCCAGAGTCCGGTAGCCATCATTGGCAATGCGGATACATTCATTGCGGAACTGCAAGTGGACGAAAATGATATTGTGCGGATCAAATCGGGGCAGCGGGTGCTGCTGACTTTTGATAGCTACAAAGGGCAGGTCTTTGAGGCGGCGGTAAGCAAAATTGACCCGATTATGAATGAGCGGACCCGGACATTTACGGTGGAAGCCGAATTCACGAAAAAACCACCGGTGTTGTATCCCAATTTGACCACAGAAGCCAACATCGTCATCCAGACCAAGGAAAAAGCCATTACCATTCCGCGGAGTTTTCTGTTAAATGACTCGCTGATACTGTTGGAAAACAACACCACGCGAAAGGTAGAAATTGGGCTAAAAGATTACGAAAAAGCCGAAATTCTCCAGGGACTCGATGTACACGAAACCATTCTAAAGCCCGCCCAATGAACTATAAACTTCTCGTTGACATAGGGCGGGCGCTACTCCTGGCGCGTTGGCGGCAGTCGCTGGTGGCAGCCATTGGCGTGACGTTCAGTATCACCATGTTCATCGCACTGCTTGGTTTTATGAACGGGTTGAACGACCTGCTGGATGGACTGATGTTAAACAGGACGCCGCATGTTCGATTGTACAACGACATAAAACCGAACCCTAATCAGCCAATTAATCGCTCCAGCGATTTTAAAAATAGCCACAATTTCATCCAATCTATTAAGTCAAGTGGCGGACGGCTGGAAATTTACAACAGTGCAGCCATCGTAAAAACGGTACAAGCCGACCCCCGCGTACTGGGGTTAGCCCCGAAAATTTCCGCGCCGGTACTGTACAATGCCGGTGCCGTTAATATCACCGGGGTGGTCAGCGGCATCGACGTGCTGGCGGAAACGAACCTGTTTTTCTTTAGCGATTATGTCCGATCGGGCGATCCGCTCGACCTGAAAAACGTCGCCAACAGTATTATTTTAGGCAAGGGTTTGGCCGACAAACTATTGGCAGAAGTCGGCGACGTCGTACAGGTAACCACCGCCAAAGGCGATCAATTACCCTTGAAAGTAGTCGGCCTCTATCAGTCTGGCATTGCAGAACTCGATAAAGTGCAAAGTTATGCTTCCATCGCGACCGCGCAGAAACTACTGGGGAAGTCGAATAGTTACATCACCGACCTGCAAATCAAACTAAAAGATATGAACATGGCGCCCGCCGTCGCTAAAGAATACGCGCAGTTATTCCAGGCCGACGCCGAAGATATTCAGACGGCCAATGCGCAATTTGAGACCGGCAGTTTTGTCCGGTCGCTCATTTCCTATGCAGTCGGTATCACGCTGCTCATTGTGGCCGGATTCGGTATTTATAACATCCTCAACATGATGATTTATGATAAAATGGACACCATTGCCATTCTGAAAGCCACCGGCTTTTCGGGCAGCGATGTGCGGAAAATATTTATCGGTATCGCGTTGAGCATTGGGGTAGTCGGTGGTTTGCTGGGCCTGCTGTTCGGCTTGTTGGCGTCGCTGCTGATTGACCAAATTCCATTTAATACAGCGTCGCTGCCGACCATTACAACCTATCCGGTTAATTACAATCCGGCATTTTACATCATTGGCATTGTGTTTTCCCTGATCACGACCTACTTTGCGGGTTTCTTCCCGGCCAGGAAGGCGAGTAAAATAGATCCGGTGGTTATTATCCGGGGGAAATAGATGGGCGCGTTTATTCAGTCGTGATTAACCAATCGGTTCAAACCCTTACACACTGCAAAACCTTCAACTTTAACCCTATGGCACAGATCGTACTTCAGGCGAGCAATATCAATAAAAGTTTCAAGGATCCGGTGACTGTGCAAGTCCTTAAAGACATCAATTTTTCGGTGAATCAGGGTGAATTTGTGGCTGTTACCGGAAAATCCGGCTGCGGAAAATCTACCTTGTTGTACATACTCTCCACGATGGACACCGATTACGAAGGTGATTTAAGGATTGATGGCGACCTGATGCACGGAAAAACCGAGGCGCAACTCGCGCATATCCGCAATGAAAAAATCGGGTTTGTTTTTCAGTTTCATTACCTGCTAAATGAATTCTCCGTGCTGAAAAACGTGATGCTGCCCGGACTGAAACTCCAGAAACTCACCGCAGCAGAAGTAGAACACCGCGCCATGGAGCACCTCAAATTGCTGGGCATCGATGCACTGGCCCGGAAAAAAGCCAATCAACTTTCCGGCGGCGAAAAACAACGGGTTGCCATCGCCCGGGCGCTTATCAATGATCCGATTATCATTATGGGCGACGAGCCGACCGGCAATTTAGACAAAAAGAACAGCGATACCGTATTCGATATCTTCAAACGGCTCACCGAAGAATATAAACAAACCCTGCTGATCGTAACCCACGACCAGGCTTTTGCCGACAATACGAATCGGATTATTGAGATGGAGGACGGGCGGATTATCAAGCAGTAGACACAGAAAAAAACCAGCATAAAGGAGCCATTCCTATTATTTCACAACCACATACTTCGCATGAAAGACAAAGTTTTCATTCACTTTTTAGGCGCCGCAGGCACTGTAACAGGGTCGAAGTACCTCATTGAATCTCCGGAGAAAAAATTCCTGGTGGATTGTGGCCTGTTCCAGGGCTTGAAACAATTGCGTCTGCTCAACTGGGATCATCTTCCGGTAGCAGTGCCAACGATTGATTTCGTTTTGCTTACCCATGGTCACCTCGATCATACGGGTTACCTGCCACGCCTGATTCTGGATGGATTCAAAGGTAAGATATACGGTACAGCGCCTACGCTTGCCATCGCAGAGATCATTCTTCGCGATAGTGCCCGATTGCAGGAAGAGGAGGCCAAGCAAGCCAATAAGGAAGGATATTCAAAGCACTATCCCGCAAAGGCGCTCTACACGGAAGAAGATGTGGTCAATACGCTCACGCATTTCAGCCCGATTGAAACCGATAAATGGCTTGATTTGGGTGGGGAGGTAAGCGCCCGATTTCAGACCAATGGCCACATTATCGGTTCCACGTTTATCGAAGTACAAATCCGACAGAAAAAATTTGTCTTTAGCGGCGATCTTGGACAGACTGTAGATTTGTTGTTAGAGCCCCCTAAAAGGCCCCAAGAAGCAGATGTTTTGCTGGTCGAAAGCACGTATGGGGATCGTCTTCACTCTAAGGAGGATATTAAAAAGCGCCTTAAGGCCATTGTGCTTGAAACAATTGCCAAAGGCGGCTCGGTCATTATCCCAAGTTTTGCCGTGGAACGCACCCAAGTAATGATGTACCTGTTTTGGCAATTGCGAAAGGCTGGCGAACTGCCAGATGTACCTTTAATCATGGATAGCCCAATGGGATCTCGCGTGCTGGAAGTTTTTGATAAATACAAGCGTTGGCACAAACTACCCGTCGAAGACTACACAGCGATGTGCAATATGTTTCAAGTAGTTGAAAATTATAAAGAGACCCAGGGATTGGTCAATACAGAATACCCCAAAATAGTCATAGCGGGTAGTGGAATGGTGACCGGTGGGCGGGTCTTGAGTTATTTGGAGCGATACATTGAGCAGCCGGAGCATACCGTGCTGCTAGTCGGCTTTCAGGGAGAGGGAACCAGGGGCCGACAAATGTTGGAGGGCGTGCATGAAGTAAAAATACATGGCAAATATTACCCGGTCAAATCGCGGATTGAAGTCCTCCATGGCTTATCAGCCCACGGGGATCAAACAGAACTGCTCGATTGGATGCGTGACATTAAGAAGTCCCCCGAACATATTTTTATTATCCATGGCGAAAAGCAGGCAGCCGACACTTTCCGGGTAAAGATAAAAGACACTTTTGGTTGGGATGCGGTTGTGCCAAATATGTATGAAATCGTGGAGATTACGCTCTAAGTACGAAATTTTTTAGCCAATTTTAAGAATTCACAAAGACGCCTATAACGTGCTTGTCGCCAATTTTGTGGTAATTTTTAACGCATAAAAACAACGCAATATGGACAGCACACACCTGCATCTAATGCTCAATCACTTCCCGATTATCGGGACAATTATCGGCACCGGCATCATGGCCTACGGTTACATCACGCAATCGGATAGTACGAAACGGGCCGCTTTATGGACCTGGGTTATCATGGCTTTGTTGGCCATTCCGGTTTTTCTGACGGGCGAGCCGGCGGAAGAACGTGTGGAAGATATCCCTGGCGTTTCGGAGGCCATTATCGGGCAGCACGAAGACGCTGCAGAGCTGGCCCTGTGGGTCATGGAAGCCATGGGTCTATTATCCCTGGTGACGATTTTTGTGGGATTTAAGCGCGAAAACACCAAAAAAATACTGGTTGGAGCCACCTTTGCGCTGAGTTTGATCTCGTTTGGACTCATGGCACGGACCGGGTACTTAGGCGGTCAAATTCGGCACACCGAAATCCGTAGCGGCGCAGCGGCACAAACGCCGGCAACAGGTGGTGAAAAAGACAACGATTAAACGATGAGAATTTTATTGGTAGAAGACGAAACGTCTATTGCAAATTTCATCAAAGACGGTCTTGAAGAAGAGGGCTTTGCGGTAGATGTGGCCGATAACGGCAAAAAGGGGCTGCAAATGGCGCTCGAAAACCTGGAAGAATACGATCTGCTCTTGCTTGACTGGATGCTGCCGGGCATCAGTGGGATCGAAGTTTGCCGGGGCGTTCGGAAACAAAACCAGCAGTTGCCCATTATCTTTCTGACCGCCAAGGATGCGGTAGATGATGCTGTTTTTGCCCTCGAAACGGGTGCCAATGATTTTATTCGTAAACCTTTCTCTTTCGAGGAAATGCTGGCGCGGATTCGAGTCTTACTGCGCAATAAGGCCGGGGAACAAACAACTTTTGGGTATAAAAACATACAGATCAATCTCGACACCCACCGCGTCGTTCAAAATGGCACAACCGTAGAACTCACGCAGAAAGAATTTGCGCTGCTCGAATACCTGCTGCGCAACAAAGGAAAAGTTTGTCGCCGCACCCGGATCATTGAGAAAGTATGGGACATCAATTTTGACCACAGCACGGCTGTTATTGATGTATATATCAATTTTCTACGCAGAAAACTGGATCAACCCGGAGCAACGGAATCGTTTATTACCACCATCCGGGGGGTCGGTTACCGCATCAATGACGACGCATGAAATTGAAGTTCAAAAATAGAATCGCTTTATTTAATACCCTAGCTGCCGCGACGAGTACGCTACTTGTATTCGTCGCGGTGTATGCAGTGGTCTATTTAACGTCCTACAAGCACCTCGATGATGACATTCGCAAAGAAAAAGGCGATATTTTCAAAACACTGGAATGGAACGGCACCTCTATCATTTTACATAATTCGGTCGAGTGGACCGAAAAAGAACACGAACGGGTCGAAGTGAACCCCACCTTTCTGCAAATTACCGATCAAAACGAAGCGATTGTGTTCCTTTCTGCCAATATGAAACACCAAGCCATGCCCTTCCATCTTTCGCTGCAAAAGGAAGTCTTTTTCAATAGTCAATACAATAACAATCGTATCCGGCAAGGGCAATTCCCGCTCGTAAACCAGGGAGGACAGGTTATAGGCCAGTTAAACGTAGGCATATCGCAGGTCGAAGCCGCTTTGGTGCTCTACAACCTGCGCCTGACCCTGGTGATTGCATTTCCACTGCTAACCCTGATTTTTTACTGGGCTTCGTCCTTTGCAGCCGCAAGAGCAATTGCCCCTATTCATCGACTCATCCAAACCGCCCATCAAATTGACGATCAAAACATTGGCACGCGGCTGCCACTTCCGCCGCACCGCGATGAACTGTATAAATTAGCCACCACGATCAACGAACTGCTGCATCGCATCGAAAATAGCCTGCGGCGTGAAAAACAAGTTACGGCCGACATATCGCACGAACTGCGTACCCCGCTTGCCGGCATTCGCGGTACGCTGGAAGTACTGCTCCGCAAGCGCCGCGAGCCGGAACAATACGAATCCAAAATAGAACAGGTGCTCCAGGAAACGGATCGCATGAATAAAATGCTCGAGCAATTGCTTCAGTTAGCACGGATCGAAAGTGGCAATGTGCAGCCCAATACAGAACAGGTTGACTTACACGATTTCTTTACTGTCTTTCTTGGAAAATGGCAACCCCTTTTGGCAGAAAAACAGCAGCGTGTTGACCTGAAAATACCAACAGGAACTAAAGTCCGGGCTGATGCTAATTTATTAGAACTCATCGTTGGCAATTTATGTAGCAATGCCTTAAAATATGGCCGGCAAGACGGCTCAATTTGTATTTCCTGGGATGCGCACCTCCATACGCTCTCGTTTAAAGATGATGGTCCGGGTATCCCGGCGGAGCATCTTCCCTATCTATTCGACCGTTTTTATCGCACAGATGCTTCCCGAAATATAAAAATTCCCGGTACCGGTCTTGGACTTTCCATTGCCCAGAAGTTGGCAACTTTACAATCTATTGAATTAGGCGTACAAAGTGAAGAAGGGCACGGTGCAACCTTTTCCCTGCACTTCCAGGGTTGATTTTAGAAGGTGAAAAAATAGGTGGCACACCATACTACTGGACATTTTTTCTGCCGCAGCGATACAAAGTTCTTAATAAATTGATTTTCAATGAATTAACTATTCCAGACTGTTGCGTCTCCACAGCACTTTTTAAAAATGTCCAGTAGTGTAGTGGCACACCCCACCTTATCTGAATTCAGGTCTGCAACACTTTTTTGAACAGCCTCGATTTTTAAGGCGTTTTTTAGAAAAACACAACGATCTTTAAAGGTGCACACGGCCAACTTTGTGGTATCAAATCACTGATTCACAAAAGAAAAAATGATCTCATCTACCCATTTGCACGCAATGATCGTGCATTTCCCCATCGCCCTCCTGCTGGTTGGTTTTTTATCAGAAGTCATTGGTTTGTTTACTACCAAGGTTTTTTTTCGGCAAGCCGCTTTATACCTGTTAATACTAGGGGCATTAGGGGCTATTGCCGCATTTTTAAGTGGAAATGCCGCTGGGGAAGGCGTGGAAGGCGGTAGCCTTGGCAAAGCCCTGGAACTGCACGAACAAGCCGCACAAATAACGCTCTGGCTAACTATCGCGGCAGCACTGCTTCGTATCGGGGTTGAATGGTTCAAACAAAATCGCCCCTGGTTGCGGATTGCCGCATTTCTGCTGTTTGTCCTTTCCACGGCAGCAGTGGCGCGTACGGGTTACCTGGGCGGACAATTAGTATTCCAACACGCCGCAGGCGTCGAACTTAACATCAGTCAGTAACCTTTTTGTTTCACAAACAATTTTAAACAAATTTAATAGTCTAGTATGAAAAAGCAATTGATTTTTCCAGTTTTTGCCACTCTTTTTACCCTGAGTCTGCTTGCCGCTTGCGGTAACAATGCTGAAAACAGTGTTCCAACCAGCCAGACCGGCACAGGAACCAGTAAGCCAGGCAATACCGACAACAAGAATACCGCTACGCAGGCTACCGTCACTGGCAACATGCTTGATGCTTTTAAAGGCGAAACAACGGCCAGCGCCAAATATGCCGCCTACTCAAAAAAAGCAATGGAAGAAGGTTATCCGCAAATCGCGATGCTGTTCCGGGCTACTTCTACAGCCGAGAATATACATGCGAACAACCACAAAGCTGTACTGGAAGATTTAGGAGTGGCTATTCCGGTTGTGGCACCGGAATTCACTGTAAAAACAACGCAGGAAAACCTGCAAGATGCGCTCGCCGGGGAATCCTATGAAATAACTACCATGTACCCGGAATTCATGGCGAATGCCAAATCGGCTGGTACGCAGATGGCTTTAATTAGTTTAAATTATGCGTACAGGACCGAGCAAAAACACAAAGCCTATTATGAAAAAGCCATTGCAGCGCTGCAAAATAATCAGGTAAATACAATGTCAATGTCTTACTACGTTTGCCCTACCTGCGGCAACACATTTGACGGAGTACTCCCCAAACGCTGTGAAATATCCATGACCAGTTCTTCCAAGTTTATTGAAATTTCTAAAGTATAAATGTTGGAAATAAATGATCAGAGCCTTTCGTCGGCAGATTGCGTATAAAAATGGATGCACTGAAAATAGTTCTCCCTTTAATGCGCATAATCTGCCGACATAAGGTATCTTACGACTCTTTTATTTCAATTACCAATGGCAAGATCAGGGCCTCTTTTCAACATGGAAAAACAATTAGAACAGTTACAATTAGAAGTTGACACCTCCTTCCTCTACGAAAGCCTGGCAAATATCCAGGAAGATACTTCCACGGCCGAGGTGCTGCGTAGTCTGGCAGGTATCGAAAAAGGCCACGCGGAACATTTGCTGACTAAAGTCCGGGCATCCAGGCCGGATTTTCAATTGCCGCCACCGAGTCGGAAAGCCAAATTGCAGTTTAAGTTGGGCGGTATTTTCGGGTACGACTTTATCATTGCCAACCTGTCTTCCGTAGAGCGGCAGATGGCCCAAACGACCATCCAGCAGAAACTACAACACGGCGAAAAGCCAAGCGGGTTTGAGCATAACCACCTTAAAATACTCGAATCGCTGTCTGAAAACACCTCCGCCAACGTCAGTGGCGGCTTCCTTTCCAAAATGGAAGGACGACATAAATCGGTTGGCGGCAATGCGCTGCGCGCCGCCGTTTTAGGCGCAAACGACGGATTGGTCTCTAATATGAGCCTTGTAATGGGCATTGCGGGCGCGGCAGCCAATAATAACACCATCTTATTGACGGGATTAGCCGGGTTATTGGCCGGTGCGATTTCGATGGCGCTGGGCGAATGGCTGTCGGTGCAAAGTTCTCGGGAGTTATTTTTGAAACAAATCGCGCTGGAGGCCGAAGAACTGGAATCTTCTCCCGAACACGAAGAAATGGAACTCGCGCTTATTTACCAGGCCAAAGGCATGGAAAAAGAAAAAGCGGCGGAAATGGCCCACAAAATTATGGCCGATAAAGACACCGCGCTCGACACGCTGTTGCGCGAGGAATTAGGGATTGACAAAACCGAACTGGGCGGCTCTGCCTGGGAAGCGGCGCTCACTTCCTTTATTCTGTTTGGAATCGGGGCAATTATTCCCGTCATCCCTTTCTTTTTTACCAGCGGCAGCAAAGCCGTTTATATCAGTTTGTCTTTCAGTGTGTTTGGCTTGTTTGGCATCGGCAGCGCCACCTCCCTTTTCACCGGACGATCAGTCTGGTTTTCGGGGTCGCGGCAGGTATTGTTCGGACTAATCGCGGCGGCAATTACGTATGGCGTCGGGCATTTAATCGGCGTTTCAATTAATGGATAGTTGCTTTTATTGATAAAAATCAATGCGTTACATGATCTGACTACCCAGTTTTCAGCAAGCATTCCCAGATTTTTGTAGCATTATGCAACAGTCTCTTCTAAAAATACGCACCGCTGTCGAACGCATTTATCAAAACCTGAAAACGACCGAACAGCAGGCCGCCAACAGTATTGCAAGTGTGCATGCACAGCAAACAAAGAGTGCAACCAACCTCCTGCATTACCTGGCACTTCGCCGGGATGACTTGCGTGTGCTGCAAAACAGTTTGCACAATGCCGGTCTTTCTTCTTTGGCAAGTTCAGAAAGCCACATTTTGCGGCAAGTGCAGGCGGTGTTACAGCGTTTAGGAACAGATTTCCCTCCACAGGAAATTTTAGCAAATAATGCTGCGGCCGGAACACAACTGTTGCGCCGACACGCCACTACCCTATTTGGGCCCAATGCCGATCCGGAAATTCCCTATCTCATGGTGACGTTTGATACTAACATGGCCGAGGAATACGCTACTGTAAAAGCATTGGTGCAGGCCGGGATGAACATCGCCCGCATCAATAGTGCGCATGACAACGCGGCGGTCTGGAAGAAGATGATTGCCAATGTTCGCCAGGCCGAACGCGCCACCGGACGTTCCTGCAAAATCTACTTCGATCTGTCCGGCCCTAAAATTCGCACGGTGTTAACCGGAAAAGCCCGGCACAAAGGCCGCTTAAAATTGCGTGAGCAGGAAACGTTCTTCCTGGCTGAAGCCGATACTGTTTTTGATACAAAGCAGAAAGTGGTCGGATGTACCTTACCCGGCGTGGTGAAAGATGTGCGTCCCGGCCAACGGGTGCTGTTCGATGACGGACTTTTTGAAGCCATCGTGGAAAAAGCCGGCACACAGGTTGCTACCTTGAGAATGACCCGTATCTCAGCAGCCAAACCCCGCCTCAAGCCGGAGAAGGGAATCAATTTCCCCGATACCCAACTGACGGTGCCTTGCCTGACGGATTACGACAAATCGCTGTTGCCTTTTGCACAATCGCAAGCCGATATTTTGGGCTTTTCTTTCGTTCGCGCCGCCGCAGATGTCCTTGAATTGCAGGAATTATTACGGGAAAACAAGGGTAGAAAACTACCGATTGTTCTCAAAATTGAAACATTCGAGGCCGTGCAACACCTGCCAGCGTTGTTGTTGCAAGGAATGGCTGAACCCGTATTCGGCGTAATGATCGCACGGGGCGACCTCGCGGTAGAAATTGGATTTGAACGCCTCAGCGAAATCCAGGAAGAAATTTTATGGCTCTGCGAGGCGGCCCACGCGCCCGTTATCTGGGCGACGCAAGTGCTGGAAACCATGAACAAAACCGGAATCGCCACCCGCGCAGAATTAAGCGATGCATCGCTCGCTGCACAGGCCGAATGTGTGATGCTCAACAAGGGGAAATACCTGCTGGTTACCCTGGCGGCCCTACGGGATATTTTGCATCGCAGTGGTACACACCACCTAAAAAAGCGCAATGTTTTTCGGAATTTGAAAATTGCAGCGCGGTTTCTCGATGAATTGTAGCAAAATTAAAATTTAAAACCGGCCTGATTAGTATATTGTATTTTCTAATCAAAGCGCGGGCCAGAGACCGGTTTCATTGGAACGTATTGGTACGACTGCTGGTGTTACTACTGATTGCAATCTAAACGGATTTCAACCGCAGTGAAATACAGGCGTCATCCGTACCTGTATAAAAGAATAGCCGGCGATCACACTCCTGGATTAGAGTCTTTGCTGGATTACAATCTTGATTCTGTGGTAACGCTGAGCGTTGCGCGGATGACGCCTGTGATCTAATTCAACGTAGCCTTGGCGTCATCCGCCATGCTTTCCAGGTATTCTTCCAGATCGGCGAGCCATTGGTCGATCTGATCGGCAGCCGAATTTTTCAGCCGGTCCAGCCACTGCTGCCCCTTTTCTGTATTAAAAAGAAAATAAGCGGCTCCGGTCAACAGGAAGGCAGCGATCAGCACTTGGGAAACAGTTCTTTTTTTCATAATTTTCGCATTGGGAATTAGATATGGAGAAATTTATTCAGGTCATGTTAAACAGTAAAAAACGGTGCCGCACAAGATGACGCCTTTACATCATCCATCCGAAAATAGCGGAAACCGAATAACGCAGGATAAACGTTTTTGCCCGCAGGCCAAATCCGGCACCTGGAAAATTTTTCTCCGGCCGGGGAATTGCTTTATTATTCGGACCAATATGTAAAGCGTTGTCGATATTGTTGGCCATCACCTCCAGTTGTACCTGTGCCGTTTTTTTATTTTTTTGCCACACCGCCACTTCCGTGTTGTATTTCTCGGAAGGCAGGTGAATATTGTAACTACCGATTACCACCACTGCTTCATCGACGACCATTGATTTGGCGTGCCATTTATCCGGGCCCTGATATTCCCAAATTTCCAGGCCATGGCGGACCATTTTCTTGCGCCGGTTCAGGTACGCAGCCTGGCGGATGAGCAAGTCGCAACTTTGAATGGAGTTGGTCAGCACCCGCACTTTCACGCCGCGTTTGAGCGCTGCCCGAAATGCCCGATTCCAGGTTTTCGTCGGCACAAAATAAGGATTTTCAAGACAAATACTGTATTTTGCACTGTCGACAAAACTGATCAGCGCCTGGGTGCTGGCGGCACTTTTAACATCCGACAATACATATCGCCGACCTTTTTTAACATAAAAATCGTCTTTGATAAAACCAGCAGGCGAAGTGGTAGCCCGGGCATCGGACAACCAGTTTGTCCGGGTATCAAATTCGATTTGCCGCTTTTGCCGCACCCCGGTAATAGCGGCTTGAATTTTAATCAGATTTTCAGCGGCTCTTTTTGCGGCAACCTCCACTTTGGGGTACGGTGAAGACAAGCGTTCATCCCCCCACAAGGTGTAAAAATGCAACCGTGCCTCCTCCAGCAACGTATCGCCGGTGACCAGCACATCGTAGTCAAAAAAGTTAAAATCATCCGACAATCCATAGTAGTTATCCTTAAGATTGCGCCCCCCAACGATCATATATTCACGGTCCACTAAAAACACCTTTTCGTGCAAACTATGGTAGTATTTTTTCAAACCCTTGTTTTTCAGAAAGAAATAATGGGTGACGATGCCGTGCTTTTGCATAAATGACTGCATGGGGGCGGAAATTTTAGCGCCTTTGCGATCGACCAGTATCTGGACGATCACCCCGCGTTTGGCAGATGCTTCAGCCAGCAGATTAAGCAGCACCGTGCCGCTCAGATCGTCTTTCAGAATATAATACGAAAGTAAAATTTCTTTTTTTGCCTGTTGAATAAGATCGACCCGGCACTGCAGGGCATCCTTGGAATCGTACAAGACATGAAAAAAGTGACGTTGAGGCTGGGCGTTTGCCGTAAGAAAGCCTAAAAGCAGGGACGCGAAGAGTATGTTTTTCAGCATATCGCTCAAATAGGGATGAATGCGTAAAAGTAAGCAGGGTGGGTTAGCAGGCACATGATTTTCCATTGTTAGATAAATGATTTTCATTGTGCCTTCAAATCAGGTGCCACACAAAATGAACCGCGCATTTTGACGTTCTTCTTCCCATGCGTTACTTCGTTTTTATTGTCCTGTTATTCCTGCTCTCCGGTTGCAGCGGTTACGCAAAGTACCTGCACCTCGCGCCCAGCGACCGCCGCTTCACCCATGCGTTTGCTGAAGCCACCATCAAACCGCAGATCGGCTATATTAAATCCGGCAATCGAAAAATACGCTACATCAGTATTGGCGCGGATTCATTGCCCGTGACGCTTTTATTACATGGTTCGCCCAGCGCGGCCTATCGGTTCCGTACATGGTTTCAGGATTCCAGTATTTATAACAAGACCCGGCTGGTGGCCGTCGATCGCCCTGGCTACGGGCGCAGCAATTTGGGTAAAGCAGAAATTTCAATTGCCCGGCAAGCCGAAATACTAGAACCCGTTTTAGCAAAATTCGCTGAAAATCAACCGGTTGTGGTGCTGGGAAAATCGTACGGCGGACCGGTAGCGGCGCGTTTGGCGATGAATCATCCGGAAAAAATACGCGGTTTGTTATTAGTGTCCGCTTCTACGGAACCCGACGCGGAAAAAACCCCGCGATTCACCAAAAAACTGGTCGACCCGGCTACCCGCTGGATGTTTCCGCGCGTACTTCGCGTAGCCGCCAAGGAAAAATTGAACCACGCCCAGGCACTCCGTGAAATTGAATGCGACTGGAATTGTATTACCTGCCCTACGTGGGTTTTACATGGGTGCGCTGATCGGCTGATTTATTACAGCAATGCCGAATACTCCTGCCAGAAACTGGTCAATGCACCGGTTACATTCGTGCCTTTCGACAACCTACGGCACAATTTGTTCGCCCTGCAAATGGACTCGGTAAAGACTTATCTATTAAAAGCCGTGAGCGGTTGCGGTCCGTGCACTGCGCCGGCACCTTTGTCGGCCGGCGATCTGCGCTGAAGGACGAATACCACTGATCAGATAATCAACCGCTCGCTTGAGTCAGGTATTTTCACTCGTATGCGCTTACTTCGCAGAGTGTGTAATTATATCTACACATTGGGCGCAATACGCACTTCCATTCGATGTCAGTCACTGGCATGACTTTGTTTATGGTTTGTTCATGCACAAACATATATAACCTACAGATCGCGGGCTAATGCGCACTGTATTATATTGAATTTGCGCAGCAGGGGTGTGGGTCAACCACTACCTGTAAACCTATCTATTCATCATAATAAAGTCAACAAAATGAAAAAATTAAGCACTTTGCTGCTGACTGCGTGCCTGTTTTGCACCGTTATTTCTACTCCATTAATGGCGGGCAATACGCCGGTTACACCACTCACTACTACCGTACCTTCACCGGAGGCAAGTGTATTACTGAATCGGTTAAACGAAATTAATACACTGGACAAATCAACACTGACGGCGGCTGATAAAAAAGCGTTGCGCAAAGAAACCCGTTCGATCAAGCATGAACTGAAAAGAGTGAATGGCGGCGTTTATCTGTCGGCAGGTGCCATTATTATTATTGTTGTGTTATTGATCCTGTTGCTTTGATCTGTGCGCTAGATGCGTATTTTAAAAACGAAATGACCAGTATTCAAAAATCGACAATGATGCGAACGATCCTATTTATAGTGCTTTCGGCTTTTTGGGCAGTTGCCTGTACGTCTAACATAGGCCAACCACCAAGCACCGGGCAAGCACCTGTACTGCCGGAATCCGTTGGCAATCAACCTAATAGCGACTTTCAAGGGAGTGCGTTTTCCATCACCACCGAGGCATTTTACCAAGCCAGTGTACCTTCCTCTTCAACGACTGGTAAATTGATCAGCCTGAAATTGACGCCAGGCGGCAGCGCACTTATGACGACCGACTATCTGGACAGAACCACGGAAACAGTTGATACAGGTTCTTGGACTGTCAATAACCGCAACCTGCTGTTACACCTGCACCGGATCGGACAGAAAGACAGTATGATGCTGGAATTTAAGACCGATGGCGACAAACTTGTTTATACTGGTGTGGAATTTGGTTCAGAAGGGCTTACCTTGTGGTCGAAGCCGCTACCGGTATCCAACCCAAAGTAGGCTAATAAATTTTAAGTGTTAAAAACAATATGATGAAATCAGCAAAAAAATTAGGTATCTGGATGGATAATTCCAGTGCTCATATCATGGAATTCAGTACGGATAAAATTGAAACACATACGATCGAGTCAAAATTCACGCATCAGGAAAAAGAGGAAAGTCTGAGCAAAAGTGAAAATCTGATGCATAACAAAGAGCAACAGCAACAAGGAGCATATTACAAAAATCTGGGAGAAGTCATTAAAAACTATTCCGAAGTATTGATATTTGGACCAACAAATGCAAAACTTGAACTGGTGAATACGTTGAAAGAAGATCATCATTTTGACGATATAAAGATTGAAACCAAATCAGCCGACAGAATGACCGAACACCAGGAGCATGCTTATGTAAAGGACTATTTTTCCAAGCCGTAAATACCATCTGTACCCGATATAATTCCCGATATCCATATTTCGTTGAACAAACACTACGGCTATTTTCGCAAGAGAATAGCCGTAGTGTTGTCTTAGGTGATGCAGTTCAGCCTGTAAAAGGATTTTTTAGCCTGAATATTTGCACAAAATAATTGTACGTGTCTTTAATCAAAAATCATTGAAACTATACATAAAGTACATGGTCAGTCGGCGCTGTAAAATAACGGTGGAAGAGGAACTAAAAAAATTGGGAATATGTCCGATTTTAGTAGAACTTGGCACAGTTGAAACACCGCAGCGTATTTCAAAACAACAGCGCGAACAATTAAAAATAAATTTATTATGCTCTGGATTAGAATTATTAGACGATAAAAAAAGTATACTAATTGAAAAAATAAAAACGGTAATTATTGATATGATTCATAATGAGGATGAACTTGCGAAAGTAAATTATTCTGACTATATCAGTCAAAAATTAGCGCATGATTATACTTATCTCGCCAACAAATTTTCTGAAGTAACTGGGACTACCATCCAACAGTTTATAATAATGCATAAAATAGAAAAAGTAAAAGAACTGTTATCCTACCAGGAATTAAATCTCACGGAGATATCCTATAAATTGAATTACAGCAGCATAGCGCATTTATCCCATCAGTTTAAAAAAATTACAGGTTTTTCCCCTTCGTATTACAAACAATTAAAAGAAGCCCGCAAAATGAATCTGGAAGATATCTAGGTTTATATACTAGCCCTCTCCTAAATCAAGCCGTTAAAGCCGCCTCACCACCCTATGAGGCGGCTTTAACGGTATTATTTTTAACAAAAAAGTGTGATTTATGTAACTATTTTACAGATTTATGTAAGAGACGCGCTTTTAAAGACGCGCAACTTTGTACCGTTAATACTAATTCACCTCTAAATTTGGTTGCTATGCTAAGTAGACTTTTACTTGCGAATTTAATTGCCATTGCTACATGTTGTTTTCCTGTTATAAGTTATGGGCAAGCGCCTAATTTAGGCGCAGCAGAAAGCTTTGCTTTATTTACTTCCGGCGGTGCATTCAATAACGCCGGCACCTCCCTTGTCATCGGCAATATTGGCACCAATGTGGGTGCATTGTCCGGCTTTCCGCCAGGTATTGTGCTTGGGCAAATACATGTAGCCGATGCCGTCACGGCACAGGCCGCTGCCGACCTGAACACTGCCTATGGCTATCTGGCCGGCCTTACCTGCGGATCTGTACTGGGTACGACTTTGGGGAATGGTCAGATACTCACGCCTAATATTTATTGCCTCGGTGCAGCGTCCACTTTAAATGGCGATCTGACCCTGGATGCGCAGGGAGATCCCACCGCTATATTCATTTTTCAGATCAATGGTGCTTTATCAACTACCCTCCTGTCGCGTATTGTGCTAATCAATAACGCCAATTTGTGCAATGTATATTTTCAGATAAATGGTGCCGTCGCCTTGGGGGGGAATTCGGTTTTTCAGGGTACGATCATCGCCGGCGGAGCAATCAGCCTGGCAATTGGCGCTACCTTGAACGGCAGAGCGCTCACGACTGCCGGCGCGATAGAGCTCAACGATAATGACGTACAATTACCGGCGTATTGTGATTGTTTTCTGAATGTTGTTTGCCCGCCGGCCGCCGGTGGCACCTTCCAGTGCATTCAACTAATCCCTCCTGGAGCACCCGCTGATATTGCGGTGCTCAATGCGTGTGGTTTACCAACTATCGACATCGTCAATGCCGCTACCGGCAGTGGTTGTCCCGCCTCTCCTTACGTATTGAACCGGACCTATACCATCACCGATGCGCAGGGCAATATGGCGGTTTGTGCCGTTACGTATACTGCAATTGACAATATGGCACCTACGCTCGTATGCCCTGTTCCAGTGAGTGTTTCATGCGTCGATCAGGTACCGGTAGTGAATACTTCCAGCGTAACAATAGGTCCAAACAATTGTACCGGTCCGCAAACAGTGACTTTTTTAGGGGATGTTATCGCTAACCAGACCTGCACGAACCGGTTCTCTATTGTGCGTACCTATCAGGTGTCCGACCTTTGCGGCAATACGTCGACCTGTAACCAGGCAATCACCGTATTCGATAATACCGGGCCCGTTATCGTTTGTCCGACTGTTATTTCACCGATCACCTGTCCGGCCGTTCCTACGGATTTTGGCGTAGCCACGGCTACTGATTTCTGCGGTGGAATTCCAACGATTACTTTTAATGATGTGACTACGGCGGGTGGACTGTGCCCGCAGAATTATAGCGTCACCAGAACCTGGATTGCCACCGACGACTGCGGCAATTCCTCTTCCTGCAATCGCAGCATTTCGGTGATCGACAATGTCGCGCCAGTGATTGTCTGCCCAACCGTCATTTCGCCGATCACCTGTCCGGCCGTTCCTACGGATTTTGGCGTCGCCACCGCCACCGATTTGTGCGACGTGATGCCGACTATTACGTTCAACGATGTGACTACGCCGGATGGGCTGTGTTCGCAGAATTATACTGTCACCAGAACCTGGATTGCCACCGACGACTGCGGCAATGCCTCTTCCTGCAATCGCAGCATTTCGGTGATTGACAATGTCGCGCCGGTGATTGTCTGCCCAACTGTTATTTCGCCAGTGGCCTGTCAATTGACACCGCTTTCATTTGGCGTCGCCACCGCCACCGATTTGTGCGACGTAACGCCAACCATTACTTTCAACGATGTGACTACGCCGGGTGGACTGTGTCCGCAGAATTATACCGTCATCAGAACCTGGATTGCCACCGACGACTGCGGCAATGCCTCTTCCTGCAATCGCACTATTTCGGTGATTGACAATGTCGCGCCAGTGATTGTCTGTCCAACGGTTATTTCGCCGATCGCCTGCCCTTCAGTACCCATTTCATTTGGCGTAGCCACGGCCACCGATTTGTGCGACGTGACGCCAACTATTACGTTTGACGATGTGACTACGCCGGGTGGACTGTGTTCGCAGAATTATAGCGTCACCAGAACCTGGATTGCCACCGACGACTGCGGCAATGCCTCTTCCTGCAATCGCACTATCTCGGTGATTGACAATGTCGCGCCAGTGATTATCTGTCCGACTGTTATTTCACCGATCATCTGTCCGGCCGTTCCTGCGGATTTTGGCGTAGCCACCGCCACAGATTTGTGCGACGTGATGCCGACTATTACGTTTAGCGACATTACAGTAGCCGGGGGCCTTTGCTCCCAAAACTACAGTGTCATCAGAACCTGGACCGCCACCGACGACTGCGGCAATGCCTCTTCCTGCAATCGCAGCATTTCGGTAATCGACAATGTCGCGCCAGTGATTGTCTGTCCGACTGTTATTTCGCCGGTGGCCTGTCAATTGACACCGCTTTCGTTTGGCGTAGCCACCGCCACCGATTT
>JBBRDQ010000050.1:0-25430 GCA_038203695.1 Chitinophagales bacterium
CGTTTAATCCGTGGTCCAATCATGCCGCTACAGGAAAAAATCCGTACTAATCCGCAAAATCCGTTTAATCCGTGGTCCAATCCTACCGCTACAGGAAAAAATCCGTGTTAATCCGCAAAATCCGTTTAATCCGTGGTCCAATCCTACCGCTACAGGAAAAAATCCGTATTAATCCACAAAATCCGTTTAATCCGTGGTCCAATCATGCCGCTACAGGAAAAAATCCGTATTAATCCGCAAAATCCGTTTAATCCGTGGTCCAATCCTACCGCTACAGGAAAAAAAACAAAACCAGCAATGTTACCATTCGCCACCCTTATCCCGATCAATAAAACCGCCAAAAAGCCCGTCTTTCTGCAAATAACCGCAGCGCTGACCGAAAGCATCCGCCAGGGCATTATCCCGGCGGGTGTACAACTGCCCGGCACCCGCACCATGGCCGACCTGCTGGGCCTGCACCGCAAAACAGTCGTAGCCGCCTACGATGAATTGCTGGCGCAGGGCTGGCTCGAAACCCAAAGTTCGCGCGGCACTTTCGTCAGTCAGAAACTGCCGGAGATCAAACCGGTTGCGTTCACTAAAAATGCCGTTTGGTCGCCGTCGGCCGCGCCGCAGCAGGCAGGGTTTCCATTTCACGCAGACCCGCTGCTGACCTTGCCCATCCAAAGAAGTTCCAATGCGCTGGCCTTCAACGACGGCTTCCCGGACGTGCGCATTGCCCCCTGGGATGCGCTCAGTCGCGCCTACCGCAGTGCCATGCGCCAGGGTTTCCGCAAAAATCTGCTGTTTTACGGCGAAACAACCGGCGAACCTTCCTTGCGCGCCGCCATGACCGACTACCTGCGCGAGAGTCGCGGATTACCGATTACCCTTGATAATGTGCTGATTACGCGCGGTACCATGATGGCCATTCATCTCGCGGTGCAGTGTATCGTGCAGACTGGCGATGTAGTGCTGGTCGGCGAGGTTTCCTACACTTCGTGCAACCTCATCATCCGCCAGAGTGGTGCTAACCTGATGACGGTACCGGTGGATGACTACGGCATAGACGTGGAAGCCATTGCGCAGATCTGTGCGAAAATGCCGGTGCGTATGGTGTATGTCACGCCACACCACCAGCATCCGACTACGGTAATTATGCCTGCCGAACGCCGCGTGCGGCTCTTGCAATTGGCGCGTACGTACGGTTTTTGTATCCTGGAAGACGACTACGACTACGATTTTCACTACAATAGCCACCCGATCCTACCGCTTGCAGCGGCCGATGCCGGCCATAACGTGGTGTACGTCGGTTCGCTGAGCAAAGTATTTTCCCCGGCTCTGCGCGTAGGGTATGTCGTGGCACCGGCCGAAGTCATTACCGCGATGGCCAATCTGCGGCGCATCATCGATCGACAGGGCGACAACCTGCTGGAATCGGCCGTAGCCGTACTGTTCCGCGATGGCGAAATGCGGAGGCATTTGAAAAAAGCCCAAAAAACCTATCACCACCGCCGCGACCTGTTTTGCGATCTGCTGAAAACGGAACTGGGGGACGCGATTGAGTTTACGAAGCCTACCGGCGGACTAGCGGTCTGGGCACGGTTTGACCAGTCGCTTTCACTGCCCGGTATTGCCCGAAAATGCCGCGAGCGCGGCCTGTGGATTTCTGACGGGCAACATTACAGTCCACACCTGAATGCGACCCGCCTGGGTTTTGCGGCAGTGAATGACGAGGAGATTGAAAAAGGGATGGAGATTTTGAAGCGGGCGGTGCGGGGGTGATGTTGAAATATGTTTCCCATTTATTTATCAGCGTCTTTCAAAATATCCTTTTGAATTTAGATAGATATTTCTACTTTTATCATTAAAATCCCTAGCCACCATGAAAAAAAACGTACGCTTTCTGATTGTTTACCTATTGGCATTCTGCGCACGATCCTATGCACAGCAAGTGCCAATCCTGCATTATGCTATTGATCTCAATGGCCAAGTGCAGATCACGGTTGCTGCTACGGTCGATCATTATTATGTCCTGCACGTGCATCCCAGCCCTTCAAATTCATTTGAGCAGGCAGTATCTGTTACCCTTGGCCAAAATGGCACTACCACCTTGACCGAGCCTTTAGCCGCTTATCCGGTGGATCGTTACACGGTGACAGAACACCTGATCGGCGTCCCGGCTGATACAGATAAAGATGGCCTTAATGATGTGCTGGAGCTGGCGAACCAGCCCACCCAAAGTCCGCTGAATGCAGCGCCATCGATTGGTTTCCAGGACGGAGTGGTTTGTATCCCCGACCGGCTGACCTTCAAAAAACTGTCGTACCAAGAGGCACAAAATGGACAAAATACCGGTTTGGACGAAGACCTGGAAGTGATCAAATTTTTTATCCGCGACCGCGATTCCGACGAGCCCACACTGTATTTCATCAACAGCAATAACCACACCTTACATACCGAATTTGCCAATTCAATTGGTCTTTTTAACGACGGCACGCTGATGACCGGCACCCTCGCCTTCCATCCGTTGGTGGTAGCACCCAATGGTACCCTGGGTGTTTATCGCTTCTTCTTTCAGCCCAACAACCTGTTCTCCTTTGCGTATGTGCAAAAAGCGATGGAACTGTTCGCCGCCAACATGCCCTTCCTGAAAAACAACCTCTGTTATTATCCGCTGGAACAGACTGGTTTGCCGCTTTATTACCAGGAAGAAGCGCAATACACGGCATCGCGGGTCTGTGTATTGCTGGAGGCTGATCTGTTCGCCGATCTGGATTATCTGGCGCTGCACGTGGCGGAAGGGTACGGCCGGTTGCGGGTGATAAATGCCGGGGAGACGCCCAACGCACGCGATGTGGTATTGTACCAGACGTTACCAAACGAATTGCCGCGCGTAGGCGGCATAATCACCACAGTGATGCAAACACCGCTTTCGCATGTCAACTTGCGCGCTATCCAGGACAATCTACCCAATGCGTTCATTCGCAATGCATTGCAGTTGCCGGGCATCGATACCCTGATCGGGAAATACGTCTATTACAAAGTGGCGCAGGCGGGTTTTACGCTTCGCGAAGCGACCTTACAGGAAGTAAATGCCTTTTACGCAGGTATGCGGCCCATCGAGTCGCCGACACTGATTCGGGATTTAACCCAAACTAAGATCAAGCCATTGGACAGCATTGCCTTCGGCGAGTCGGCGAGTTTTGGCGTGAAATGCGCCAATGTGGCTACCATGCGGACCTTCGGTTTTCCCGATGGTACGATCCCCGACGGCTTTGGGGTGCCGTTTTATTTCTACGATCAATTCATGCAATACAACGGCTTTTACGCCAAGGCCCAAAATATGCTGGCAGACCCGGTTTTTCAGGCGGATTTCAACGTGCAGGCCCAGCGCCTGGCCGAGTTCCAGAAAGACATTAAAGACGGCTCTATGCCCACGTGGATGCTGAACGAACTTGCTGTGATGCAACAGTCATTTGCGCCCGGCACCTCCATCCGCTGCCGGTCGAGTACCAACAATGAAGATTTACCGGGCTTCAGCGGCGCAGGTTTATACGATTCCAAAACCCAGCATCCCAATGAAGGGCACATCTCCAAATCCATCAAACAGGTCTACGCGAGCATGTGGAATTTTCGGGCCTTCAATGAGCGGGAATTTTACCGCATCGATCATTTTCAGGCCGCTATGGGCGTACTGGTGCACCCGAACCACGAAAATGAACGCGCCAATGGCGTTGGCGTGAGCATTGATCCCTTGTATCAGACCAAAGGAACGTTTTACCTGAACACCCAACTCGGCGACAACCTGATTACCAATCCCAACGCCCTGTCTATCCCGGAAGAAATCTTGCTGGACGCCGTTTCCGCCACCGACGATGATTATTTTGTAATGAACCGATCCAATCAGGTACCGCTGGACACGCTGATTATGCAACCAATTTACCTGGACCAGATGCGCGGCTATTTAAGCACGATCCACCATGAATTTCAGATACGCTATCATGCTGAAGGCCAGGAAGGTTTTGCCATGGAAATCGAGTATAAGATCAACGCCGAGGGTGTATTGACCATCAAGCAGGCACGTCCATGGGCATCTTTTTGGGCCGGCTATACGCCGCCGGGCGATACCAGCCACACCGATAACGGGTTGACTGCCTACCCGAATCCGTTCGATGAGGTGCTGCAACTGCAATGTGCCTGCGAATCCATTGTAACCCTCGAAATCTACAACGCGTTGGGCCAAAAAGTGGCGGAAACGACGGTGGATTTTCGGAAAAGCGAGCGGGCGGTTGCTTTGGGATGGCTCAATGCGGGAGTGTATTTTATTCGCGGGATAGATGACACGGGTGGGAGGTATTTTGTGGAATTAGTGAAAGGTCGGTAGATCTCGCGAGAACCCATGTCGATTCTTTTGAGCATCAATCGCCGTATCAGGTTCGATCCGAAAGGTACATTCCCCTTCCCATGCCATCACCCCTACCACACCACCTTCACCCCAACCCGTCCCCAGGCCCCGTAACGCTCCAACTTGGCAGGATGCGTTGCATCGCCCGTGTAGTAGCGCAAGGGTGTATTCAGCAGGTTCATGCCTTCGCCAAACAACGTCCAGTGCTTGCCGAGTGCATAGCCAATGTTCAGATCCACTTGCGCAGACCCGCCGTAGATAAGTTGCAGGGCCGCGTCCTCGGGTTCGGCGGCTTGCAGTAGGAAATCGCTTTGTACGTTCAGCGCGACACGGCCCGACCAGTGTCGGTAATCGTACCAGACAGCGAGGTTGCCGCTATGGGCGGCTTGTCCGGGCAATCGAAAACCTTCTTCGGCGTCTTCCGTCTCCTCGGGTTCGGCAGTTGCCCGCGACCACGTGTAGGTATAGTTGGCGTAAATACCCAACCCCGACCAGGCACCGGGCAACATCACCAGTTGTTGCTGCCAGCCCAATTCGATGCCAGCCAGCCAGGCGGCCTCGCCATTAAGCGGCACCGTAGCCAGCACGTTGACAGCACTGCCATTCCAAAGCCGGGTATCGCGGCTTTGCTGGGTGAAAATGAAATGCTCAATGCGTTTACCAAACAGCGCAGCCGATAAGGAGCCACCGTTTTTCAGCAGTTTTTCGACCGCAACATCGGCATTCCAGGCGTACGCCGGTTGCAAATTGGGATTGCCAGCCAGCACTTCGCCATCCAGTTGGTTGAACAATTCAAAAGGTGCCAACTGATCGAAACCGGGCCGCGCATACGAAGACCCAAGTGTAGCCCGCCATTGCAAACCATTGGCCGAGATATATTTGGCCGAAATCGTTGGCAATAAAAACGTGTAATTTCCCGAAAAAACGCGCCCCAGCGGTGTCACCTGAATGGCCGTATCTACCA
Organism: Chitinophagales bacterium; assembly: GCA_038203695.1. Taxonomy (GTDB): domain Bacteria; phylum Bacteroidota; class Bacteroidia; order Chitinophagales; family Saprospiraceae; genus M3007. Next base: position 5,352 of record JBBRDQ010000050.1, read on the forward strand.
CTGCCTGGTCTGCAGCATAGCGGTATTGGGTGTGCTCTACCCGCAAACCAGCGATCCACTCCCAGCGTCCCCGCTGAAAATGAGCGAGCAAGTAACCAGCGGCAGTATTTTCCCGAATATCGAAATTACCTGCCGTGCTTTCAAGGGTTGTCTCGGCCTCATTTAATTGAAACTCCGCCTTTTGTGTGGCAATCAAGCGGTTGGTTTTATCCCAGTCCATGCACTGACCGAAGTTGTAACGCCGGTTAAACAAGGTAAAATCAGCATTGGATTGCAGAAAATCCGGCAGGCGCAGCGGCGCAGCACCCGTGTAGGCGTCGTAAATCTGCTCGGAAGCCCGGCTGCTTTTACGCCGCGTCCGTACTTTAACCCCAAACTTGAAAAAGTCGGTTGCGCGGTGCAACTGAAAACGCGCATTGGCCCGCCCGGTAAGACTTTGATCGGTTGAGCGCTCATTTTCTGTCTCCACTTCATTCAACTGGTAAGCACCATAGTTGTAGGCATCCAAGCCGTTGGTGATGCGGTATTGTGGAAATTTTGGGTCGGTATTGCTGCGCAGCAGATCGGCATCGTACAACTGAAAATCCAGCGACTGGCCTTCGGGTTCCGACTCCAGGCCATGCGAATACGCGGCGGCAGCGTCTATTTTCCAGCGGTTCCAGGTATGGTCAGCGCCGGTTTGCAGGGAAATAAATTGCTCCGTTTCGCGGATATGCTGGATATCGCGGCCAACCTGCGCCCCAAAAATAGTATCATTGGTGGTCGCACTGCTGCCTTTTTCTGGCCGATATCGCAGGCGTTGGCGGAGATTTTGTTCTATAAAATGCACATACATACCTCGCACGTAGACCTGGCCCGATTGATTTTTGCATGGCAAAATGTATTCGCTGCTCACGCCCAGGCGCCGCCGCGCCACTGCTGCGTCATGCAGTTCGAGGCTATTGATCCACAGTTCGTCGCCGTTGCCAAAGTCGCGGGTACCGTACACTGTTTCGAGACGCTCCGTCGCACGATGATCCTGCCAGATGCTGGCGTTCACCAGCAGGTTTTTGCCCGAATAAGCCACCTGCGCTTGCCCATTGGGCAATCCCGCCGCTGGATTGAAGCCGCCCGCCACCGCAGCGCGCCAGGTGCCCGGGCCATTGGTAGGGTTGCGGGTCAACAGGTTGATGGAGCCGCCAATGGCATCGCCGTCCTGATCGGGCAGGTTGGTTTTATACACTTCCACCGCCCGCAACTGATCGACTGGTAGCAAATCGAACTGCAAAAAGCGGCTTTTCGATTCGGGTGAAATAATTTGCTCGCCATTTATCTGCACGGTCGTCAGCGCCGGCGCAGCCCCGCGAATATGAATAAAACGACCCTCTCCTTCGCTGCGCTGTACCACGATACCCGGCAGGCGCTGCAACGCTTCAGCCGGATTCAAATCGGGAAAACGCCCCGGCAAATCCAGGTTGAGCACGCTCACGACACCTGTACCCTTGCGCTGCGTTTCTAAAGCACGGAGGTATGCCGGGAAATTGCCCGTTATCACCATTTCCCGTAAGGTCTTCTGGGTAATAGTGTCTATTTCCTGGGCCGATGCAGGTACCCTCGCCAGGAGCATCAATGCTGTCAATAGGGTAAGTATAGATAATATGCGCATTTTCAAAAATAGATTGATCCAATGTTAAGTTTATGACTACATGATAAACTTAACATTAAGTTTAGGTTAATTTTCGGAAATTTGCCGTTCAATTTAAACAGCACCATTTTACAATTTTTTATGAAACAGCGCACACAGCCGGCCAAAGAACCTATTGCCCCGGCCCTGAAGAAACTACACACCAAATCCATCAATACCAAAGAAGCCGTTGCGAAATCTCTGGCCGATTACGAACAAGTAGCCATTGCCTATCAAAACACCCTGCAAAGCGCCTCCACCAAGATTGCACTGCTGGAAGGACTCGCCGCCATGCGCATTGCCCGGTTTGCCTACAAAATCAAACAAACGGAGCATAAACTCGCTAAAGCAGCCCTGAAGATCGCTAAAAAAGAGTTGCACAAAGCGGAACACAAAGCCGGCAAAGCAGCCGCTGAGCCAACAGTAAGGGCCACTAAAAAAGCGGCAAAAGCGACCAAAAAAGGCGCACCTGCCATCGGCTAATCTTCGTCGCCTGCTGCTTCCCGGGTTTTTAGAAAGGCCACCCGGCGCGGTGCCGGCATGTCGGATTGTTCGCCTTTGATCGCTTTCCACAATACCCGGTTGAATTCAAGATCGTTTACTTTATCTTCCTGACTCAGATCAAATTGCTCGGAACGGCGGCTTGAATTATTGTCGACCAGGTTGCGTTCATCCAGATCGATGCTGGCCGGCAGCGCCCGGTAAGGCCGCAGATCGAGTTTCGACGTGAAACAGCGCCACATCGGCGTAGCCGCCGCATCCTGCTGGCTCATCGGCGGCATGCCGAGAATGAGCTCTATCGTGCGCAACATCGAATTGGTGGAATACAGCGTATGATCTACAAAATTCCGCCGGCAATACGGACTGGCAACGAACGCAATAGAACGGTGCGCATCCACGTGATCCGCACCGTTCTGTGCATCGTCTTCCAGGATAAATACCGCCGATTCCTTCCAAACTGCACTTTTTGACAAATATTCGATGAACTGACCGACCGCCAGGTCATTGTCGGCCACCATAGCCGATGGAGAGAGTCCGCCTTTGCGCAGTCCCTCGGTGTGATCATTGATCAGCCGCAACGTACTCAGGCGCGGCAGCGAGCCCGCAGTCACCAGCGAATCGAAGTCGCGTTTCCATTGCGTCACCCGGGCAGTATCCTTCACCGATGTGTCCCACGATGTGAAATAAGGGCAAAAATGACCTTCCAGCACGGGGATATTGGGTTTGTAATCGTCGGCAAATTCGCCATACGTGCGGTACGAAATACCGGCGCGCTGGCAGTGATCCCAGATAAAACCGCCTTGCGGCCAGGCCGTCCGGTTTTGTCCTTCAAACACATATTCGCCGCCGCGCCCGCCGTAACTGGTTACCCAGTTTTTTTCGGTAAAATCATTGGCATAACCCGCCATGCTCCAGTTGTGTCCGTCAGCACTGACTTCGGCAGTGACGTAGAAGTTGTCCAGCAGTACAAATTCGCGGGAGAGCGCGTGTTGATTGGGCGTTATTTTTTCGGGAAACAAACACAAACTAGTATCGCCGTTGCCTTCCGGCATATCGCCCAACACCTGGTCGTACGTGCGATTTTCTTTAATGATGTAAAACACATATTTAATGGGCGATGGATCACCGATGCGCTGCGGGATTGGATTGCCCGGCTCGCCCTCTGACAGCAATTCGCGCTCTTTGGTGTAGGGGGAATTTTTGTAAACCTGCCGCGTATAATCTGCCAACGTACGCTCATTCGGCGCATCAATGATACTCAGCGTGCCCTGCATCAGCCCACCGATATATTCAGTTTTAAGCGTTTTTTTAGGATCGCCTTGCTGGTACTTTACCTGCTCCGCAGGTGCCACCGGATTGGGGCCGTTCGGATTGGCAAACGAAGTAAATCCTTTGCCGTTAGCCACAAAAATCTGCTGCCCAATCGTACGAACACAGGTGGGATACCAGCCCGTGGGGATGTACCCCTTCGACTGGCTACTGCCGGGCGTAGTCACGTCGAACACGGCCAGACAGTTGTTATCGGCGTTGGCGATGTAGAGTGTTTTTTCATCGGGCGAGAGTGCTACCCCATTCACGGTGGAGCCCGTCGGTGCGCTGGGATACAGCGACGCAATCAGTGTTTCCACGACTTTTTGCTGTTGCAGATCCACGACGGAAACGGAGTTGTCATCCGCACAGGCAACATAGGCGTAGCGGCCGTTTTTGCTCAGAATCACCTCATTGGGATTGTCGCCTACTTTAATACGGGTTTCGGTACGTCGGGTATCGGTGTTCCAGACAATTAATTCGTTGCCGCCCCAATGCGTAATGTAGAGTCGTTTACGATCGGGCGCTAACACACAGGTGTACAATTCCAGGCCCAGGGAATCGCGTTGCACAATCGCTTTGGTACGCGTATCCACCACATAGAGACTTTGGTTTTCTTTGGTCACGACGTAGAGCAGTCCGCGCGCGTCATCCACACACAGACCGGCTGGTGAAATTCGGGTCGGCCAGGCTTTGCCAAGTACGATCGTATCGCGCAGCACAAGTTGTTGTTTTTCAATCTGGTAGCGCAAAATTGTGTTGCGGTTGCCGCCCGAGACATACAGGGTGCGATTGTCGGCTGCGAACGCCAGTCCCAGCCAGCCGATCGGAATTTCCAGCGAATGCAGCAACTTCCCTTTGCGCGGTTCGATCAGTTGCAGCGAGTGCACGCCCTGGCCGTTATTGGTGACGGCCAGGTATTGCCGGTTGGGCGACACCGCTATGTTCAGTGGCAGATCACCCAGCGGCAGCGACTTGCCGGCTGGTGTAAGCGACCAGCCATTTGGTAGCAAAACCGCATTTTTTTCGCCCGTTTTACCGGGTTTTTGCTGGGCACCTAACAGGATTGGCACTAAAAGAAGGCTGAGTAAAACGGCGAATCGTAGCATAGACAGGTAGATTTAGAAATCCAAAGGTCGCTAAACCGCTTCTTTCTCACAGTTTAAGTTTAGGTCACGCCAATGTGTATGCAATGTTAAATTTTACGATAAAATATGCAGCAGGAGTACCTATTAAGAAAAACAGTGCTTTATACTTGTGCTTTATTTCACGAAAAGCACTTTATACAATCATGTTTGCACAACTAAAATCTTTTTTGATGCGGGGCAATGTCCTCGATCTGGCCGTCGGTGTTATTATCGGGGTTGCATTTGCCAAAATCATCTCGGCGTTGGTTGATAAAATGCTGATGCCGATTATCGGGGCACTCATCGGCGGTTTCGATTTCAGTAAACTTTCGTTCGCTTTTTTTGGTGTGGCAATCGAGTATGGTGCCTTTATCCAGGCGGTGATCGACTTTATGCTGGTCGGCGTGGCATTGTTTGTGTTGTTGCGGTTGGCCGGGCAAAAACCGGGTCCCCCAGCGCCTACGCCGAGCGAGGCTTTGTTGGCTGATATCCGGGATTTATTGAAACAGCAACAACCGCCGGCACCGGAGCAGCCGATATTGTAAATCATTGACAATATACTTGTTGTAGCGGGAGGGCGGAGCGCATTCCACTTTGCATCGTTTTTGCACCTGCGGAAAAAATTCCGCCCGCCTGTACTTGTTTGTCTATTGCTTACCTTGCCGCAAAAAATTTGCACAATGCACTTATTCTCCCGGCATTTTTCTGCGCTGGCGTTGTTGATAGCGCCTTTACTGCTGTTTGCACAGCCCTCCCCTACGCCCGCCGATCTGCGTTTATCGGGTTTTGAACAACGCCAAAATTTAGCCTATCGGTCGTTATTGAGTAATGAAACGCCAGCCAGTATCGGCCCTGCGGTGTTTTCCTGTCGCGTTACGGACGTCGAAGCCAATCCGGCCGATCCAACCCAGATGTATGTCGCCTATGCATCCGGCGGACTCTGGTACTCGGGCAGCAACGGGACGCATTTCGAACCGGTTTTCGACCATGAAGCCTCGATGACCATCGGCGATATTGCGGTGGACTGGCCCAATAATGTGATTTGGGTAGGTACGGGCGAAGCCAATAGCAGCCGTTCGTCGTACGCCGGTACGGGCCTGTACCGCAGTGCCGATGGCGGAATGACCTGGCAATGGCGCGGCCTGCCGGAAAGTCAGCACATCGCCCGCATTATGTTGCATCCGACCAATCCGGATATCCTCTGGGTGGCGGTGCTCGGGCATTTGTATACGCCGAATGCCGAACGCGGCGTCTACAAAACCATCGACGGCGGTAAAACCTGGACCCGCACGCTTTTTATCGATGAAAAAAGCGGTGTGGTGGACCTGGTTATCGATCCAAATGACCCGAACACGCTGTACGCCGCTTCCTGGCAGCGCGAGCGCCAGGCCTGGAATTTTGACGGCGCGGGCGAAGGCTCCGGCATCTGGAAAAGTACGGACGGCGGCACGGTATGGGCGCGTATTGCCGCCAACAGCGGTTTTCCGGGCGGCGCTAAAATCGGCCGTATCGGACTGTGCGCCGGTTTAAAAGACGGCAAAACGGTGCTGTACGCCAGTGTAGACAACCAGAACAGCAAGCCGAAAAAGGACGCAACCCCAAGCAGCGACGCACTGACCAAAGACCAGTTGCGCACGATGACCAAGGCGGATTTTTTGGCGTTAAATGAGGAGAAAATTACCGCATATTTAAAAAATAATGATTTTCCGAAGGAGTACACGCCCCAGAAAATCAAAGACATGATCGAGCAAAACAAGATCACGCCGCTGACCTTGGTGGAGTATCTGGAAGACGCCAACAGCAGCCTGTTCGAAACTGATTTTATCGGCGCGGAAGTCTATCGCAGCGACGATGGCGGTGCTACCTGGCACAGTCCGCACACCGATCCGATCGACCTGATGCACTTTACCTACGGTTATTATTTTTCCAATATCCGCTGTCTGCCCAACAACGCCGACCAAGTCTATATGCTTGGTTATCTGGTGATTAAAAGCGATGACGGCGGCAAAACCTGGGACAATATCAACGGCGACAACGTGCATGTGGACCACCACGCACTGTGGCTGGATACCGCCCGTCCGGGCCATTTGATCAATGGCAACGACGGTGGCTTGAATATTTCGTGGGACAACGGCACTTCCTGGATGAAGTGCAATAACCCGCCGGTGGGCCAGCTGTACGCCATCGCAGTGGATGCCGACAAACCGTACAATGTGTATGGCGGCGCACAGGACAATGGTGTTTGGACGGGTTCTTCCGATTATTCCGCGTCGGCGGAATGGCAGCAAACCGGGCAGAATCACTATAAATCACTGCTTAGCGGCGATGGTATGCAGGTGCAGGTGGACACGCGCGACAACAACACCGTATACACCGGTTATCAGTTTGGCAATTATTCCCGGATCAACAAAACCACCGGCAATCAGCAGTATATCACGCCCAAACACGCGCTGGGTGAACGGCCGTTGCGTTTCAACTGGCAAACGCCGATTCACCTCAGTCGCCACAACCAGGATATCCTCTACCTGGGCGCGCAAAAACTCTACCGCTCATTTGACCGCGGCGACCACTGGGAAGCGCTTTCCGGCGACCTGACCGGCGGTGGACAAAAAGGCAACGTTCCCTACGGCACGTTGACCACCATCCATGAAAGTCCGCTGAAATTCGGGCTGCTTTATACCGGTTCCGACGACGGACTGGTGCAGGTGACCCGCGATGGCGGCGAAACCTGGACGCGCATTTCCGACAGTTTGCCGCAAAAGTTATGGGTCTCCCGGGTGCAGGCATCCGCCCATGAACGCGCCCGGGTATACGTGAGCCTGAACGGGTATCGCTGGGACGATTTCACCGCCTATCTGTACAGCTCAGACGACTACGGCCGGCACTGGAAACGGCTCGGTACCGACCTGCCGGTTGAACCGATCAACGTAGTGCGCGAAGACCCGGTCAATCCCGATGTGTTGTACGTCGGTACCGACCACAACGTATATGTTTCGCTGGATCGCGGCCAGACGTTTCAGGTATTGAGCGCCGATTTCCCGCATGTTCCGGTACATGACCTGGTGTTGCAAACGCAAAAGAACGACCTGATAATCGGCACCCACGGCCGCTCGATGTATACCGTCAATGTGGCGCATATCCAGGCGTTGACACCCGAAGTTCTAGCGTCGACGCTGTATGTTTTCGAATTGGATAAAAAGACATTTTCCAAGAACTGGGGCAAAAAACGGCCGTATGAAACGCTGGAAGACCCGCATTTCGGGATCGGTTTTTATACCAATACGCCTGGTCAGGCCAAGTGGTCGGTACAGCTGAAAGAAAGCGGTCTGGTGCTGCAAACCGGCGTTACCGGTTGCTTCAAGGGTCTTAATACATTTGGCTACACACTCGATGTGCGGGAAAATGCCCGGCAGAAATACCGCGAAACCTTGCAAAGTGCGCAAAAAGACCCTAAAAAGGTCCTTGTGCTAGAAAAAGCCGACACCGGAAAACTGTATTTACAAAAAGGCGTTTATACTTTTGTCCTTGAAAAAGACGGAAAAACAGTAACCCGGGATTTTAGCGTCGAGTGACGGCCGGGATTTTTATTCGTTTAAAGGCATAACCGGTTTCAAAACCCGGATTCATTCAACTCACAATCATTTTATTTTAATGAAACAATTCAAGAATTTGTTGTTCGTCGTGCTGGCACTTGGCAGTTTATCGCTTACCAGTTGTCTGCATATCATCGAGGAAGTAACCATGCTGAAAAGCGGCAAGGGAACCTACAAAATGACCATTGACATGAGCGAAGTCAAAGGCATGCTGGACATGGTCAAAACGATGGGACAAGACAGCACCAACACTGCCGGAGCGCCTGCGCCCGCCGAAGACCCGAACGATATGTCGAAAATAGGTCAGGATATGACCAAAGTAACCGAACTGCTCAAAGGGCTGGACGGCGTTACCAATGTGGTCGAAAACAGCGATACTGCTACCTATATTTTCGGTTACTCGTTCGATTTCAAGGATGTCAAAGCGCTCAACAACGCATTGCGCGTGATCGGCAAAGACAAATTCCAGGAAGGCTCCGACGAAATCTATAAACTCGATGGCAAAAACTTTACCCGTTTAGCCGCCGGCGACCTGACCAAAGAGATCAAAAATGCGTTCAGCGACGAAGAAGGCGACGAAAACGCCGATATGATGAAGATGTTCCTGGCCGATATGAGCTACAAGCAGGTGTATAATTTCCCGGATCGCGAAATCAAAAACTCAACGAATGATCTTTCTGAAATCAGCGCCGACAAACATTCGGTCTCGATCATGCTCAAGCCTTTCGATGAAGAGCAGATCAAGAAAAATGCCGGTGTAGCCACGCAATTGAAGTTGAAATAACAAATCTGTACCGGCGGCTGAAGCCGCCGGTTTGTAATATTGACCACGCCGTTTCTTGTTCGTGCAGGAAACGGCGCGGTCATTCCTGGGAGGGCGGAATTTATTCCGCCTTGAAAAAAATCACTTTGCCGGAGGGCGGAACAGTAGATCGTTGTTAATTGGCGCGCACGTCCGGAATACCAAAATTGTTTATAGTTAACGCAAAGTGGTTATGAAAATGGCTGTTTTAGAATCCATTTAAAATCAATGTTTTGTATCCATCCATCTTTCAAATCCACTTTAATCCTGGTATAAAAAACACCATAGCCCTCAGGTGAAGCGTTTTCGAGTACACAACTACCATCTTGTAACCGCCGATTTCAATCGGCGGATCAGAGAAACTTACCCAACACATCCATCTTCTTTTCAAACATCCCCATCTATCTTATGATGGGATGTTTTGAAAAGAAGGCTGATGTGATTTGTTGGCCGCCTGGCCGCTCGTTGAAACGAACGGTTACAAGATGGCTGATGTGATGCGTTCATTATCAAATGATTATGTCGTTAATCATCGTTTAGCCTGACGGCTGTAATTAGATAACCCAACACGATACTAGCAAAATGAGATTGTACACACCACTATTTGCCTAGCAACCTGTTAGATTATTTGGAGATTAAAAGAGGCGATTTTAAAAAACGATACAAAGCGTATTACAGCAGTAAGGATAGGCAGGATTGGATACAGCGCAGATAAATATACACATCGCCGTTTCTTGCTGATGCAGGAAACGGCGATGTTGTTTACAGAGATATTTAAATGCAGGCGGAATGAATTCCGCCTTCCGGCTATCGCCGCAGGGTACTATACGTCTGATACCCCGGATTTGCCGGCGATTCAATCATAAAGACCTTGCCGCCGGTCAATGATTCCATCTCCACTTTTTCTACTTCCGACAAGATGACGAAGTCGAATTGCCGGGCTAATTCCCCGTTGAAAAGCACTTCGCCTTCCAGCACATACGCCGAGTACAGGTTATGCGGATTGGCCGTTTGTGAATAGGTATTGGCTTCTATTTCAACCTGTTGCACCGTCACGCCGGGGGTATCCATGTGAAACGGGCTGCCTTCGCCGACTAGGGTTTTTACTTTGACGCCTTCGGTCACGACTTCCGGGAAGGTGGCAGATTTGTAGTCGTCGTAACTGGCCGGTTTCCCCAAAGTCGCCGCCAGGTTCGGATCGAACCAGATCTGGAACATCTCGGCGTCTTTGGCCATAAATTCGGAGTGACTGATGCCATTGCCAGCCCGAATAATCTGCACATCACCCGTTTGCAGCGGGCGCCATTCACGCAATTTAGTGTCGTAGTGGCGAATCTCCCCGTTCAACACAAACGAACAAATCTCGAATCCCTGGTGCGGGTGCAAACCGATGGTGCTGTCCTGCACTGCCCGCGCATGCGCCCAGTAAAACAGGTTAGAATACGGGCGGATCGAAGAATGATCCGACGGAAAGCCAATGGGTTTGTTTTCAACGATTTGTCCGCCGTTAAAGTTACCGGAACCTTGTTGCGATTTGGGAATGATCTTAATCATACTATTTCTCCTTTTGATTTAAGTGTTTAAACACTGAGTGTTGAGAAATGTTTTTGATGGGTGTTTTTTCACTTAAACATCCGCGCCGCAGCCACCGCTTTTCCCCATCCGGCATACAATTTTTCCACTGCGTGCGCTTCCATCTGCGGTTCAAAGGCGCGATCCAGTTGCCAGTTCGTGCCGATATCTTCCTTGTCTTTCCAGTAACCGACCGCCAGGCCGGCCAGGTACGCGGCGCCGAGCGCGGTCGTCTCCTGCACCACCGGCCGTTCGACATTGGTCGCCAGCAGGTCACTTTGAAATTGCATCAGAAAATCGTTGCGCACCATGCCACCATCGACCCGCAATGCGCGGAGCTGAATGCCGGAATCTTTTTCCATCACATCCAGCACGTCTTTGGTTTGATAGGCCACACTTTCGAGCGTCGCACGAATCAAATGCGCCCGGCTGCTGCCCCGCGTGAGCCCAAAAATTGCCCCGCGTACCTCCGAATCCCAGTACGGCGTACCCAAGCCCACAAAAGCCGGGACAACGTACACGCCTTCGGACGATTCCAGGCTCTCGGCGTACGTCTGCGTCTCCTTTGCATCTTCAAAAAGTTGCACGGTATCGCGCAGCCATTTCACGGCACTACCAGCCACGAAAATAGAGCCTTCGAGTGCATATTCGACCTTTCCGTCGAGCCCCCAGGCGATGGTGGTCAGCAATCCATTTTGCGAGGCCACCGCTTTATCGCCGGTGTTCATCAGCATAAAACAACCGGTGCCATAGGTATTTTTGGCCATGCCGGGCGTGAAACAAGCCTGTCCGAACAAGGCCGCCTGCTGGTCGCCGGCGATACCGCTGACCGGGATGCTGGCGATGCCCATAATATCCGCCCTGGCGTGTCCATAATGCGCGGAGGAATCCATCACGATCGGCAACATAGCCGCAGGCACTTCCAGCGCGGTGCAGAGCTCCGTATCCCATTGCAGGTCGCGGATATTGTACAACATGGTGCGCGAAGCATTGGTATAATCCGTGGCGTGGGTGTGCGCTTCGGTCAGATTCCAGAGCATCCAGGTATCGATCGTGCCAAAAAGCAAATGCCCCGCCTCTGCATCGGCGCGGGCACCCGGCACCGTATCGAGCAGCCATTTGATCTTGGTTCCGGAAAAGTACGCATCGATCAGCAGCCCGGTTTTATAGCGCACGGCTGCGTCTAATCCCTTGGCTTTCAACGCTTCACAAATATCGACGGTCTGGCGACTCTGCCAGACAATGGCATTGTGGATCGGTTTGCCGGTGCGTTTGTCCCAGACTACCGTAGTCTCGCGCTGGTTGGTGATACCGATTGCCGCGATGCTGTCCGCGCCTATTTCCGCCACTACTTGCCGGACCACCTGTAGCACCGTGTCCCAGATTTCCAGCGCATCGTGCTCGACCCAGCCCGGCTTGGGAAAGTACTGGGTAAACTCCTGTTGCGCCGAAGCGATGTGATTGCCCTGCTTGTCGAAAACAATAGCGCGGGTGCTGGTAGTACCCTGGTCGACGGAAAGAATGTATTTCATTCAATTACGAATTAAAAATTACGAATTACGCGAATATTCTCCGTAAAAAACACCTCGTACAGGGCATAATTTTCGGGATCGAAACAGACAAAGTAAACGTGTTGAATGCCTGCGTTTTCTTGTAGAAAACTGCGGACGGTTTGTATGGCAATTATGCAGGCGGCCGATTTAGGGAAACCGTAAATGCCCGTGCTGATGTTGGGAAAAGCCACGGTTTGTAAGCCTTTTTCTGCTGCCAGTACCAGTGAATTCGTATAACAATCGGCCAGTAATCCGGCTTCGTTGGTGCCGCCCCGCCAGACTGGCCCGACGGTATGGATCACGTATGGAGCGGGTAATTTGCCGCCGGTGGTGATCACCGCTTGTCCGGTCTTGCAGCCGCCGATGATGCGGCATTCTTCCAGCAAACGCGGTCCGGCCGCCCGGTGAATGGCACCATCTACGCCGCCGCCGCCCAGCAGCGAACTGTTGGCAGCATTGACAATGGCATCGACTTCCATTTTGGTGATATCGCCTTGCAGCAGGTGGAGGGTCGCGCCGTTTTCGGTAGGGATCGATAACATAATTGGCCTGGTTTAGCGGGACAATAATCGCAATTTTTTACCAAATAGGATTGTTTTTTACCACTTAGCGCACAGAGGAGTTGCACCCAGGCCAAACCCTTTTTTATGTGATCTATGTGCAGATTCTCTGTGGTAAACACCCTACTTGTGCTTCCAGAACAGCAACCGTACCGCAAACCGGTCGCGCACTACCCGACCAACCTGCCAGTCGTAGGCGGTATTGTGAAAATCGTGCAGGTTGTTGAGACAATGGGAGTAGACGAATTCGGGTTGGAGTCGCCAGTTGCCCGTTTTGATCTCTACCCCCAGGCCGATATCGAAACCGGCACGGATGCGCATAAATTTCAGGTTATCAACGGGTTGTGGCGCAATATTGTAACCCAATCGACCGCCGAATAAAAAAGAACCCTGGAGCGGAAAACCTTTCCGGCGATTGGTCATTACAAGGTGCAGTGGCAGGTCGATATCAACGAAACGATAAGTCTGCTGTCCGTTGGCGCGAAAGGCAACCCGGTTTTGCACCCAGGAAAGCGCCAATTCCGAGCGCAGGTCGATCGCCGGCCGCAACGCCCAGCGGACAAAACCACCTACGCGCGTGCCCATGGCCGGTTGGCCGGATCGCACGGCGGCATTGTCCGGCTCACTGGCATCCAACGGCTGGATACCCAGCAACTGCCATTCGATACCGGCGGTCGCACCCACAACCGGTCGTTTTGACTGTGCCGAACCATGCGCCAGATAAAACAGCGGGAGAATAAATAGCATTTTTTTCATACGAATAGACATACCAACCCCGAAAAGTCCCCAACTTGCACGCTGATTCAACCATGAACAATACCGGGACAGATTCTTTGATACTCATTCGGGTTGCCGGGTTGCCTGCACACTGGGTGGAAGATTTAGACAGCGATGGCCTGGCGCAATTGGCTGAAACAGCGCTACAAATCGCCGCTGCCACCCAGTTCGTACAGACGGCGTTCGATCTTGCGCTCGCCGCTTTGCCCGATTCCCCGTTGCGCACGCTGGTGTACAATGCACGCCGGTCCTTTTTCCAAAAACAAAAACTGCCGACGCCCGCCTGCTACACCGCGCTGGCTGCACAAAACGGCATTCCTGAAATTAGTCAGTTGCTGGACAACCTGGACCTGTATCGGACCTTCCAGCAGCAAAAATCTACCGCTGAACAACGGGTGCAACAGTCGCTGACGGCCAATTACACCACCCTCCAAGCCGCTGCCGGCCAGGAAACGCTGCAACGCGCCCTGCTTTTTGCCAGCCATGATTTGCTGGATCGGCTGCCCGCATTCAGTGCCAAACCGGTGGCTGATTTTACCAAAAAAGACCGGCAAACCGCACTTTCTTTATTGCAATACCTGACGCGCGCCGCCGCCAAAACCAGTCCGCTCAGCCGCTTTACGACGGTGCATTTCTGGCAGTGGCAAAATCCGCCCGCGCCCGATTTTTTTGACACGCCCAAAATAGCCGTGACGCCGAATGTGGCACTGCTGCCGGTTATTTATTCGATCCTGCTGCGCGAACCGGCCTTTTACCAGGCCCTGAAAATCGGTTTAAATCCTTGTATCACCGCCACTTCCGTGCAGCCTGGAAAGGCGTTTGAATTCCTGTATTTCGATGGCACAGCGGAGGCATTGCAAACCCTCGATGCCAATCCGACAGTCGATCTGACGGTGCAGATACTGCTTGAAAACACTCGTTCGCTGCCATTTCCAGCCTTAATAACCGCCTTGCAATCAACCATACCAGCGCCGGAGATCGCTTTGCAAGCGCTGCTTTTTGAACTGATCGACCTCGGTTTACTGTACTGGGAATTGCCCGAAAAAGGGCTTACGCCTTCCTGGTGCAGCGGTTTGTACAATTTTCTGGGTTTTCTGCCGGCTGCGCCGGTATTGACCGACACGGCGTATTTGTTGCAATGGCTGCGCACGGCGGCGCGAACCCTGGCTTTTCAGCCGGTAGCCGTGGCGCAACATACCCAGCAGGAAGCCGTCCGGCAAGTCCACGAATACCTGGAACGCTATGGCGCAGCAGCAACCCCGATTCCGCCGGAACAAATATTTTTCGAAGACGTAGCGCAGGAAGTGACGCCGCAATTGCCGACCGAAGCGATCGAAACGCTTACACAGCAATTGGCGGATTGCTGGAAGGCCAAACCTACGCATCGGTTGCCGCCTTTTCGCAGCCGGCTGCTGGCTTTTGCCCGGCAACATTTGGAAGTTGGTCAGGGTATGCCTTTGCTGGCGTTTTGCCGGGCATTTTTAGTTGAAAACGATCGTCTTGAAAATACCCAAGTCTTTAAAAATGAGCCTTTTACCGGAAAAATAGGCGCGTTATTGCAAATCTTTCAGGACGAAACCGGCACCTGGCGCGCGGTCGTGAATGCGCTGTTTCCAGGTGGCGGCAAAATGATGGCGCGTTGGCGATCGCTGACAACGGTTGTTTCGCCGCAACAAACTGGCATCGGTTTTCCCTGGCAGGGTTTTTCCAATGCCAATTTTCAGCCCCTCACTTTTCCGGACGGGCTGGCGGTACCCGACGGCCGGGTGGGTCATTTGCCCGGCGGACGGACAGTCTTGCTGGGCGATCTGGAAGTAGTCCGAACGGGCGACTGGCTACAACTGCGCGACCAGACCAGCGGCCAAATTATCATCCTGAACGACCTGGGACTGGAAGCGCCGGAAACCCGTCCACCGGTGATGCAAATACTGTGGCAGATCGGTGTGCCGTATGTGGCGACGGCGGTTATTTTACCGGAAGATGTGCGGTGGGAAGCAGTTGCGCCCCATATCATCAAGCGACAACGCATTGAATATCAATCGCTTATTTTATCGCGCGCCACCTGGGAGATTGGCCAGGAAGCCTGGTCGCAGTGGTTGTCCACCGGCGAACGATCCGGCGTGTCGCTGCGGAATATACTGGCGACCTGCGGTGTACCCCGGCGCTTTTTTGGCGCTTTCCCGGCCCAAAAACAACGTCCGCAATATTTCAGTACGGACAGTCCGGTGTCGCTGGTGTTGCTGGAAAAAACGCTGCGCAACGGTTCCGGCCAGTTTATAATTACAGAAATGCTGCCCTTGCCCGAACAGGCGATTATAGCAAAAAACGGGCAACGCGCAGCAGAGTTTGTCGTGGAAATTTCGGTGGAAAACGCGGTTTAAAAATACGTTTTCACCCGGGTAGTCGCAAGCAACCGCTTGATACTGTAGCGGCCGCTGCCCTTTCCGGCCAGCATCAGCAGTCCGCCGATAATCGCAACATCCTTCATAAACAGGATGCTTTGCAACCGCAACTGGTCGGGGGGGTAAGTCCAGAAAGCGTGCACCAGAAACGTGATCGGCACCCAGTATAACAAGAGTAATAATACGCCGAGCGTAGACCGGTAGCCGAATAAAACCATCAAACCGCCCATAATCAGCAGGAAAATAGCGCCGTAAAGGTAAAATTCCTGGTTGTTCGTGATCCCGTACTGGGTCATCGTTATTTTCGTCTTTTCAAAATACAAGGTGGTATCTATCGCCTCAAAGATGAAAATGGCGGAGAGAAAAATTCGTCCTATCAGATCGGTAATATCGCGCATATTCGGGTTCGCTTGACTCAAAAAATGGCCGGGAATAGGCCGTTCGTACAAAAAGCAGGCGAAGATACGCAATTTGGCGGCTGGCAATCAATATTTTACCGTTATCATTTGCAGGGGGCCATCTACTTCGCCAACACGACCGTTCCGCCTTTTTTAGCGATTTCATTGCGCGCCTCGTTGAGTTTTTGCTGGATTTTCATAAAACGCAGCATCTCATCCAGGTTGCCATCGTCGGAAGCCGCCTTGATTCGGGCCAGATTGATCTCGCACATTTTCTGCACTTTCCGGAATTTGAAACGGTCGAGCGCCTGCTTGACATCGGGTTCAAAATTGAGTTCCGGCATCGGCTGGTTTTGCAGCGGATAATTCCAGCGCGCTTCCCAGTTGGGCGAAAACTCGTAGGGCGAAGAGAGCAGGTTAATGGCCAGATTGCTGATTTCCGGTAATTCGTGGTGCAGAAAATAAGTCTGGTCGAAGGTGCGGCCTTCCACCAGCAACGCGTGACATTCCGAAGCGATCTTGCCATACAACGGGTTGTCAAAACTGCCCAGCGAATCCTCGATATCGGCCAGAATATACTCCCCGACCGTGATGTTTTCCTTGGGTAACAGGTGGTTGCCAAACTGCACCAGCAGGCGCACGATATCGCGCTCCTGGAACTCGTCGCCGCGCTGCACCGGTCGTTCGCGCGGCGAAGCAAAGGTGGGGTCTTCCACCGGCCATTCCGGATTGGGCGCCACCTCCGGCGAATCGCTGGCGGCTTCCGGCTGGCGGGACGATTTCTCTTCCCGTTTTCTTAAAACATTGGTAATCAATTTATTGGACTCCCCAATCAACGCTGCTTCCGAAACGTCGAGCAGTGCCGAGCACTCTTTCAAATACACGCTGCGCTTGATCGGGTCGGGTATTTTAGCGATACTGCTCACAATGTCCTTAATCAAACCGGCTCTTTTGATCGGATCGCCTTTGGTCTCTTCCAGCAGCAATTGCGCTTTGAACAGGATAAAATCCTTGGCCTCGCGGTTGGTATAATCCGTAAATGCCGGTCCGCCAAAAGCCTGCACGTAACTGTCCGGGTCGTGTCCGTCGGGCAACA
Organism: Chitinophagales bacterium; assembly: GCA_038203695.1. Lineage (GTDB taxonomy): Bacteria > Bacteroidota > Bacteroidia > Chitinophagales > Saprospiraceae > M3007. The sequence continues at coordinate 22,704 of JBBRDQ010000050.1, forward strand.
GGCAAATACGCACATTCATATCCTGTTCCAGCGCCAGATCGAGTCCGCGCAGGGCCGCTTTAATGCCCGCCGGGTCGCCGTCGTACAGGATTTTCAGGTTGTTGGTATTGCGCTTGATGAGTTGCAGTTGTCCCTCCGTCAGCGAGGTGCCGCTGGAGGCGACCACATTTTCAATACCCGCCTGGTGCAGCGAGATCACATCCATGTAGCCTTCCGTGAGGATACATTCATCCTGCTGGCGGATGGCTTTTTTGGCCTGGAATGCGCCGAAAAGGATCTTGTTTTTGACGTAAATTTCCGTTTCCGGACTGTTTACATACTTCGGCACCGTTTTATCGGACGACATGGTACGACCCGCAAAAGCCGCCACTTTTCCCGAAAGATTATGAATCGCAAACATGACCCGGCCCCGGAAAAAATCGCGGGTGCCGTCCGAACTGCTCAGACCGGTTTTTTTCAGAAAATCCACGGCATAACCGCCAGCCCTGGCGCGTTGGATCAGCAGATCGCGCTGGTCGGGCGCATACCCGAGGCCAAAATTGCGGATGGTCTCTTCGCGCAGGCCACGCTGTTTGAAGTACGACAGGGCGACCGATTTGCCTTCGTCCGTATCGAACAATTGCTGCTGAAAATGCTGGAGCGCAAAATCGTTGATGATGTACAGCGAGTCGGCCAGTTGCTGTTCTGCGCGCAGTTCGGGCGACAACTCAACTTCCTGAATTTCAACGTTATACTTCCGGGCCAGCCACCGCAACGCATCGGGATAGGTAAAACTTTCGTGTTCCATCAGGAACGTCACCGCATCGCCGCCCTTCCCACAACCGAAACATTTGAAGATATTCCGCGTCGGATTTACGTTGAACGAAGGCGATTTTTCATTGTGAAACGGGCACAAACCGAGCAGGTTAACACCGCGTTTGCGCAGCGTCACGAAGTCTTCGACCACCTCTTCAATACGCGTGGCGTCGAGTATTTCCTGGACTTGTTTGGCGGGTATCATGCCGGGTTGTTTTTAGGCAAAGATAGGGTATTATTTGGTTGCCCAGTCCCCGGCCCGCCGCTTCCCTGCACTTGCCCTGTGCCAATCTCTGTTAATAATAAGAAAACCCTACCAATCAGCCCTCGTATTACCCGGGCTTTCCTAATTTTGCCTCCAAAAACGGATAGCCCGACGCTGGGCGATTAAAACCATTAACCTACATCATTCATGTTCAAACATTTGCTTGTCGCTGTCGGCCTTGTTCTCCTCTCCGCCGCCGCACTTACTGCCCAAACCAACGATCCGGTACTTTTTACCGTGGGCAATGCGCCCGTAACCCTGTCTGAATTCCGGTATGCGTACACCAAAACCAATCAGGATAAGGCTGATTTTTCGGAAAAATCCCTGCGCGAATACATGGAACTGTACGCCAAATTCAAATTGAAGGTGCAAAACGCCCGCGATCTGCAACTCGACACGGTATCGGCTACCCTGCAAGAACTGGAAGGGTACCGCCGCACGCTGGCAAAATCCTACCTGGAAGACAAGGAAGTAACCGACAAACTCATCAAGGAAGCGTACGACCGCATGCAGCAGGATGCCGACATCAGCCATATTTTTATCGCCTGCGACCGCAATGCCAAATCCGCCGATACGCTGAAAGCCTTTAACCGCGCTGCCAACCTGCTAAAGATGCTCAAAAGCGGTAAACTGCTGGAGCAATTGGCGTCCGACAGTTCGGACGACAAAACGGCCAAGGAAACGCGCGGCAGCCTCGGTTTTATCACGGCCATGTTGCCCGACGGTTATTATCTGCTGGAAAAAGCCATTTATGCCGCCAAACCCGGCGAACTCTACGGCCCGATCCGTACCAACGCCGGTTACCATATTATACGGGTCAATAGTTTCCGGCCGGCGCGGGGCGAAGTGGAAGTTGGACAAATCCTGCTGCGTAAAGTAGAAAACAACCCGACCAAAACGGCCCTCGCCAAAGCGCGGATCGACAGTGTGTACACGGCTTTACAGGCCGGCGGTAAGTGGGATGAACTGTGTGCCAAGTATTCCGAAGATAAAAACACCGCCGCAAAAAGCGGTTACATTGGCTTTTTCGGCATCAATCGTTACCAGAAGAACTTTGAAGACGCTGCCTTCAACCTGGCAAAAGATGGCGATTATACGGCGCCTGTGGAGACGAATATCGGCTGGCACATTATCAAACGCGTGAGCCGCCGCCCGATCGGCACGTTCGAGTCGCTGAAAAAACCTTTGGCCGACCGCGTGCGCCGCGATAGTCGCAGCGAAATGGCCAAACAAAGCATGATCGCCCGGATCAAACGCGAAGGAAAATTTGAAGAATACCCGGCCGTACTGAATGGCTGGGCGGCCAAACTGGATTCCTCGTTTGTCACTTTCAAATGGAAACCAGCCGAAACCAAGTCATCAGACGTGCTGATGCGGTACGGTACCGCCCATAAATATACCATAGCCGATTTTGAAGAGTACGCCTCCCGCGCCAGCCGCGAGCGCATGCGCGCTTCGGGTACGCCGATCGGCGAACTGGTCGACCGCCTGTACAAAGCCTGGTCGGACGATATCGCCATGCAGTTCGAAGAGACCCAACTGGATGTGAAATACCCGGATTTTAAATCGCTGATGCGCGAGTACACCGAAGGTATTATCATGTTCGAGGCCATGAAAGTCAATGTATTCGACCGCGCCAATATCGATTCGGTTGGTTTGGATCAATA
>JBBRDQ010000051.1:0-25395 GCA_038203695.1 Chitinophagales bacterium
CACGGGGATGTCTGTTACGGCGGTTTGCAGCGGGTATTTATGGAAAAAGTCAACGGAGATTACCAGGGCTGTGTATTCCGTTTTAGCCAGGGCCTGGAAGCCGGTACGCACCGCCTCGTGTGGGGGCCGGATGGTGCCTTGTATGTCGGTGGCATCGGCAATCCGGGCAACTGGAGCCAACAGGGCAAACTCTGGTATGGATTGCAGCGGCTTAAATACAATGGCAAATCCGTGTTTGAAATGCTGGCCGTGCGCGCTAAAACCAATGGGCTGGAAATTGAATTTACCGAGCCATTGCCCGAAGGCAGCGGCTGGGACCCGGCAAATTATGAAGTCAAACAATGGTGGTATAAACCGACCGCCAATTACGGCGGACCCAAAATGGATGAAGAAGGGCTGAGCGTCGCCTCGGCCAGTGTCTCGGCCGATCGTAAAAAGGTGTTCCTGGAAATTCCCAATTTGAAAACGCAGCACGTGGTCTACCTGCGTCTGCACGGATTGCCGATCAGCGAACTCAACCATGAAATCTGGACAACGGAAACCTGGTACACCCTCAATGCGATTCCACAAAATACCTTCGGCGAAAAAACGGTGCGCCCGGTTTATACACCGCCCGTAGATAATACCCTGACTGAAAAGGAAAAAGCCGTCGGCTGGAAATTGCTTTTTGACGGCCAAAGTACGCAGGGCTGGCACACCTACGGTAAAACGAGTATCGGAACCTCCTGGATCGTGAATGATAACGCGCTGCATTTAGACGCCAAAACCGATCCGAATGGTAATTGGCAATCCGCCGACGGTGGGGACATTCTCACGGCGGATGAATATGGCGATTTTGAATTGACCCTCGACTGGAAAATCGGCGCCTGCGGCAATTCCGGCATTATCTACAACATTGTCGAAGACCCGGCCAAGTATCAGTATCCCTGGTTGACCGGCCTGGAAATGCAAGTGCTGGACAATACGTGTCACCCGGATGCAAGGATTCCCAAACACCGCGCCGGCGATTTGTACGATCTGATCGAATGCAAATACGTGACGGTACGCCCTGCCGGTGAATGGAATCAGATTCGACTGGTTAGCAAAGGCGGTAAGGTGGAACAATGGCAGAACAACCGCAAGGTGGTAGCATTTACCTTGTTCACCCCGGAGTTTGCCAAACTCATAGCTGGCAGCAAATTCCGCGATATGCCCGATTTTGGAAAAGCGCGTAAAGGACGCATTGCCTTACAGGATCATGGTAATCTGGTGTGGTATAAAAATATCAAAATCCGCGAACTAAAGGATTGAGGGCGTGCGGTAAGATTGTAAAGCATAATGGCCGCCTGTACAACAGACGGCCATTATGCTTTACAGGCAGGAGCAATGCACGGGGGTTAAAACTTACCAACCTTGATTCTGTCTAACCCAATAAAAAAAAGCCGCCGAAGACATAACGTCTCGACGGCTAATAAACCCCAAAAAACCAAATGAAAACTGGGACAAAGATAAGTGATTTAAAATCAAATTGTCACCACTAGAATTGTCATGGTTTTGTCAGGAAAGCGTACGCGCTATTATTGTACAAATGTCTACTTTGTGGCTGCCCGACACAATAAATATGGATTGATTTAAGTCAATCCAGGTTCTTTAATATTTTGATTTGACGAAAACCAATTTGCTTAAATTGTCCAACTATACAATTGTTACCTTTGCTACATGGAAAACTGGGAACTGGATTTTGAATGGCTGCGGGTGCAGCATATCGTAAAAGACGCCATGCGTCAGGAAACATTACCCGAATTGAATATGGTATTGTTCCTCATTGGTATTCAGGAATTAGGTCGCTGGAAAAAAACGTTTACCAAAGAAGAGAAACAGGATTTGATGCATATCGCTGTCTGTCAATTACTTAGTTATGAAGGTTACTTCGAATTTGCCGGCCGAGATGCCGATGGCTGGCCGCATTTCAAGCAAGTGCTGGAGATGCCCGCACAGGGTCTTACCAATCAGGAACGGCTTTTAAAAATCAATGCCGTGCGATACTTTAAAGAGCTCGACGATAACAAGGTGTAGCAGGCCCTTTGAAAAGTAAAATCTTTTTGTGCATTCCTGCGTTTGCCGAATAGACCCTTTGTCTTTTCGGATAAAACCTGCAATTTTTACGCAAAATACTGGCACCATGAGCACCACACTACGACCGTTCTTTTTTCTTTTCTTGTTGATATTTGTCTGCGCTGAATCCTCTGCACAGACGACTTCTCAAACATCTTTCGGTAAAAACCGGGTGCAGTACCATAATAAGTTCGACGGTTGGCAGCTCTATGAAACGGCCAATTTTGTGACCTACTGGTTTGGTGATGCGCGTAACATCGCTCAATCTGCCTTGCAAACTGCCGAACTTGACTTTGCGGGGGTGCAGCAAATGCTGGAACACCAGATGTCGGATAAAATCGAAATGCTGGTGTTCAGTGACATTACCGATCTGAAACAAAGTAATATCGGGGAAGACGATGTATTTATGCTGCGCGCCGGTGAGACCAAAGTGGTCGGTAATAAAGTCTTCGTTTATTTTGACGGCGATCACCTGCATTTGCGCGCACAGATCCGAGAGGGCGTGGCTGGCGTATTATTGAACGCCATGCTTTTTGGCGCTAATATTCAGGAGATTGTCCAGAATGCGGTCTTGCTGAATCTGCCGGGCTGGTATACCAACGGACTTACGGCCTACTGCGGGGAGGAGTGGAATCCGGTGCTTGACAATGAACTGCGCAACGTCCTGCAATCCGGTAAATACAACACCTTTGATAAATTAGCCAAAGACAATCCGCGACTGGCAGGCCATGCTTTCTGGTATTACATCAGCCTGCATTATGGCCCCGGCACAGTTAGCAACCTGCTTTACCTCACCCGCATTAACCGCAGTATCGACGCCGGTTTTTTATACGTTCTGGGCAATGGATATCGCATTACCACCGCTAATATGCTCGATTATTATCGCAAGCGGTATCGCGGAGAAGGAGCAGTGACGCAAATGCCCGAAGCAAGTACGCAGGTTGCGGTGAAAAACAAGAAAAAATTACCGCTCAGCCAACTAAAAATTAGTCCTGACGGGCTGCGCATCGCCTATGTAAGCAATGATATTGGTAAATGGCGGGTCTACGTCCAGGATTTCGCCACCGGTAAACGGAAACGCATCCTGAAAGGCGGCTCGCGCAATGCCCTGCAAGCCACCGATTATAATTATCCATTGATCGCCTGGAACCCCGATAATCAGCGTCTGGGCGTGTTGTACGAACGGCGCGACGTCGGCCATCTCGTGCAAATCGACCTTAAAACCAATAAAAAAGCCTCGGAAATCCTATCGCCGGAATACCAACGCGTATTTAGCATGGATTATATGAACCCGGGCGAACTGGTCCTTTCGGCGATGTCGAAGGGGTATACCGACTTATTTCGGTACCGGATCAGCAATCGCCAGACAGTGCGCATCACCCAGGATTTCTGGGACGATCTGGATGCCTCTTATACGGTACTCGATGGCCGGCGCGGTATCCTTTTTGCCAGCAACCGCACCGGTGATACACTTGCCGTAGAGCGGCTGGATACTATTTTGCCACTCGGCCACTTTGATGTTTTCTTTTTCGACCTGGACAATTCGGGCGCTGAATTACAGCGTATTACCAACACCCCTTTATTTGACGAACGGCTGCCAGTCGGTCTGGATAGCAGTCATTTCACTTTTGTCAGTGACGCAAATGGCATTTCCAATCGCCAGGTAGGATTCTTAGAAACCTACACGGCTTATAACCAAGCAATTATCTATTTGAAAGAAGGCGGAGAAGCCAGGGCTTTAGACCTGACCCGCCCGGGTGAATGGCCCATTAAAAAAGCCATGTTATTCCTGGTGCCACTGGATACCGTGTTGAAGAATATTGATTCGCTTAAAATAGACAGTATCCGTTTTTCGCCGGTATTCAAAAAACGCCCGCGCACCTGGAACCAAACTAATTACGATCAGAATATTACCCAGCAACATGTAGCGCCGCGCGTCGGGCGTTTAGTGCAGGCAGTGCCAAGGGGCGAAAAGACCTTATTTTACACCGAAAAGATAGCTCCGGAAACCATTAAGGGCGCACGCATTACCCGTTACCGGGAGTTAACGCTGCGCAATGCGGGCCAACCCATTCCACCGCCGCCGCCTTTACCACTGGTGCCTAAAACCAGTGATACACTTTCGAGGAGTGACGAAAGGATACTTCGTTCGGACCAGGATACGGTCGTCGTAGTGCAGCCAGGCTGGTTGTTTCAGGTACCGGAATATTTATCTGCGCCCGCACCCGCTGCTCCGCAAGTGCCACGGGCACCCACCAAGCCGGTTATAGAGGAAATCGTCATGGAGGCACCGGCCGATTCTGTAACTCCTGCGCCGCGCAATGAATTTAAGGCCACTAAACCGCTGATCGAATTTGGCAAGCAAAACGCGATCATACGTTTTAATCCGCCCCAAATTCAGTCGTATCGGCTGCGTTTCCGTACCGACTACATATCCACGACGATGGATAATAATCTGTTGTTCGAAGGCCTGGAACGTTATGACTCTCCGCAGGACCGGTTGCGCACGCCGCCGCCCGGGATTTTATTAAAGGCTAATTTTAAAGACTTGCTGGAAGACTACGTTATTGAAGCGGGGTTCCGTTTGCCAACAACTTTTAACGGCATGGAATACTACTTGTGGTTTGATGATAAAAAACGCCGGCTGGATCGCCGCATGTTGCTGTATCGCCGCACTGTGATCAATAATGTGGCGCGTAACCCCATCCCGCCGGCCTTTCTTTCGCCGGATTATCAGGAGCGCACCAACACATTGATGGCACAATATGAACTGCGTTATCCGTTGGATGTTTTCACCAGTCTGCGCGCTACCGGTTCGCTGCGCCAGGACCGCAGTTATGCGCTGAGCAGCGACCCGGTGACGCTGGAAATACCTTCATATTCCGAACAGCGCGCCTCCTTACGACTCGCCGCTATTTTCGATAATACGGTCGATGTAGATTTAAATCTGAAAACAGGTACCCGGGCTAAAGTATGGGTGGAAGCCGTCAAACGCTTTGAATTCAATACCGACCCTACCTGGAAATTGAAACTGAATTCCGGATTCATGACGGTCATCGGCTGGGATGGCCGACATTACCAGATGCTGGACCGACGGTCGATCCTGGCCCTGCGGCTGGCCGGAGCCACTTCATTTGGCTCGGAACGGATGTTGTATGTTCTGGGTGGCGTAGACAATTGGTTGTTCCCGAAATTCAATGGTAATATTCCATTGCCCCAGGACGACGGATTTGCCTACCAATCGCTGGCGACCAATGTGCGCGGATTCAATCAGAATATTCGCAATGGCAGTTCGTATGCCCTGGTCAACGCGGAATTGCGGGTGCCAATCTTTAAATATTTCTCCAATAAACCGGTCATGGGCAATTTCTGGCGCAATTTCCAGCTTGTCGGGTTCTTCGACACGGGTACCGCGTGGCAGGGCATCAGTCCCTATCGCGGCGACAACCCTACCAATACCGTGATTCTACCCGCACCGACCAACCCGCCGTCTACCAGTCCGGTGACTGTGAAGGTTAATTATTTTCGCGATCCACTGGTCGCCGGGTATGGCGTTGGGGTGCGGACCGTATTATTCGGTATGTATCTGCGCGCTGATTATGCGTGGGGGATTGAAACTAAAGTTGTTCAGAAACCGGTGCTGCATTTGGCACTGGGAACGGATTTTTAAAATCGCGGATTTGAGGCGTCGAGTCCATCCAATCTACTCGATTCCTCAAATTCCCGAATCCTGACACCGTTCCTTACAGGGTGTGGTAACGGAAAAAATCTGTTTCATCCGTTCTCTAATCCAGCCGCTATGGGGAATCCAATTCCTCCTTCCGGCGATTCGTAACCACCTGCCCTTCCGGGTTTTCAAAAAACGCGATGTGCAGGTCGTTTCCATCGAAAACGGCATAGGACGTCGCCCACATCCATTCGCCCAGATTAATATAGCGGCTCTTGCCGTTGGGTAGTTGCCAGTCGACCGGCAAATGCCGATGTCCGAAGACAAAATAGTCGGGTTCGATCCCCTGCGAGATTTTACGGAGGCAGTATTGGAGTAGCCATTCCTGTGCCTCGCCGAGCCAGGCTTTTTCGGCAGCCGGTGTGGCCGCGCGGCTTTTTTGCGAAAAGAAATTGGCCAGCCGGGTGCCGATATCAGGATGTAACCAGCGAAACAGCCATTGGGAAAACGGGTGTATGAAAACCTTTTTCATGCGTTTATAACCGAGATCGCCGGGACCGAGTCCATCGCCGTGGCCGATGAAAAATTGTTTTCCGGCGATGTTTATCTGCATCGGTTTGCGATACACGGGAATGCCGAACTCTTCCTCAAAATAACCGAACATCCACAGATCGTGGTTGCCGATAAATAGATAAATGGGAATACCAGCGTCGCGTAATGCGGCTAATTTGCCAAAAATACGGCTGAATCCTTTCGGAATGACCGTTTTGTATTCAAACCAAAATTCAAAAAAATCTCCGACGATATAGATGGCTTCCGCTTGCGGCGCTGCTTCATCGAGCCAGCGCACCAGTTGTTGCTCCCGCGCTTTGGTAGATAATTTAGCGGCGGTGCCGAGATGAAAATCAGAGAGGAAAAACGTCTTTTTCAAATGGAGAAGTTATTTTGACACCATTCCTGAATTGGAAATAAAAAATCGGCTGCTCCAGGACAGGAAACAGCCGATTTTTTGATCGTTGTAACAATCGGATACTATTGGTTGGTTTCAACGCGTGCTTCTCCGGCACATGCTTTGCCACTTTCTTTACCAGCGCAGCAAGCCTTTTTCTCACCAGCCGAGCAAGCGCCGCCTTTTTTTACCATCTCTGCTTTGTCACCGGCAGTCATCGTTCTAGGGGCCACATTGATGTTGACGAATTTGTTAGTGCTTTCGTCATACTGTACGCTTACGAAACGCACATTACCCTGTTGATCGGCTTCTTTGCGAACGAAAGCAACGGTGCCATCTTCGGCTTGGCGTTTTTCAATCGATGGATCAGATGTAGCAGCAGTAGAGGCTTTCGAACAGCCTGCGTTGGCCATACCGGCTTTGCAACATTGTGCACTGGCAACTGCGATGCTCAACATAATGAACAATGGCAATAAGAACATTACTTTTTTCATGATACGAAATTTCATTTTTAGTTTAAAAATCAATAAAAGGAACTCAAATGTACGGCAATGCCCACAATTATCCTACTATTTGGGTAAGCCTTAACATTGTCTGCAACGATCATTTTCCGGCTAAAATGGCTTTGTACCGCGTTGGATCGTTCAATAATTTTACCGCTTCGTCTACTTCGGGGTCATTTTTAAGGCTTTTACGCACTTTTCCACGCTGGTAATAGTAACGGCCGACAATCTCCTGCTCGATTTCATGGAGGATGCGCGCTTTATTTTTAGTCAGTTCTCCTTTTTTATCGGCCTTGATTTTGTTTTCCAGCGCTTTGATATCGTTGCCCAGCGCATAGTCTTCGTTGGCCGCAACCACGCGCAATTCTTCCAGTTTTTGCTCCGATGCGGTGGTGTACTCAAAATTCCTGCCTTGTACAAAACGGCTGAAATCGTCCCACTCTTTGAATTCGAATACTTCAATCGAGTCAATTTTGGCATTTTTCAACGCGAATTGCGTCGCATAATCAAAGATTATATTCTGATTGAGCAAGGCTTTCACAATACCCGAAGCCGTATCGCGGGGAATCAAGACATCGGGTTTAATGCCGCCGCCATCCAGTACCGGCCGCCCGTCGCTGGTTTTAAAAGCAGCGCGCTCGCTATCCGGGATTTCAACTGGTTTGCCGTCCTTATAACGCACCGCCTGAATGCAGCGGCCGGAAGGCGTATAGTATTTTGCAGTCGTCAGTTTTATGCGGGCGTTGTAGCCCAGGTCCTTGGTGTTTTGGACCAAGCCCTTACCAAAACTGCGTTGTCCCATAATGACGGCACGGTCCATATCCTGCAAGGCACCGGCTGTAACTTCGCTGGCCGAGGCGCTGTGGCCATTTACGAGCACGATAAGCGGGATATTGTCGTCCATCGGTGCACGCGTCGCGCGCAGGGCAATATCCCATTCCGGTACTTTACCTTTCGTCGTGACGACCAGGCTACCCTTTTGCACAAAAAGATTGACCAGATTAACCGCTTCATTGAGCAAACCGCCGCCATTGTCCCGTAAATCCAGGATCACGCCTTTCAGTCCCGGATTCTTGCTCTTCAGATCCATCAACGCGGCGCCCACATTTTGACCGGCATCCTGTGAATAGGTGGTCAGGTTGATATAGCCCACTTTGTCGGCTACCAGTCCATGATGGGGCACATTCGGAATGATCACTTCGCCGCGCTCGAGGATGATTTTCAATTCTTTGGCGCCGCCCGGACGTTGTACAACGATTTCGGCTTTGGTCCCCGGGAAGCCGCGCAGGAATTCCAGCACTTCTTCTTCGCTGCGGCCTTTGGCACTTTTGCCGGCTACCATCAGCACGATGTCGCCAACTTTAAGGCCGGCTTTTTGCGCGGGGCTGTTTTCGTAAATCTCGGAGATGACAACCGCGTCGCCTATCTTTTTGGTCAACGCGCCCAGTCCGTTGTATTTGCCGTCCACCTGGATACGATAGCGTTCGACATCCGTCTCGGAAATGTAATTGGTATACGGGTCCAGTCCTTCGAGCATGGCGTCCAGACCGCGGTTCATCAATTGATTCGGGTCCAATTCGTCGACATAAGCCTGATTCACTTCCTTATAGGCATTGGCAAAGATTTCCATGTTCTTGGAAATGTCAAAATAACGGCCTTGTGCGCCGAGCGTATTGAAAAGCGTAAAACCCGTCAGCAGGGCAAGCAGTAATGTGCGTTTATGCAGCATATTATTGTCTGTAAAGTAGTTGTGAACGTTGAACGTAGGTGCGTACGCACCGGAAAGATATTGTCAGGGATTTAAAAATTGCTTTAACAAAGCCAGTAATGCAGCCGGTTTATCCGCGTGTACCCAATGGCCCGCTCCTTCCACGGTGGCGACTTCGGCCTGCGGGAACAGGGTTTTGAGAAACGGAATTTCTGCATCTTTAATATAGTTGGATTGGCTTCCACGAATAAAAAGTGTTGGTTTGTCAAATGGTTCGCCTTGTACCGGACCTAGAATGTCGTTGTAAAACTTCCAAAGTACCGGCAGGTTCATTTTCCAGGTAAATGTCCCATCGTCCTCCCGGGTGATATTTTTCAGCAAAAACTGTCGCGTTCCCACCTCGGAAACCCGCTCGGCAAGGTACGTTTCTGCGGTTTTACGATCCGTCATTTTCGACAAATCCATGTCCAGCAAGGCCGCAAAGATACTCGATTGGTTGTCATCGGCTTGTGTAGGGGCAATATCGACCACGACGAGCCGCTCGACGGCGTCCGGGTGCGACAGGGCCAGTTGCATCGCGGCTTTACCACCCATGCTGTGGCCGACCAGTGCGGCAGAGAATATCCAGTGCGCTTCCATGTAGGCTTGCACGTCGTTGGCCATGTCGAGGTAGGTGTGGGTAGGCAGGTGCGGCGAGCGGCCGTGATTGCGCAGGTCGGGGGTAATGACCGTATGTTCGTCGGCGAGCCCTTTGGCAATAGTTTGCCAGTTGTCGGAGAAGCCAAACAATCCATGCAGAATAATGACTGGACTACCTTGTCCGAATTCACGTGCGTACAGTTCCATATTTAATCGATTCACACAATATTCCGCAGCCGGAATAATTTTTTATTGCAAAGTAAGTTCCTGATAATCAGACTTTTAGTGTTTTTAAATTTCCTGTATGCAGCCTGCGTAAATCAGCCTGCAAAATTAGGGCCGCACTGAAATTTCAAAGGGCTAATTTTGCACCGGCAATTTTTTGTCCATCGGCCTGTTCCGGCGGCGTTTCAAATTTGAAACCGCACCGGTTTTATTGAAAAAACACACTGAATACACGATACAATATGCTTCGATATTTTTTTCCCGCGCTCTTACTGTTTTGCCTCGTAGCCTGCAAAAATGATCCCAAACCAGTCGTGACCGATACCAGCGGATTACAGGATCCCGATCTGGCCAAGATCAATGCCCTGCTGGCGCAATCGCCCGACAATGATACGCTGCTCTACTTGCGGGCAAAGGTTTATTACAAACTACAGGGCTACGACGAAGCCATGCGCGATCTTAACGAGGCGTTGCAGCGCGACTCCATGCAGCCGATGTATTACCACCTGCTGGCGGATGTATTGCTCGATTATGCCCGCCCCAATGATTCCAAACGCGCCATCGATGTGATGAAGTTAGCTGCCCAGCGCTTTCCCGAGCGCACCGAAACCTTGCTGAAACTGAGTGAATTCCAACTGATCGTAGCCCAACATGGCGATGCACTCAGCACGCTGGACAAAATCCTGCAACGCGATCCACAAAACGCCGATGCATTCTTTATGACCGGTCGCATTGCGCTGGACATGCGCGACACACTGCGGGCCATTACGGCGCTGCAAAAATCCGTAAAATACGACGCCGACAATGCCGACGCCTGGTTTTTTCTCGGCCGCATTTTCTCCGAGCGTAACAATCCGCAGGCGATTCAGTTTTTCGACAACGCGCTGCGGGTAGATTCCATGTACGATGCAGCCCGGGAATTCAAGGCGGTATTTTACAAACGGCAGGGTAAATTCGAAGAGGCGTTCAAACTTTACCGCGATATCCTGGCGCGCAACCCGGACTATGTCGAAGCCTATTTTGATATTGGTATGATCTACCTGGAGCAGGATTCTTTGCAGAAAGCCTATACCAATTTTGACATTGCTACCAAAAAAGACGTGTTGTTTGTCAAAGCGTTCTATTACCGGGGTATTTGTGCCGAGTTAGAAGGCAACCTGGCCGCCGCGTTAAATGATTACAAGATTGCCAATAAGATGTCGCCGGATTTTGTGGAGGCGAAAGCGGCGCGGGCAAGGCTGGAGGGGGTTTTGAAAAAGTGAAGGATGAAAAGTGTGCGCTTCCGTAGGGAATTACAAAAATTAGGGTAAAATTTTTGTATCTTTGTTTAGAAAAAATAGTTTAAATAATGAATGTACAACCTTCGGTAACTGATTTGCTGGACAATATTTCTCAACTAGGCAAAAATGATTTTGAAGTCTTTTTCCGGGAAATACTGTCTTTGCGCGCAAGACGCGTGGCACAAGTATTGCCTCAGGCAGAATCTGTTCTGCTGGGAAATGTTTATCAGCATCTGCCAGACGATATAGAACAACGATATGAGGTATTGAGTGAAAAAAGGCAGGCGCAAACGATCCAGCCAGATGAATATACGGAACTTCTAAAGTTAGTAGACATAGTAGAAAAATACAATGTACAACGCCTGCAATACATCGTTGAGTTGGCTAACCTGCGTAAGATGACAGTTCAAGACTTGATGCAACAACTTGGATTAATGCCACTGCATAATGCCTAAGGTGGCAATTTCTATAAAAATTAAACAATCTGTTGCCGATCGTGCCAACAGAATTTGTGAGTATTGCCGTAGCCCTGAACAATTTTCCTCGTCAAAATTTTCAGTGGAGCACATTGTTCCAGTTCACCTTAGTGGTACAAATGAGCTGGATAATCTCGCTTTTGCCTGTCAGGGATGCAATAATATTAAATTTATTAAAACGACTGGAATTGACCCTGAAACCAAGGCAATTGTCTCGCTTTTTCACCCTAGACAGCATATTTGGACCACACATTTCGCATGGGATGATTCAATTCTAAAAGTTTTAGGTTTGACCCCAATTGGGAGAGCTACTATTGACGCAATCAATTTAAATCGAACAGAAGTTTGTAATTTACGGAGTTTGTTATTTTTGATTGGTGAGCACCCTCCCAAACCTTAATCACATCTCCAATGTCACATTCTTCGCATCCGTGAAGAACCGCAAGGCATCCCAGCCGCCTTCGCGGCCGACGCCGGAATTCTTTACCCCGCCAAACGGCGTGCGCAAATCGCGCAACATCCAGCAGTTGATCCAGACTATTCCGGTTTGTAAATGGGCGGCAAAATGATGCGCACGATTCAGGTTGTTGGTCCAGACCGTCGCACTGAGTCCGTACGGCGTAGCATTGGCCAGTGCCAACGCTTCCACATCGGTTTCAAACGGCTGGATCGTAACGACCGGACCAAAAATCTCTTCCTGGTTGGTGCGGCAATCGACCGGCAAGCCCTCGATAATAGTCGGCGCTATGTACCAGCCGTTGGCAAAGTCCCCGGGCATCTGCACCGCCGCGCCGCCGGTTAGTACCGTGCCGCCTTCCTGTTTAGCCAATTCAATATAGGATAAAACTTTGTCAAAATGCACGTTCGACACCACCGCGCCGAGGTTGCTGGCCGGATCATTGGGAGCGCCGGTTTTCAGCGCCTGTACCCGCGCGACAAAGTCGGTTTTGAATTGATTATAGAGGCTTTTTTCAACGTAAATTCTTGATCCACAAAGACATATCTGACCCTGATTGTTAAAGGAAGAACGCACGGTCGTATCCAGCATTTTAGCATAATCGCAATCGGCGAAGATGATATTGGGGTTTTTACCACCCAGTTCGAGACTTAGTTTCTTGAAAACCGGCGCAGCAATCCGGGCAATTTCAGCCCCGGCACGCGTACTTCCGGTAAAAGAGATAGCCTTGATCTGTGGGTGCTGCACGATGGCTGCTCCGGCGGTCGGGCCTTGTCCCTGGATAATATTGAGCACGCCCGGTGGCAGCCCGGCCACGTTGCAGATTTCTCCCAGCAGGTACGCCGTAAGCGGGGTTACTTCCGAGGGTTTCGCCACCACACAATTGCCGGCAGCCAGCGCCGGCGCGATCTTCCAGGTAAACAGGTACAGCGGCAAATTCCAGGGTGAAATACAACCGACCACACCCAGGGGCTGGCGCAGCGTGTAACTCAACACGCCCGGCAAATGATGGCTCTCCGACGAAAAATGCAGCAACGCAGTGGCGAAAAATTTAAAATTGAGCGCTGCCCGAGGAATATCCACCGTACTTGCCGTAGTAATAGTTTTGCCGGAATCCGTACTTTCGGCCTCGGCTAGCCGATCCAGATTTTGTAAAATGCCATCGGCGATCGCCCGCATAATATCGTGGCGTTGCTCCGGCGGCAGTTGTGACCAGGCTGGAAAAGCGGCTTCTGCTGCCTGCACGGCTGCTGCAACATCTTCGGCGCTGCTGTCGGGAATGCGCGCGAAAACGGTGCCGGTAGCCGGATTGAAATTGTCCAGGTAAGCACCGCGTATCGGGGCCACGTATCGACCGTTGATAAAATTGGCGAGCGTTTGCATTTTAGTCGTTCAAAAAGCGGGAGTGTGACGTAGAAAAGAGCACTTGGCCGAAAAATCAATAACCAGCGCACAAACGTACCGACTTTTCCAACGTTTTTAGAAACTTACCTTTTCAAACGATTTACGAAAACCATGATTCTTTCCATACAAAACGTCGTCAAGCGTTATGAAAACCATACGGCGGTCGACCATGTGAGTTTTGATGTCCCCAAAGGTTGTGTGTTTGGGCTGCTCGGTCCGAATGGTGCCGGCAAAACCTCGCTGATCCGGATGATCACGACGATTACCGCGCCCGATGAAGGCGTTATTTTGCTCGACGGTACAAAACTCAACGAGCGCTCGCCCGAACAGATCGGTTATATGCCCGAAGAGCGCGGTTTGTACAAAAAAATGAAGGTGGGCGAACACCTGCTTTACCTGGCCCAACTCAAGGGCCTGACGGCTGCACAAGCCAAAAAGGCCGTGAATGGCTGGTTCGAAAAATTCGAAATCACCAGTTGGTGGGACAAGAAAATCGAAGATCTTTCCAAAGGGATGCAGCAAAAAATCCAGTTTATTGCCACGGTGGTGCACCAGCCGAAGTTGCTGATCCTGGATGAACCGTTTACCGGGCTAGACCCGATCAATACCAACCTGATCAAGGATGAAATTCGCCAATTGAACGAATCGGGCATCAGCATCATTTTCAGTACGCACCGCATGGAGCAAGTGGAAGAGATGTGCGACTATATCGTGCTCATCAATCGCGGCAAAAACGTACTGCAAGGCGAAGTACAAAGCGTTAAAAATCAATACAAACAGAACCTGTTCCGCATTCAAACTGATGGCGTCTTGCCCGAAGGTTTGGGCGAACACTTCCCGGTGACCGAGCAAAAAGGCGGCTCTGTGACGGTAAAACTGCCAGAGCAAACCGATAGCAACGACCTCATCCGTTACCTTTTAAAACAGCAAACGCGGATCACACGATTCGAAGAGATTTTGCCGACGTTTGATGAAATATTTATTCGTCGGGTCGCGGAAACGGAAAAAGATTGACAAGTGCAGATTACATGATTGTTGATGTGATGCGCGTACCTGGTGTTTTCAAATTTGCGTAGCAATCGGCAGGGTGTTTTAGTCGCCATAAAGTACAACTTTTGCGCACTCATCTTGGCGTTCGTGCGCAATCTTAAGCACTTCCACCAACCTCAAAAATTAACCTTCATCAACCGAACGCGTAAATTAAAAAACACTTTTCGTCCAGAAAAATACGACCATATCTATGAACAAACTTTGGCTCATTGTCCGACGCGAATACCTCACGCGGGTCCGCAAGCGGTCTTTTATCATCGCAACCTTACTGGCACCGTTGGGGCTGGTGATCTATACCTTAGTAATTGTTGGCCTGGCGAAGTACCAGGGCGGCGACGAGATTAAAGTAGCCGTTTTGGACGAAGGCAAAATGGTGAAAATACTGCCGGACGAAAAGGGGATCCGTTACATCCCGTCGCAGGGTCAGACGCTCGAACAACTCAAGGCCAAGGTGACGGCCGGAGAGATCGACGGCGTGCTGCGCATCCCGCCATTGCCCAAACTGGATACCAAAAACGTAACGATTTACTACTATGCCGAGGAGAAACTGGCGCCGGAAAAAAGCGATAAGATGGAAAGCAAGATCACGCAGCGGATTCGCGACTTTAAAATCGATTCCCTGCGCTACGATCGCAAACAACTGGAAGGACTAGACACGGAAGTCTCTATCGACCCGGAATCCATTTCCGGCCTGGCCGAAGACGAACAGAGTAAATACTCGTCGATGGTGGGCATCATGCTGGGTTTTGTGATGGCATTTATCATGTTTTTCATGGTGATCATGTACGGCAACCTGGTGATGCGTTCGGTTATGGAAGAAAAAACCAACCGGATCGTGGAAGTAATGATGTCGTCGGTGCGGCCATTTCAATTGATGCTGGGCAAAATTATCGGCGCAGGCAGCGTAGGGCTGACACAGGTACTGGCCTGGATCGTATTGAGTACTGCAGTGTGGTTTTTATTAATTCCGGTACTCGCCGGCGTCGACCCGCAAACCTTGCAGCAATCGGGCGGAATGGCGGGTGCAGCCCCACAAATCGATCCCGATCAGGCGCAGGATATGGCGGCTAAAATGTTTAGCGAGATTGGTCGCCAGAACTGGCCGTTGCTCATCGGGGCCTTTATCATTTTCTTTTTGGGCGGGTACTTTATTTACGCGTCTTTGTTCGCGGCCATCGGATCGGCAATGAGCGACGATTTGGGCGAAGGTCAGGCGCTGACACTGCCGGTTACGATCCCGATTATTGTCGCATTTTACATTGTCACCATGGCCGGTATGCGCAACCCGGACAGCGATTTGATGGTATTTGCCTCCATGTTTCCGCTGTTTTCACCGATTGTGATGCCGTTCCGGATGGCTTTCAATCCGCCCTGGTGGCAGGTCGCACTGTCGCTCATATTGGTAATTGCCGCCGCTTTCTTCTTTGTGTGGCTGGCCGGCAGGGTTTATCGCGTCGGTATTTTGATGTACGGCAAAAAAGTAACGTTTAAGGAAATCGGCAAGTGGATGTTCCGGCCCTGATGAATGTCGGAAGTTTAGAAAGCAGTCAGCCGTAGCCAGTCTGCTTCCGTATCCACATCAGCGAGCATGGGCAGCAGGGCGTACGCACGTCCTGCTGCCCGTATTTTTTCCAGGGTGACTGCGCGGACCGTTGCGGTGCTCCATTCAATATCGTAAAATAAAGCGGATTCTAACTGTTTCATTCCCAGCAAGTAATAACCGCCATCGGGTACCGGACCGATCACAAAATCCGCGTGGTCGAGGGCGTCGAAGGCCTGTTGCAGCATAGCCCCGGTCAATTCCGGACAGTCGCTGCCAATGATCAATGCTTTGGTAGCGCCTTCGGCAAAAGCCGTGCGGAAAGCAGCTTCCATGCGCTCGCCCAGATCGCCGGTATGCTGGATTCTTTTGTCAAAGTCAACATTGGACCAGTCGTCTTGTAAGTCGACAATGTCGCTGTACCACAAAAGTCGCTGGGCCGCCACATCCTGGGCCGCCAGGCGGGTTTTTTCCAGTAAAATACGATAAATCCGCAGTGCTTCGGGGGCTCCAACGGTGCGGGCCAGGCGGGTTTTTACTTGTCCCAGCTGTGGATTGCGAATAAAAATCAGAAGTGTATGCTGCATGCTGCAAAGTAAGGACAAAATTTATTTTGTGGAAAACTTACCCGCCTGCCGGCTGCCAATCTCCGTAAATCCGTCGTACATTTGTGAGACTATGAGTAATTTCGTCGTATCGGCCCGTAAGTATCGGCCCCAGCGTTTTGCCGACGTCGTGGGACAGCAGCATGTGGCCGGCACCCTCAAAAATGCCTTAGCCACCGACCATGTCGCCCATGCTTTTCTCTTTACCGGCCCGCGGGGCGTAGGTAAGACGACCTGTGCGCGGATTCTTGCCAAAATCCTCAACTGCGAAAACCGCACGCCGGAATACGAAGCCTGTAATGAATGCAGTTCCTGCAAGTCGTTCAATGAAAACGCTTCCTTCAATATTATCGAGCTCGACGCAGCGAGTAATAACTCCGTCGAGCATATCCGCGCGCTGACCGAACAAGTGCGTTTTCAGCCGCAACAAGGTCGTTACAAGGTGTTTATCATCGACGAGGTGCACATGTTGTCCAATCAGGCCTTCAATGCCTTTCTGAAAACCCTGGAGGAGCCGCCGCCATACGCTATTTTTATCCTGGCGACGACCGAGAAGCACAAGATCATCCCAACCATTCTTTCCCGCTGCCAGATTTTTGATTTCCGGCGGATCACCATTGCGGATATGGTCTTGCATTTGCAAGGCATTTGTGCCAAAGAAGGGATTGATGCAGAGGAAGATGCGTTACATATCATTGCCCAGAAAGCCGATGGTGCTTTGCGCGACGCATTGTCTATTTTTGACCGGATTACCAGTTTTTCCGGCAAAAAAATTCGTTACAACGACGTTATTGAAAACCTGAATGTCCTCGATTACGATTATTATTTTCAGATAACCGACGCGTTACTGGCAGAAGATACGCCGGCGCTGCTCAACCTGTTCGACCAGATCCTGCGCAAGGGTTTCGAGCCGGATATTTTTATGAATGGCCTGGCCGAACACCTGCGCAATGTGCTGGTTTGTAAAGATACCGCGACCCTTGGATTGCTGGAAGTGGGTGAGAATCTCCGCGAACGCTACCGCCGCCAAGCTGCCCTGGCCCCCGCGTCCTTTCTACTGACGGCCCTCAATCTCGCCAATGATTGCGATGTGAATTTCAAAATGGCCCGCCACAAACGGCTGCATATTGAACTGGCCTTGCTGAAAATGTGCTACATCAACCGCGCAGTCCAGGCCGCCCAGCAGAACGGGCAGGAAAAAAAAAATCCTGAACTGACGCAACCGGCCATTTCTGCCCCCCCCACTACAAATGGTGCCGCTACAGTGGTCGAAAAACCCGCCGTTGCCAATGGCAATGCCCATGTTTTAGGCCAGTCTGAAGTGGCGGAACTGAAAATGGGCCTGAAACTTGGCCTGAAAAAGGCCGAGCCAGTGTCCCTGCGCCTGGACGCGTACGAAACCGCCGTCGCCGTAGAAGAGGCCCATAATGCCGCTATGGAAAGCCGTCTGTCGCTGGAAAACGCCCGCGTTGAATGGAAAAACTACGCACAATCGGTCGAATCTAACCTGGTGCGCATGGCGCTGATGGGCGCTGACCTCCGCTTGTCCGACAAAATACTCATTGCCACCGTCCGCACCCACACCGATCGCAGTCACCTGCAAAACGAGACCATGCGCGTCATGGATTTTTTGCGGGAGCACCTGCACGACCTGGCGCTGAAAATTCAGATCGAAATGGATGAAACGAAGGCGCAGGAGCAAGTGATTGTCAAGCCGGCACGGTTGCTTACAAAAACGGAAAGGCTTAACCAATGGAAACAGGAACATCCACTGGTTAATGAATTAGTCACTAAATTTGATTTGAAATTAGAAGAATAATAGCCCATACGAATTACAGGATTCATGCCCACAACCAATGGTGTTAGCAACAATGTGTACGCATCGAAAACTTGGTACAATGGAAATCGGATGTGGGACGTTGACAACAAAACCGCACGGACAAGTACGATTATAAGTAAAGTGTATGCCAAAAATGCGGCTTTTGCCTTGTTATGCGTCGTTTGCTGAATGTCCTTCCCAAGTCGCTGGTCTTTTTAGGGGTACTATTGCATGTTATCCCGCTTTTTGCACAGGAAAATCTCGTCTTAAACCCCGGTTTTGAGGAAGCGCTGCACGACAAACCGAAATCCTGGTACAACATCGGCAGCGTGGATTATTATCGCAACCGCACATTGATAAAAAATGGCAACGATCCCGATCCCGAATATCCCGTGCCTTTCGCCGGCAATAATTACATCGGCATCCGGGCTTTTGACGACGCCACGGAATTGAGCATAGGCCGATTAAAAGAGCCATTAAAGCAAGGTCAATGGTACAAGATCAGCTGCCAGGTGTTTCGGCCACTGGCTGATTGCAACAAACCGGTGCCGGGGATTTCCATAGTGCTGGTCGATTCGATAGCAAAATCAACGCATTGGTACGGCTTCCATCAACGAATTCCTTTTTTGCTTTTGAAACCAGTCGCTCAATCGGGTAAAAATCAACTTATTGACGGCTTTGAATGGACCCGCGTTTTTACGTATTACTTAGCAGCTGGCGGTGAACGGTTTATATGGGTGGGTAATATACTGGGTGCAAATGCGGGGCAAATAAAGAGCATCGGGCAAAATGCTCCATTGCCGGTTATCCCAAAAACGGACGTTTTACATTGTGAATATCAGTATTATTACGACGAATTTGTCGTGACGACAACCATTAACCCGCATGAAACACTGCTGACCATTCGCGACATTACTTTTGATGTGGGCAGTACGGCGATCACCCAAATGGATGATATGCAGCTGAAATTACTGCTGGCATTGCTCGCAGATTATCCGATGTATAAAGTCGAGGTGACGGGCCATACGGATGCAGACGGTACGGAAACTGCCAATGTGAAATTATCGGAAAAGCGGGCAACAGCCGTAAAGAACTGGCTGACGACCAACGGAATAAATGAGACACGCATTGCTGCAAAAGGCATGGGTGAATCACGACCTTTATTCCCGGAAGATAATGATGCACACAAGGCCCTGAATCGCCGGGTTGAAATTCGAATTCTGCATTAACCTGGTAGTCAATAATTTAGAAATAATTTTCACCTATATAATCACCAACTACCATGATGAACAAATGTATTTCCCTGTTAGCCACCTTGCTGATTTCTTCTTGTACCGTACTTTATTTTGACAAGCCAATGCCGGAGAAGGCAGACCTGCTGGCGACTTTCCCGGCATATTTGCCCGGCTTGTACGAAATACAGGAAGAGCCATTGGCAGAAGGCTTTGAAATCGAACACTCCGTGATCGGCAAATATGTCAAGGAATTTTTACGCTTAGAGCCGGCGGAAAATAATACCAAAATGGTGGTGTTGGCGGAAAGCCGTATTTTGGTAAAAGACCTTCCGCAAATTAGAGCGGCGCTGGCCAAGACGCAGGCAGAAGGAGCGATCCTCGATTTTACGGTTACGGATCACTTGATCTACTACGAAACCAGTAAATTTCTGGAGGATGGCAAGCCCCAAAAAGGCGGGCAATATATTACCTTGAACAAAGACGGCGATTATTTGATTATCGCACAATCGACGCATCCGGGTTATATTTTTGACCTGGGCCAAAAAACGCAGACGGAATTTGAAGACGGCGGCCCATCTGCTATGACCTATGGTATCTACCAGGAAACGGATAGTGTGAAAACACAAACCCGAGGTATGGTTTCGAAATCCGGCGTCGATGCACTGTATTTTAATTTGCAGGATACGCCTGATAAATGGATGCTGATTTATATTGCCAAAGTAACGCCGACCGATTTGCTGCTCTTGCATTCCGCAAATATTGAGGAAGATACACTAAAGGCGAACGCGGCATATTACAATGCGGTCACGCCGTTTCGGAAGGACGGCGATAATTATGTAATCAGCCCGGATAATCAACAGCTTGGTATTTTGCTGAGCGACCAAAAGTTATTTAAACGCCTGCGGTTACACAGGATTTCCAATTGATGCGGAACCGGATTACCTTCGCAATGCGTAATGCGTAATTCGTAATTTTTAATTCGTAATTGATCAAAATGGAGCCGCAAGCCCTCTGGCACTTGGAAAATATTGATATGAACCACCTGCTGTGTCCCCTCAAACTGGGTGATGCAGAGATTATGGGGCATCATTTGCATAAAACCTTCAAAAAAGGCGAAACGGTTTTCATCCCGAACGACCTGTCAGATCGGGTGTTTTTTATCCGCGCTGGCCGCATCAAAATTTCGGCCATGAATGAGGAAGGTAAAGAAGTTACCAAGGCTATCCTGGGTATGGGCGAGGTTTTTGGCGAACTTACCTTACTCGGCGAAGAACGCCGCCGCGACTTTGCAACAGCGCTGGAAGACACGACAGCCTGTGTAGTGACCCGCGAAGAATTGCAATACCTCATGCGCGATCGCTCCGATCTGAACCTGTTTTTTATGAAAATGTTCGGCACCCGCCAACTGGAAATGGAGCGCCGGCTGGAATCGCTGGTCTTTCGCGACAGCCGCAGCCGCATTGTGGAGTTTTTAGTGGATTTAACCCATAAAAAAGGCCAACGTGTTGGTTATGAATGGGTTATTCGCAATTTTATCACCCACCAGGAAATTGCGAATCTCACCGCTACCAGCCGCCAGACAGTCACCACAACGCTCAATGACCTGCGCGCCGACAAAATACTCACCTTCAACCGCAGTCGCTTGTTGATCCGCGATCTCGAAAAACTCCAGGCTTCTGTGCGGTAGCGCAGACCGCGTTGCTTTCGTCCGCCAAAAATCGCCATTCGTCCAGCGAAACGCGCCATTCACCCTTTCCATGCATCCCGCGTGTAACCTCCCTGTCTTTCTATCCGTCTTGTGAACGTTTTGCAGCCATTTAGATATACACTACAATCACTGACCAACGCCGAAATCCTGTTTTGCAGGCACCCGCCAAACCATTCGTCGTTTAAAAATGACAATTCATAACACAATACCGGGTATTGGTAGGTTCTATGTTTTACAAGTTACTGCTTGCTGTTACATTTGCTCCATCAAATCTGGTTTCCAACTTTCGAGTACACACAAAAACTACTGTATGAAATCTCCCTTTCTTTTAATCATTGCCTTATTTGCGACTATTGCGGGCGCTTCCGCCCAGACGATCAACGGTATGGTGCAACAAGCCGATGGCACCGCGATCGAATACGCCACCATTACCCTGCACCAAGCCAAAGATTCTGCCCTGGTAAAAGGTACGCTTTCCGGTGAAAAAGGCGCCTTTGATTTTCGGAGTATTACCGCCGGCCAGTATTTTATCAAAGCCAGTCAAATCGGCTCTGGCGACGGCAGTTCGGCTGCATTTGCGTACGATGGAACGACTATAACCCTGGAACCCGTCGTATTGCGTGAAACAACCAACGAACTGAACGCCGTCACGATCGTCGCCCGCAAACCGATGGTCGAAGTAAAAGCCGATAAAACGATCCTGAACGTAGAAGGCACCGTAAACTCAACTGGTCTCAGCGCGCTCGAACTGTTGCGCAAAGCCCCCGGCGTAACGGTGGACAACAACGACAACGTCAACGTAAAAGGTAAAAACGCGGTGAAAGTGATGATCGATGGCCGTGATGTGCCGCTCGACGGCAAAGACCTGGCCGCACTGCTCAAAGGCACGCAGGCTGCCGATATCGCCAATATTGAAATTATCAGCAACCCATCCGCTAAATACGATGCTTCCGGAAACGCCGGAATCATCAACATCCGCCTGAAAAAGAATAAATCATTCGGTACCAATGGCAATTTCGGATTGGAAGGTATTTATGGGAAAACTTTGAAGGGTGGTATGAATGTAAGCCTGAACAACCGGGGTAAAAAAACCAACCTGTTCGGCTCTTACAATAACAGTTACGGCGACTGGCATAACACTAACACCTTCCTGCGGGAGCAAAACGCGACCTATTTCGACCAAACCTCTGTTCAGGTCAACCAAAGTCGCTGGAATAGTTTCCGCACTGGCGCCGACTGGTTTATCAACGACCGCAATACGGTCGGCGTTTTGGTAAACGGCAATTTAGACAATGGCAACTGGTTGAGCAATAGTCACGCCGCTATCAGCCAACTTGCCAATCGCAGCCAGATCGACTCGGTGTTGATCGCCAGTAACACCAATAAAAACCGGCGCTATGACGCCAATGTCAACCTCAATTACCGTTTTGCCGATACCAGCGGGCATAGTCTGAATGTCGATTTCGACCGGGGGGCTTACCGCATTCGCGGCGAGAGTTTTCAACCCAACTACTACCGCACCAGCGACAACGGCGAAATCCTGAATGAGCGCATTTACCGGAATAATACCCCGACCAACATCGATATCATGACCGGAAAAGTGGATTACGAGCAACGCTTTTTCAAAGGTACGCTGGGCATCGGCGCAAAAATTTCGAACGTCAAGACCGACAATACCTTTGATTTTTACAATGTATTGGGCGGACAAAGCGTACTCGATACGGCTATCAGCAACCAGTTCCTGTACCGGGAACGCACCAGCGCCGGTTATGTGAACTACCAGCGCAATTTCACCAAGAAATTACACGTACAAGCCGGTTTGCGCGTTGAAAATACCGATTATACGGGTGATTTGATCTCGATGACCAATCAAGACGGTACCCAGGTGGGAAACAACTATACCGAATTCTTCCCGAGCGCTGCGTTGACGTACACTTTTACGGATAAAATCGGCTTAAATGCGACCTACAGCCGCCGGATCGATCGCCCGAGTTACCAGGATTTGAACCCGTTTGAAAATAAACTGGATGAATTGACCTTTCAGAAAGGCAATCCCTACCTGCGTCCACAGTTTACCAATAGCTTTGAAATCGCGCCGACTTACAAAGGTTATCCGGTGGTGAGTTTTGGCTACAGCCGCACCAAGGACGTATTTACCCAGGTGCTGGACATCGATCCGCGCAACCCGCGGGCTACGTTTATCACCCAGGAAAACCTGGCCGACCAGGAAAATTATACGATTTCGCTGAACGTACCGACGCCAATTGCCAAATGGTGGGAAGGTTTTGTCAGCATCACGGGGTACCGCAGCCATTTCAGCGCCAACTTCCGCGATGATTTTAAGGTGGATCAATCCTTCAATGCCTTCAATGTGTACAGCGAGCAAACGGTGCGTTTGCCCAAAGGCTGGTCGTTTCAACTATCTGGCTGGTATAACAGCGCTGCTTTCTGGGGGACGCTGCGCAGCCAGCAGCAGGGTGCGATGGACTTCGGGATTCAGAAGAAAGTGCTGCACGACAAAGGCGAATTGCGCCTGCGCTGTGGCGATATTTTGCGCACGGCTGGCTGGAGAGGTGAAAATCTGTTTACACCGGGATTGCGCATGATCGCCAGCGGCACCTGGGAAAGCCGCACCGTGACCCTCAATTTCTCTTATCGCTTTGGCAGCAACGACATTAAAGGTGCCCGCCAGCGTAAAACCGGTCTGGAAGATGAAAAGAACCGGGTGAAAGGAAAGGGGTAACCGTGAAAAATACGCCTTTTGGCGCTTAGGATATAAAGTTTGATTTGGTTTTTCGGAGAAAGCGCCCCGCTGGTGTAATACTGGTCGGGGCTATTTTTTTCTCAAAACCGCAGAATGTCGTGCACGATCAACACACACAGGATGCCGGCGGGCATAAAAAAGACCTGTGTGCCGAGGATTGGAAAAAACGCCACGCTGCACAACGCGCCCAGCAAAAAACTGACCATGACAATCAACCGCAGCATGGCTTCGCGCTGGATCAGGCGCCGTTTCTCACCCTCGGAATGAAATATCTCGGCAATATCCACGCCCAGTTCGTTGACGACGCCGGTCATCTGGCTGGCTTTGATCAGCGAAGAGGTGGTGAGGCTTACCATCGCATTCTGGATGCCGATGGAAAATAAAATTATGCCCGGAAAGAAACCTGGGTGTAATGTGCTGGTATTATGGCCGGAAGCGCCCACAAAGGAAAATATACCAGCCACGACCAGCAAGGGAAACAGGTGCAAGTAGCGCCATTTCATCAGTTTCTCGCGTTCTACACACCAGCCGGCAAAAAATCCACCCAGAAAAAAGGCGAACAACCACGCAAAAATAGAACCGGCGGTATTGAGTTTGCCTTCGTATAAATCCCGCGCCATCTGCGGCAGCAGCCCGGTGACGTTGGTGACCACCATCGAAAACGTCATCAGACCGGCATAGATAACGATGCCGGAACTGAACGGATACACAAATGCATAGAGCATTTTGATGCGAAACGACCGCCGGTTGATCTGACCGGCCGACCGGAGAAATGGGAGCGGGCTTTGCATAATGGACAAAGATAAAACAAAAACAGTGGTCGTTCTTTACCTGTACGCTCGGCAGATCTTTTTATTGTTTGCTGAATTGTTGCGTGAGGACCTGTTGATCCGTTACGATGCGGAGGCAATACATCCCTTCAGTAAGGGTATTGACCGGAATTTGGAATGCTTGTTGTTCGCCGGCCAGCGTTCCTGTATCTAGTATGCGGCCGGCCAAGTCGATGATTTGCCACGGCGCATCGGTGGCGAATGTTTTTTCAAGTTGAATTTGCAGCCATTCATTTGTGGGGTTCGGGAACAGCGAAAGACTACCCGGCTTGCTGAAAACGACCGAACGGACCATGCTATAAGATGCGGCCCCGTCGAAATCTACCTGTTGCAGGCGGTAGTAGTTGGTGCCTGGCAATGGCTTGTCATCGGTGAAGGTGTATTCTTGTCTGGTGTCGGCGTCGCCTGCGCCTTTTACCGTGCCTATTTTTGTATAACCACG
>JBBRDQ010000052.1:0-25374 GCA_038203695.1 Chitinophagales bacterium
GATCCGTTTTTTTCGAAAAATGCTTACGCGTTCGGCTACTTTCTTTTGGACTGCTATTTCCTGATCGGGACCGCAATAGCCAAACAGGAAAATCATCCCCAAAGCCGCCATGATGATCCTGGAACCGTTTATCATAACCGCGTATCGTTGTTTCATTTTGATGTATATTAAATGTTGCAACTACTATTTTAAATTTATTTTGCTTGCAAATATAAGCAAACTCCTTAAAATCGGCTTAAAATTGGCCTAAATGGTTGTTTTTATGATGTTAGTAATTTTTAACAATTTTTTTTTAATGTTACTATTGCGAAATTCTAAACATGCCTTATCTTTGTGGTGCAATCAGACATTAAGTTTATGTTTCGATTTGAATCAAACAGGGTAATTTTAAGAAACAACCTGCTTGGTTACGTTCGCAAATTTCCGCTTTATAGCGTTTTTTTAAGAAGTTTTCATTTGGTTTTTTGGGGTTATACAGGGTGCTTCCGAGTAATCGGTTGTGCCCTGTTTCCATTATGACTAACCACCTGCTGCGACCGTTCAGGTGGGTTGATACAGAAACGCCTGACTTAGCGATTGCTGGGCCAGGCGTTTTTGCAAATCTATAATGAGTATATGAAGCCAAACAAACCGGAGCGCAATTTTCTATCCTGTCCTCTCCGGCAGTTTTTTCAGGTTCTTACAATGCCTCCATCGCGGCGATGCCATTCACTTCCGGCAATACTTCTTCGCGTCGCAGGGTATATACTTTGGGTTCGCGCTCGACCACTTTCAAACGGGGGTTTAGCACTTCAAATTCCGATTCGTCATATTTGTACAGCGACCATTTCCCCTGACTGAATTCCAGGGAAGTGAGGTGTTCCACCCAGTCGCCACTGTTCAAATAAGTGATGGTGCGTCCGTTTGCCGCCGTCACCTCGCGCATCTGCGGCTGGTGAATATGGCCGCAGATCACATAATCATAGGCTTTTTCCGCAGCGATTTCGAGCGCGGTTTCTTCAAAGTCGCTGATGTATTTCACCGCGCCTTTCACACTTTTTTTCACCCGTGCCGCGAATGAAACCGGACCAAAGCCAAACAAACGCCGCGTCCAGTTGATCGAGCGGTTCATGCGAATCAGCATGTCGTAGCCTTCGCCGCCCAGTTTCGCCAACCAGCGGGCGCGCTGCACACTTGCATCAAACACATCACCGTGAAAGACCCAGTGCACCTTTCCGTCGACCTGGAACACCAGTTTGTTGCGCAGATCCACCAATCCAAACGAAATCTCCCCAAATTTACGCAGCAGATCGTCGTGGTTGCCGGTCAGATAATATACCTTGGTGCCGTTGACCGCCATTTTCATGATGCGCCGCACGACTTCTAAATGTTCTTTTGGGAAAAAACTTTTCTTAAAATACCAAATATCAAAAATATCACCATTCAGGATCAACGTACGCGGCTGGATACTTTTCAGATAGTTGTGCAATTCACGGGCATGGCAGCCGTATGTACCAAGGTGAATATCCGAAATGACGACAATATCTAGTTCACGTTTCATAACTCCTGGGTTAGCGAATAACAATTGCAAAGAAACTGGCGAAAAACCACACCAGGTAAACCGCTGCGCTGCTAAAAAAGACAGCGTAGCCCATAAAAACCAATAATGTGCGCCACGGACGGGTGTCGCTATTTTGAGAAATAAGGCTGTCAAAATCCCGCGCCGGGGAAAGTGGCCCGTCCTCCGAAAAAGCAGATGCGACGGATGGAGCGGCTGGCTGAAGCGAAAGAAAGGAGCGACCGAAAATGGGACGGGCGAAAGGAGCGAAATGGCGCGGGTGTATTATCATGTATTGTGGTACTGAGATTAACACCGCAAAAGTACCGCAGCCTGCTTCGGGGGACGTTAAACCAGTGTAAAGTTACCATTAAACAATGTGTAGCACTTTTTCTACACATTGTCCCCGGCAAATCAGGGGCAATAAAGGTCAAACGCAAGGTATATTTTGCCGTTTAATATCCGGTGCGTTGTTCAATCTGGCGAATCCGCGTAGGTTTGTGCGATAATGTTGCCAGCAAGTACTTAATACCTAAAAATGCGCATTTCCATTATCCAGTCCACCCTGCAATGGGAAAATCCCGTCGCCAACCGCGCCCAATTTACCGCAAAAATGGCGATTTTACGTGGCACGACCGATCTGATCGTGCTGCCCGAAATGTTCACTACCGGGTTCTCTATGCAGGCCGCGCAGCTGGCCGAACCGATGGACGGGCCGACTGTACAATGGCTACAGCACGAGGCAAGTATGCTGGATGCGGCCATCGTCGGCAGTTTTATCTGTGTGGAAAACGGGCACTATTTCAATCGCCTGCTCTGGGTTTTTCCGGATGGGCGACTGGAAAAATATGACAAACGCTACCTTTTCGGGCTAGCTGGCGAAGGAAATTATTACACGGCGGGCACCCAGCGATTGATCGTGGAATGGCGCGGCTGGCGGGTCTGTCCGCTGGTTTGTTACGACCTGCGCTTCCCGGAATGGAGCCGTAATGACGCCAATGCGACAGAAAATAGCGGCTACGAACTGTTAATTTATGTAGCCAACTGGCCGAGCCGCCGAAACGCCCACTGGAAAAGCCTTTTAACCGC
Source organism: Chitinophagales bacterium (assembly GCA_038203695.1). Classification (GTDB taxonomy): domain Bacteria; phylum Bacteroidota; class Bacteroidia; order Chitinophagales; family Saprospiraceae; genus M3007. Next base: position 2,627 of record JBBRDQ010000052.1, read on the forward strand.
GCGAGCCATTGAAAATCAAGCATTTACAGTTGGTGTAAATATTTTCGGGACCGATGGAACGGGGCTGGAATACACCGGCGACTCCGCCATTATTGATTTCGGCGGACAAACGCTTTGCCGTATATCCGGGCAGGAAGGTGTTTTTACCACCGAACTTTCCCTTGCTGCAGTGCAGCATTACCGGCAACAATTGCCTTTCCTCCAAGATGGCAGTGGATTTCGGTCTTTCTGACCCCTATTCCAAAATTTTATTTCAAAAGCATGGTTTTTTAAAATGCTTTTCTACCTTTGCCCCGGCTTATTACCCAAAACGCCTTGTACACGACGCATTCATAATCCTTCCCGTGAGCAGTTTCTGCCAATTACAAGCCACGCGTCGTTATAGCCGAAAGGCTTATCAATTCACCAAGTCTCCCGCACTTTGGTTACGCCAGTGCAGCCCCCCGGCTGTGAGACTAAACATTATTGTATGTTGGAAACAATTAGCCACCTAAGTCGCCCCAATCGCTTTTTATCGCTCTTTTTCCTACCAGCAGTATTCTTTTTCGCCACTTCGGCAACCACCAAAAACACCGCGCGCACCGAAAATGCTGAAATAATGCAAATGCGCGAGTACATCACGGGCTACGCCCAGAATTTTCTCGGAATACCCTACCGCCACGCCGGTACGAAGCCCAATACCGGCTTTGATTGTTCCGGTTTCACGAGTTTTATCCTCAGTGAATTTGAAGTAAAAGTTTCTCAGTGTTCTGCCAGTCAATCTACCCAGGGTTTGCGCATCAGTTTGGATGACGTATTACCCGGTGATCTTGTTTTCTTTGGCCGCCGCGGTCACATTCAGCACGTCGCTATGGTAGTAGAACGCACGATGGAAGGCATTTTTTGTGTGCACAGTACTTGCTCCCGCGGTATAATTGTTGAAAATATCAGCACTTCGGCGTACTGGAAACCGAAAATATTATTTGCCCGCGACGTTATCACCGGGCAAACCATGCATTGAAAATACCAACATCAAAACGAAACGCAGTATGAGAAAACAAGGGCCGCTCCAATTTGGAGCGGCTTTTGTTTTTCTTTGCGGTTGCAAATGTGTGGTGCAGGTAAAAATGACCCGGCATCAATCTATTTATCAACCAGTTTAATCGGGCATTTTTACCCATGAAAGTTCTCAAATTCGGCGGCACTTCGGTCGGCACGCCCACTACGATCCAAGGATTAATCGCTATATTAAAAGCGTACTACGCACGTGGAGAGCGCTTCACGGTGGTCTTTTCGGCTTTCTCTAAAGTCACCGATACGCTCATCGATATGGCGACCAAAGCCGGTAAAGGCGACGAAACGTATCGGGTGATCCTCGAAAAAGTACGGGCCCGCCATTATGAGGCGATTGAGCAATTATTGGATCCCGCGCACCGCCCGGCTACAGAATCGCATATCGCGGCAAATTTTGAAGCGCTGGGCAATGTCTTGCAAGGCATTTTCCTCTTGCATGAGGTCTCGGCCCGCTCCCTGGATTTTGTGGTCAGTTTTGGCGAGCGCAATTCCTCGTTTATCATCGCGCAGGCCATGCAGCAGGCCGGCATTCCGACCGACTTTCTGGATGCGCGGGAAATTATCCGTACCGACGGGCATTTCGGCAGCGCCAAGGTGGACTTTGAAGAAACCAATCGCCGCATCGCCGCGCATTACGCTACGCGGGCGCATGTACAGGCCGTCACCGGATTTATCGGCAGCAATGCTGAGGGCTTGACGACTACGCTCGGCCGCGGCGGTTCCGATTATACCGCTGCCATCCTGGGTGCCGCCCTGCAAGCCACGGCCATCGAGATTTGGACCGATGTGGACGGCGTACTGACGGCTGATCCGCGCCGGGTCAAAAAGGCGTTTACCTTGCCGACCATGACCTACCGGGAGGCGATGGAAATGAGCCATTTCGGCGCCAAGGTGATTTATCCGCCGACCATCTTGCCGGCTTTGGCCAAGGGCATACCACTGGTAATTAAGAATACTTTTAACCCTTCTTTTCCCGGTACTTATATTTCCAATACGCCACCACCGGCCGATGCCAATTCCGCCGAAGACCGGGGCGGCGTATCGGGTATTTCTTCCATCAACCAGATATGTCTGCTTACATTGCAGGGAAGTGGCCTGTTTGGCATCCCCGGCATTGCGGCCCGGCTCTTCGGAGCCTTGGCGCAAGCGGGGGTAAACATCGTGATCATCACCCAGGGATCCAGCGAGTCGAGCATCACCTTTGCAGTGGCTCCGTCGCAGGCAAAAAATGCACAAAAAGCCGCCGAAATGGAATTCGTTTTTGAATTGCGCGAAGGATTGGTGGAGCCGTTGCGCATCGAAGACAAATTGTCGGTAGTCGCCGTAGTCGGTGAAAACATGCGTTACCGGCCGGGTATTGCCGGGCGTTTATTCTCCGCGCTGGGCAAAAATGGTGTCAATATCGTCGCTATTGCGCAGGGATCAAGCGAACTGAACATCTCGGTGGTCATCCCGGAACCCGACGAAACCAAAGCGCTGAACGCCATTCACGAGGCGTTTTTCCTGTCGGATACCAAGACGCTGCACCTGTATATGGTAGGGGTGGGCCTGATCGGCTCCACTTTGTTAAAACAAATCCGGGAGCAGGCCGGCTTTTTGAAGGAAAAGCGAAAACTGGAAATCAAGGTGGTGGGATTAGCCAATAGTCGCAAAATGATCTCCCATGAAGACGGCATCGACCTGAATAACTGGGAAAAAGCACTCGATACCACGGTCGAGCCATTTTCCATGTCGCAATTCGTGGCCCAGATGCGGCAGCAAAATTTACCCAACGCAATTTTTCTGGACAATACCGCTTCGGGCGAGATCGCCAGTTATTACGAACAAATCCTCGACGCCAGCATTTCCATTAGTACGCCCAACAAACAGGCGGCTTCCTCGCCCTACGCCCGTTATCAGCATTTGAAACAAGTGGCCGATAAACGCGGGGTGGCCTGGCGTTATGAGACCAACGTAGGTGCCGGATTGCCGATTATCACCACGCTAAATGACTTGATTCATTCTGGCGACCGAATTCTCAAAATCGAAGGCGTGTTATCCGGCACCTTGTCGTTTTTATTCAACAATTTCAAGACCGGTACCCGTTTCTCGGAAATCGTGCGCGAAGCCAAACAATTAGGGCTGACCGAACCGGATCCACGCGACGATCTGAGTGGCATGGATGTGCGCCGGAAACTGTTGATCCTGGCGCGGGAAACCGGGCTGGCATTCGAAGCGGACGACATTCTGGTGGAAAATATTTTGCCGGCTGCCTGCCTGGAGGCCCAATCGGTCGATGATTTTTTTGCCGCGCTGGAGCAAAACGACGATCATTTTGAACAAATGCGGAAAAATGCGGAAAATGAAGGCAAAGTGCTGCGTTTTGTGGCGAAACTGGAAGACAATAAAGCCGGCGTAGTCTTGCAGGCCTTTGAGCAAACCCATCCATTTTATTTCCTGAGCGGCAGCGACAATATGGTGGTCTTTACGACTAAGCGCTATCCGGAACACCCATTGGTGGTGCGCGGGCCGGGTGCAGGCGCGGAAGTAACCGCAGCAGGCATCTTTGCCGAGGTGATTGGCATTGGCGGATAAGCAATGCCTAGTTTTCGAGTTATAAATGATACCTTATGATGATTGCAAGCGCCTTTTCTAAGGTAACGAACAACCTCTATCAATTTTTCACGAATCGAAAAGCCCTTGCAACCGGACTGACATTCTCGACAGACAGCCTGATGTTTGGCAGTTGGATTACCTACATTCCGTACGTGAAATCCACGCTGGGCATGAATGACGCGCAACTGGGTTTTGCTTTATTCGGTATGCCGGTGGGATTGTTGTTGATGAACCCGTTTTCGGCGCGCGTGATCGCCCGTTTCGGATTGGCGCAGACGACTACTTGGTCGACCGTCATTGTGATGCTTGGTTTTGCCGTGCCAGTCTGGATGCCGGATCGCTGGCTGCTGCTGGGTGCCCTGATCTTGAATGGCGTAGGCGTGGCATTGTTGAACGTGTGCATGAATACCTGCGCAACTACGATCGAGCAGACTGAAAAAACCCATATCATGTCTACCTGCCACGGTATGTGGAGCCTGGGTGGCATGGTCGGGTCGGGTATGTCGGCCGCGCTGATTGCCGCCGGGGTGCCGCCTACTATACATCTTACCGTATTGGCCGTGGTAATTTCAGCACTGACTTTAGCCTGGGTGCGGCCGGTTTTGGCCACTATACCGGGCGCAGTGCGCGGCCAAAATGAAGTCGAAACACCACCGAGTAAAATTATTTTACCCAGCCGGGATCTGATGCTGATGATTTTTATCGGACTGGTGGTGAGTATGTGCGAGGGGGTAGCGTTTGACTGGAGTGGTGTTTATCTGCGCGATGTACTCAACGCGCCGGCGCAAATGGCCGCACTTGGCTTCACCTGTTTTTCGCTGACGATGATGGGTATGCGCTTTATCGGAGACGTATTAATCCCGCGGTTTGGCGAGCGTAATCTACTGTATTTCAGTGCTTTTCAAAGCATGTTCGCCTTGGTAGTTATCATCATTGCGCCAAACGCGATCATTGGCATTACCGGTTTTTTATTACTGGGGGCAGGTGTGGCGATGGGTGCGCCGATCCTTTTCAACGCTGCCGCACGGATACCCGGATTAGCGCCCGGTGCTGGTTTGGCCACGTATGCCACCTTTAGTTTCATGGGGTTTCTGGCTGGTCCGCCGGCCATAGGCTGGATTGGCGAACATTTCAGTCTCAACATTGGCTTTGCCCTGGTGGCGATCCTGTGTTGTACGGCATTATGGGCTATCCGGCAAGTGCGGCTTTAACATTTAACCTGATCGGTCAACTTTTTGCGTGGCGCGCCCGCAAAATCTGTTCGACATCTGCCAAGGTAACTTGTTTGGCCGCCAGCAAAACCAGCAAGTGAAACAACAGATCGGCACATTCATTTAACAACAGATCACGGTCATTGCCAAGTGCTTCGATAATCGTTTCCACCGCTTCCTCGCCGACTTTCTGGGCCATTTTGGGAATGCCTGCGGCAAATAACTGGGCAGTGTAAGAGCCCTCCGGTGCGCTGATCTTACGCGCCTGAATGATCGTTTCCAGTTGTTTAATAAATACGCCGGATTCGTTGGTTTCATTCCAGCAGGTATCTGCACCGGTATGGCAAACTGGGCCGACGGGGCTTGCTTTAATGAGTAGTGCATCGCGGTCGCAATCTGCCAGGCAGGTGACCACGTGCATATAATTGCCGGAAACTTCCCCTTTTACCCATAAACGCTGTCGGGAACGGCTGTAAAACGTGACGATGCCGGTGGTACGGGTTTGCTGCCAGGCTGCGGCATTCATATAACCGAGCATCAGTACTTTATCGGTAGTAGCATCTTGGATCACTGCCGGAATAAGTCCGTCGGCCATTTTGGCAAAATCCAGTTGCAAATCAGCGAATTGCGAGTCCATAGTCTTTTAAATATGCTTTTAGGTGTGGAATAGGGATATCGCCAAAGTGGAACACACTGGCCGCGAGCGCCGCATCGGCTTTCCCTTCAGTAAATACATCGGCAAAGTGTTGGGCTGTACCCGCGCCACCCGAGGCAATCACCGGCACCGGCACGGCGGTAGAAATTCGGGCGGTAATATCCAGCGCAAAACCGTTTTTGGTGCCGTCGTGCGCCATTGAAGTCAGCAACAATTCTCCGGCACCCCGCGACACTGCCTCGATCGCCCAATCGAAAGCCCGCAGTTCGGTTGGAATACGACCGCCATTCAGGTACACGATCCATTCATTATCAAGGTCTTGTGGCCGCGTATCGATGGCTACCACCACACATTGACTACCAAAGGATCTGGCCAATTCATCAATCAATTCCGGCCGCCGGACTGCCGCCGAATTGATGCTCACTTTATCGGCTCCGGCTTGCAACAACGCGCCTACCTGTTCTACCGAACTGATACCGCCGCCGACGGTAAATGGAATATCGAGCACCGCAGCGACGCGCCGCACCAGATCGACCAGCGTACTGCGGCCCTCGTGGGTGGCGGTAATATCCAGAAAAACCAGTTCATCGGCGCCCTGACGGGCATAGGCGGCCGCAAGTTCGACCGGATCGCCGGCCTGGCGCAGGTTTTCAAACTGCACCCCTTTCACGGTCTGACCGTTTTTAATATCGAGACAGGGAATAATACGTTTGGCTAACACAATCTGGTCGTTGATATGAAAATAATAAAATTAAAGCTGCAGGAAATTGCGCAGGATCTGCTGCCCGACCGCGCCTGATTTTTCCGGATGGAATTGTACGGCGTAAAAGTTGTCACGTTGCAGGGCAGCACTAAAATTAGTACCATAATGGGTGGTGGCAATGGTGTTTTCACCCAGCGCAGCATAGTAGCTGTGTACGAAATAAACAAAACTTTGTTCCGCAACACCCGTAAAAAGCGGCCCTTGCAAGTTTGAAATTTCGTTCCAGCCCATGTGCGGCACTTTTAGTTTTTCAGATGTTTCCGCCACGCCACTGAACAGCCGAATCGGCACATCAAACAAGCCCAGACAAGTAGTATCATTTTCTTCAGAATGCCGGCAAAACAACTGCAAACCCAGGCAGATACCGAGCACCGGTTGTTGCAGCGAACAAATTACGCCGTCCAGTCCTCGCGCACGCAAATATTGCATCGCCGAAGAAGCCTCGCCTACGCCGGGAAAAATCACCCGATCTGCGGTGCGCAACACTTTTTCATCGTCCGTCCAGACGCATGACTCGCCCAATCGCTCGAGCGCATACTGTACGGACTGGACGTTGCCGGCGTTGTATTTGATAATTGCAGTCATCTTTTTTTAATGCTTAATGGATAATGATTAACGGTTAATGGGCTTCGCTTTGAGGATGGTTAATGATAGAACGGGACATTAATCATTATCCGTTAATCATTATCCGTTAAGCATTATAAAATCCCTTTGGTGGTTGGGAGTTGCAGGTTTTCCGGGTCGCGTCGGACACTCATTTTCAGCGCCTTGGCGAATGCTTTAAAAATGGATTCGATTTTATGGTGTTCATTTTCGCCGGCAGCCTGGATGTTCAGATTGCATTTGGCGGCATCGGAAAAGGATTTAAAAAAGTGCAGGAACATTTCGGTTGGCATGTCGCCGATTTTTTCACGTTGAAATTTCGCATCCCACACCAGCCAGGGCCGGCCCCCAAAATCCAGGGCAACTTGGGCTAACGCATCATCCATCGGCAGGCAAAATCCATAGCGCTCGATCCCTCTTTTATCGCCGAGGGCTGCTAAAACCGCTTCGCCGAGGGTAAGCGCCGTGTCTTCGATGGTATGGTGTTCGTCAATATGCAGGTCGCCGGCGACTTCGATGGTGAGGTCCAGGCCACCGTGCCGCGCCAACTGATCGAGCATGTGATCAAAAAAACCGATTCCGGTGTGGATATGACTGTGACCTGTGCCATCCAGGTTGACGGTTACTTTAATATCGGTTTCCTTCGTAGTGCGATGGCGCGAGGCTTTGCGCGGTGGCAATTTCAGGAACTTGTAGATTTCATCCCAATGCGTCGCAACCAGCGCAATGCTCAATCCTTGTCCGGCGTGGTTGTATTCGGTGCCACTATGGTGCTGCATTTGCACATCCGCCTGGCTTTCCAGGGCGATGCCGAGGTGGTTTTGAATTAAAATCCCTTTCGCGCCGAGATTTTTGGCCAGTTGCATATCGGTGAGCCGATCACCGATCACAAAGGAATTCGCCAGATCGAACGTGCTATCCAGATAGTCGGTCAGCATGGCTATTCCCGGTTTACGGGTCGGCAGATTTTCCGATTTAAAGGAGCGGTCGATATGTACGCCCTGAAAGACAACGCCCTCATTTTCAAAAATCTTGAGCATCATGCGATGCGTCGGCCAGAAAGTTTCTTCTGGAAATGACGGCGTACCCAAACCGTCCTGGTTGGTCACCATGATCAGCGTGTAATCAAGTTCGCGAACGATACGCGCCAGCGCAAACAACACGCCGGGCATAAATTCGAGTTTTTCAAGCGCATCGACCTGTTGATCGGGCTGCGGCTCATGGATCAGGCAACCATCGCGGTCGATGAAAAGGATTTTCTGTTGCATAGGTACGTTATTTACCACGTGGGGCGCATAAGAGCGTCACATAGGACACATCAGTTTGCACAATTTTTATAAATTGGTCAGGGTTGCGATTAAAAGGTCGTTCTCGGCCGGCGTACCGACGGTAATCCGCAAGCAGTTTTCACAATGTAATTCTTTGGTGCGATTTCGTACGACAATGCCGTCCGCGCAAAGTGCAGCGTAGATGGCATTGGCATCGGTGACCCGTACCAGCAAAAAATTGGCATCGCTGGGGAATACTTTTTGCACCTGCGGTATATTGACCAAAGCCTGTTCCAGTCGGTTTCGTTCATGTTGTAACGTAGCGATTTTTGCCTGGACCACCGGCCAGTGTCTCAACGCATCCGTCGCCAGTCGAATGGTGGCTGCATTGAGGTTGTACGGGTACTTTATTTTATTTAAAACGCTGATAACAAATTCATTGGAATAGGCCATGCCAATCCTTAAAGCCGCTAATCCCCAGGCTTTCGACAGGGTTTGCAACACGACTAAATTGGGGTGGTGATGGGTCTTCGCAATCCAGGAATCGCGCTTTGCAAAGTCGATATACGCTTCGTCCACCACCACCAAACCGGGGAATTGCGCCAGCATATCGGTCATAAATTCATCCGGTAAACACTGTCCGGTGGGATTGTTGGGCGAACAAATAAACAACAGTTTGGAGCGCGCATCTGCCAATTGCAGGACTGCTTTTGCATCGGGTGAAAAATCCGGTTGTAGCGCTGCGTGCCGAATTTCCACATCCTGAATATTGGCCTGCACTGCATACATGCCATAGGTTGGCGGCAGCAGTATTATGTTGTCTTTGCCGGGTTCGCAAAAAGCACGCAGCAATAAGTCGATGGCTTCATCTGAGCCATTACCAATAAAGATTTGCCCGGGTGTCACTTTTTTCAAATCCGCCAACGCTGCCCGCAACGGTTTCTGTAAGGGGTCCGGGTAGCGGGAGTAATCCTCCTGCGTCGGACCGCCCAGACTGTTTTCATTCGCATCCAGCCATACAGAGGCGTGGCCTTTGAACTCGTCGCGGGCAGAACTGTATGGTTTTAATGCCAGGATGTTGGGGCGGACCAGGTGCCGGGGTGATTCCATGTTGTTGATTTATACCACCAATAAATTGGTGGGTTGAGGGGATGATTGTGTGTTTTCCGAGTTATCCACCAATAAATTGGTGGGTTGAAGGAAAAATTTAGCCGTTTTCCAGACTTGCGTTGTGTTAACACCAATAAATTGGTGGGATGGAAGGGATGATTTAACTCTTTATCCTCTTCTCCACTGCCCGCGCGTGCGCTTCCAGTCCTTCGGCCCTAGCCATCGTTATGACGGTGTCTCCGAGTCGCTGCAAACCGGCCGGGGTGATACTTTGGAAGGTCATTTTGCGGATAAAACTATCCACGGAAACGCCGGAATATGCCTTGGCGTAACCGCCGGTCGGCAAGGTATGATTGGTGCCAGAGGCATAGTCGCCGGCGCTTTCGGGGCTGTAATGGCCGATAAAAACGGAGCCGGCGTTCACTACTTTATTGGCCCATGCTGCGGCATTTTCCACCTGTAAGATTAAGTGTTCCGGCGCATAGGCATTGGCCCATGACATGGCTTCGGTCAAATCGGGGACCAGCAAGGCTTTACTTTGGGCCAGCGCTTGTGCGGCCAGTTCTTTGCGCGGCAAGGTAGCCAATTGAATGCCCAGTTCTTTTTCCACGGCCTGTAAAAGCATTTCGGAATCGGTCAATAATAACACCTGGCTATCTGCACCGTGCTCGGCCTGACTGAGCAGATCGGCCGCCACAAAATCCGGGCGCGCCCAGGCATCCGCCATCACACAAACTTCGGATGGGCCGGCGGGCATATCGATTGCCACCCCGTCGAGGCTGACCAGTTGTTTGGCGGCAGTCACCCAACTGTTGCCAGGGCCGAATATTTTCCACACCTGCGGTACCGAGTCTGTCCCGTAAGCCATTGCGCCGATTGCCTGTACGCCGCCAATATGGAATACGGTGTGAATACCGCACAATTGCGCCGCATATAAGATAGCAGGATGCACTTTACCATTTGCCTGCGGCGGCGTACAAAGTATAATCTGCTGACAACCAGCCAACTGTGCAGGAATTCCCAACATCAACACTGTGGAAAACAAGGGCGCAGATCCGCCCGGCACATACAGGCCAACGCGTTCGATCGGCACGCTTTTGCGGGTGCATACTACGCCCGGCATGGTTTCTACGTGTAATTCCGGTTCGCGCTGCAACACATGAAAGGCGCGAATGTTGGTATAGGCCATCTGAATAGCATTTTTCAGATCGGCCGACAATTGTTCCTGCATATCGACAAAAGCGGCCGGCAGCACCGCCAGTTCGGCTATTTCAATGCCGTCGAACTGTTGGGTGTAGCGGCGTATGGCGGTATCCCCGTCCTGCCGGATCGCTTCCAGCATAATGGCAACTTTTTCGCGGCGCGCAGCGGCATCGGCATCGCCTGGTCGGGACAGCAATTTTTTCCCATCCGTCCAATCGGGATATTTTATAATTTGCATGTTGAAGTGGTTACTGGTGATCGTTTGAGTGGATGCGTTGATAGGAGTGTTTTAGAGAATCATTCGTTCGATCGGCACGACCAGAATGCCTTCCGCGCCGGCCGCTTTGATTTGCTCCAGCACATCCCAGAACACATTTTCCGGGACGACGCTGTGCAGACTACTCCAGCCGGAAATCCCCAAGGGAATAATGGTCGGACTTTTCATGCCCGGCAATAAATTGGTGATCGTTTCAATTTGTTCATTCGGCGCGTTCAGGAGAATATAGCGGTGATTCTGCGCGTTGCGGTGGGCATTCAGCCGGAACAACAAGCGATCGAGTATATCGGACTTTTCCGATGGTAATGACTGGGTCGTGATCAGCAATGCCTCCGATTCCAGAATGGTCTCTACTTCGCGCAGACCGTTGGCCAGCAGTGTACTGCCGGTGCTGACAATGTCGAAAATAGCATCGGCCAGACCCAGTGATGGCGCTATTTCAACAGCGCCGCTAATTTCATGAATATCGGCCCGAATGCCTTTTTGCTGTAAAAAATCGCCTAAAATACCGACATAACTGGTCGCGATGCGTTTGCCCGTCAGATCCTGGACATTTTGGTAAGGGATATTTTTGGGCATGGCAATACTCAACCGGCACTTGCCGAAGCCCAGCCGCTCCACTACGCGCACGGATTTCTTTTTTTCTAAAATAACATTTTCTCCGACGACACCGGCGTCTACTACGCCGCCTTCCACGTATTCCGGAATATCGTCGTCGCGTAAAAAGATGATTTCCAACGGGAAATTGGAGGCTTGGGCCCGCAAAAGACGATTGGGACCGCTGTTGAAGGCAATCCCTGCTTCGCGCAGCAGCGACACAGAATCGTCGAAAAGGCGACCTGATTTTTGAATGGCTAATCGCAGCATAATAATAAAAATAAAAAACCCGGCTTGTCGGAACGAACGCGACAAGCCGGGTCTGGTGGTGAATGTGGTTTGCACATTGATACACTACTTCATCGCTTGCCAAATCTTGACAAATGATGATGATGCAGTGCGATGGCAAAAATGTTTTTCATAATAACGGCGCAAAGATACGGGCTATTAGGTGTATTATCCAAGCAGTACGATGTCAGAATTTAGCAATTATCAAATTAATGTAGAAAATAAGTGGGCCAGGGTCAAATCAGTCCTTCCCGCACCAAATCGTGCAAGTGTACAATCCCGGCATACACCCCATTATCGAGTGCGATCAGCTGTGAAATGGAGAAATGCCGCATGCGGGTAAGCGCATCCACGGCCAGCGCATCGGCTGCGATTGTTTTGGGTTGTGCGGAAAGAATATCGGCGGCGGACAATGCATTGAAGTCCGTATCGGCGCGCTGAAGCATCCGCCGCAGGTCGCCGTCGGTGATAATGCCACAGAGTTGACCCGAAGCATCAATCACCGCCGTTGCGCCAAGCCGTTTGGAGGTGATTTCCAGGATAACCTCCCGCAAGGTAGCATCGGGGAGCACCTGCGGACGGTCATGGCGGAGACAAAGTTCGCTGACGCGCAGATACAGTTGTTTCCCCAGCGCGCCGCCCGGGTGGAATTTGGCAAAATCGCCCGGTGAAAAGCCGCGTACCGACAGCAACGCAATGGCCAGGGCATCGCCGAGGGCCATCTGTACGGTCGTACTGCTGGTCGGCGCCAGATTATTGGGGTCGGCTTCCTGCTCGATGGGCGTCCAAAGCACAAAATCGGCCAGCCGGGCTAAAGAGCTGTCCCGATTGGCCGTCATGGCGATCAGGCGATTACCAAAACTCTTTACCAGCGGGGCTAACACCCTGATTTCCGCCGTTTCGCCACTTTTGGAGAGACACAGCACCAGGTCGGCTGGCTGGATCATGCCCAAGTCGCCATGAATAGCGTCGGCAGCATGGAGGAACAGCGCCGGTGTGCCGGTAGAATTGAGCGTAGCCACGGTTTTTTGCGCCACAATGGCACTTTTGCCGATCCCGGTGAGAATCAGTCGGCCCGGGGAAGCGACAATGGCTTCCACAAGTGCCTGAAAATCAGTCGTATCATCCAGGCTGGCAGCCAGCGCGCCCAGTGCTTCCATTTCGACAAGAATGGTCCGGCGAGCGATGTCTAGAATAGGAGATTGCTTTTCCAAGTATTTTTTTCCCAATTTTTATTCTGAAAATGGTGATGTAGTTTTAATGGCGCAAAATTATCATTGGAACGTTCACTTTTTATTTAAAAATTTCTCGTATAAATTTGTCCGTGTTAAAGATTTGTTTTTATATCTTTGACGGCTTTTTAAAAAAAGGCATGATTATAATGTCCGATGATAAAATAACTGAACAGAAGATGACCGCGACAGCACCTGCGACCACGACCACGATCGAGCATGAAAGTTTACTCGAAAGCCTCCAACAATTTTTCGGTTTTGACGCCTTTAAAGGAGACCAAGGAACCATTATACAAAGTCTTTTAGACGGCAAAGACACATTTGTTATCATGCCGACTGGTGGCGGCAAAAGCCTTTGTTACCAATTGCCGGCACTTATGCTTCCCGGCACTGCCATTGTGATCAGTCCATTGATTGCCCTGATGAAAAATCAGGTGGACAGCATTCGCAGTTATTCCAAAGAAGACGAAGTAGCGCACTTTCTGAATTCGTCGCTGACGAAGGTTCAAATGAAGAAAGTAAAACAGGATATTACGGACGGCAAAACAAAATTGCTCTATGTCGCACCGGAAACCCTTACCAAGGAAGAAAATATCGAGTTTTTTCAAAATAGCGACATTTCTTTTGTGGCAGTAGACGAAGCCCACTGTATTTCGGAATGGGGCCACGATTTCCGCCCGGAATACCGTCGTATCCGCGTCATGCTAGATGCCGTTGCGCGCGACGTGCCGATTATGGCACTTACCGCGACTGCTACGCCAAAGGTACAGCAGGATATCCTGAAAAACCTGGATATGACGGCGGAGAATACCTACGTCTCCTCGTTCAACCGGGATAACCTTTTTTACGAGATCCGGCCGAAGATCAAAAAAGAGCAGACGGTCAAACAGATCATTCAGGTGATCAAGGAAGAATTTCGCAATGAATCGGGCATTATTTATGTCCAGAACCGCAAAACAGCGGAAGATCTGGCCGAAATGCTTTTGGTCAACGATATCAAAGCAGCCCCGTATCACGCGGGCCTCGACCCAAAAGTACGCTCCAAAACGCAGGATGATTTTCTGATGGAGCGCATCGACGTGATTTGCGCAACGATTGCCTTCGGTATGGGCATCGATAAACCGGATGTGCGTTTCGTAATTCACTACGACATGCCCAAGTCCATCGAAAATTATTACCAGGAAACCGGTCGTGCTGGTCGTGATGGCCTGGACGGGAAGTGTATCGCCTTTTACAATTACGCCGATATTCTGCGGCTGGAAAAATTCCTGCGCGACAAACCGGTTGCGGAACGTGAAATGGGGGCACAACTGATGCAGGAAGTGGTCGCTTATGCGGAGACCGCCGCCTGCCGCCGCCGTTTTTTATTGCACTATTTCGGCGAAGAATTTGAAGAAGCGAGTTGCCATAAAATGTGCGACAACTGCAAAAACCCGAAAGAGAAAATAGAAGTCCAGGCCGAAATCATGAGTGTGATTCAGTGTATTCTCGATCTGAATGAGAATTACCTGATGAAAACCGTAATGGAATACCTGATGGGCAAAGAGACTAAGGAAATGCGCGATTTCCGTTTTGCGGAAATGGAGAATTACGGCGTCGGGGAAGACAGGGACGAGAACTTCTGGAGTTCGGTGTTCCGTCATGCCATGATTAATAACCTGATCTACAAGGAGATCGAACAATTTGGCCTGCTAAAAGTATCTGATGCCGGTAAGGAATACCTGAAAAATCCATACCCACTTCAGGTTACGATCAACCACGATTACGAAGACGGCGAGTATGATTTTGACGATGAAAAAGGCGGTACCGCAGTGCTGGATGAGCCGTTGATGAATCTATTGAAAGACCTGCGCCGCAGTATTGCCAAGAAACATGATCTGCCACCGTATGTTATTTTCCAGGACCCATCGCTGGAAGAAATGGCTACGCAATACCCTATCTCGCTGGAAGACATGGCGAAGATCGTCGGTGTTTCTCAAGGTAAAGCCCAGAAATACGCGCAGCCATTCGTCGATGCCATCAAAAAGTACTGCGAAGAAAACGAAATCGAGCGCCCGATGGATATCACCATCAAAACGGTCGCCAATAAATCCAAAACCAAGGTAAGTATCATTACCTCGATCGACCGCAAAATTCCGCTGGAAGACATCGCTAAGTCGATAGATATGACGCTGCCCGAATTGCTGGAAGAAATGGATATGATCGTGAGTTCGGGGACAAAAATCAAACTGGATTACTACCTCAACAAAGTAGTTGACGAGTATGTGCGCGATACGGTAATCGACTATTTCAAGGAAGCCCAAACGGATAGCGTGGATGTGGCCTTTGCCGAGTTGAAAGACGACGAGATTACTTGGGAAGAAGTGCAGCTGATGCGCCTGAAATTTTTGAGCGACTACGCAAACTAAAAGAGTTTTAACGTTCCAGTTAAATAAAGATTAAAGCCGCTCTGCATTTTCATGCGCCGAGCGGCTTTAATTATTTTTGAGGCATTCTTCACCAAATTTTTCCAAGATGCGCTCTATCTTTACTTTATCGCTGCTAAGCATCTTGCTTGGCCTTACTGCCTGCAAAATTGTTCGCAGTGTTCCTATTTCCGAGCAGGTTACTCAAAATAACCAAACGTATACCGTAGATTATCTTTTTGAGCACGACGGCTGCAAAGTATATCGCTTTGCCGACAAAGGCTCTTATGTTTATTTCACGAGTTGCTGCGGCGAGACTATTAATCAGCCGGACTCAGCAAGGGTGATTCGCAACACGACTATTCCCAAAAATTGATTTACATCTACCCCTGATTTCCCCTGCCCCCTTTTCGCTCCATGGAACATGACAAAGAGAAAAGAGGCAGGGGAAGTCTATTAATTGGCTTCAAAAGCGTACTTGAATTCATGCTCCGCAAACCATTCCGCCGTAGTCGGCGTCGTGACGGCGGGCGTACGCACATACCCTTCCTGATACGTTCCTTTGTTCAGGGCATCAAACAGTTCAATATAGCCATCTGCAATCGTCTCCGGCAGACCCGCCTGCATCATGCCGGCTTTGGCATCCGCTTCGGGGAAGGTGATATAAGGCAATTCAGGTTTGCCAATTGCCTTACCGACAATGGCAGTGAATTCCTGCATGGTAAGGTCAGTAGCGCCGCCGATAAATTCGTGCGTCTGGCCGCTGAAATCCAGATTGAGCAGGTGACGAGTGGCTACTTGAGCAATATCGCGGGTATGCACGAAAGGCAATCGAATGTCTGTCTGCAGACTTGCGCCGACCAGCCCTGCATGTTTAATCATAGCGATGTTGGCGAAGAAGTTTTCCATGAAATAACCAGGTCGCAGGTTCAAGGCATCGAGCCCAGGAACTTTCGTCAAGGCCACTTCCAGTTCGGCCAAACCGCTGACTGGCCCGGCGCCTTTCAGTAAATGTGCACCTTGCGAACTCAACACGACCACCTTACTCACTTTAGCAGCCGTTAAAGCCTGCATGTAAGCGGCAATGATCTCTCTTTGGTAAGCAATCCAGTCGGTTACATCCCATTTTGGTGGGATCATCAAATAGACGGCCGTTGCATCCGTAAAAGCCTGGGTAAGAAAGGCGGCATCGTGCAGATCGCCAATGGCTGCAACCGCACCTTTGCTGACCAGATCAGCCACTTTGTCGGCACTGCGGCTAATTACTTTTACCGATTTTCCTGCGGCAAGGAGGTCTTCAGAAATGCGTTTGCCAGTGTGACCAGTGGCACCAGTGATAATGTACATGTCAATTCGTTTTATTATGTGAATGGTGTGAGTATGAATGTTCAAATTTTAATTACATACATACCGGTAGGTATGTAATATGATCAAAAAAATCAAACCCGTAGGGTATCTAAAAATGAAGATAAAATACCGAGATTGCTCTGAAATGCGGCGACATCTTTGCGTACTTTAGCAATCGCATACGCGCCTTCAATGCCGGCAAAATAAAAATGTGCGATGGGTTCTGCCTTTACATTGGCTTTTATTAGTCCCGCCGCCTGACCGCGCTGCAATGCAATGGTAGTGGAGCGATGGATTGCATCTACGATTGCCTTCATGCGCAAGCGAAATACTTCATCCAGCGGGCTCATTTCCTGCATCAAATTATTGAGTGGACAACCGAGCGAAATATCTTCAGCAGTTGCCATTTGCATTAGAAATTGCAGGTGCTGCTGCAATTCATCAATGGGGTTTGCCCGACTGGCGTCCAGCGCGCGATAAAATTGCAGGTACTGCGGCTCAATGATTTCATCTAATACGGCAGCGCCAATCGTTTGTTTATTGGGAAAGTAATAATACAATGCGCCCTTGGTGATGTCCATATCGGCAATCACTTTATCAGCCCGCAATCCCTGAAACCCGTTCTTGCGGATATCGTGAAACATACGGGTTAAAATGCGTTCGCGGGTGTCTTGTGTTACCATAATGGGGCAAAGATACATACTAGTTGGTATGCACACAATAGGTCGACGAAAAATATTTTTTTCGGGCTCATTATTTCGCCGGTAGCTTATCCGCCCAACCAGGTTTTAAACTCATTGACCCGTTCACGGCTGACAAACACATCTTCGGGGGAAACGGGTATTAACTCCAGTTTTAGGCGTCCGTTCAGGTGTGGATGGATTTTGTGGATGGCATTGAGCCGAACGGTCAAGCCTCGGCTGACCCGAAAAAAATCGTGTGGATCAAGCAGGCGCTCCAGTTCTTCCAGTGTATGTTCGACAAAATATTTTTTTCCGTTGGCGGTACATGCCTGCGTAAGTCCGCCGGCCGAGCGAAAAAACGCGATATCTGCGGTAGCCAGAAAAGCGAGTTGCTGACCTGTCTTCACCAAAAAACGATCCTTGTAAGTTTCTTTCTTAAACAATCGCGCTACCGTAGCGTAATCGAACGGGACGCTCTTATTGCGTTGCTGCTCAATTTTTTCCAGCGCCCGACCCAAATCCTCCGGATCAATCGGTTTGAGCAGATAGTCGATGGCATTTACCTTGAAGGCTTGTACGGCATACTGATCAAAGGCCGTCGTAAAAACCACTGGAGCAGTGATGGTAGTTTGCTGAAAAATATCAAAACTTAGTCCGTCGGCGATCTGAATATCCATAAATACCAAGTCCGGCGCGGGGAATGTCCGCAACCAACGCACGGCGCTTTCCACCGAGTCGAGTACATCGAGAATTTCAAAAGCAGGGTTGTGCGCCAGCAGTAGTTTTCTAAGTTGCTTGGCAGCGGGGATTTCGTCTTCGATGAGGAGTATTTGCATGTTATTCTTGGATTTTTTGCCACATAGGAGATTCACATAGAGACACGTAGGAAAATATTACCGCCCCATTTGGCATTTACAGATCAGGCATTTGGAAGTGATTTATAGCATTCATTAACGTGGGTACGTTGGCCTTCTATGTGAATCTTCTAAGTGTACTATGTGCTAAATGTACTCGGAATTTCCACATCCACTACCGGCAAAACCACCATGAAATATTCCTGCGAGACGATTACATCCACCTCGCAATGCGTCAGTATCCGGTACCGATCTTTAATATTTTGCAAACCTACCCCGGTGGAGTCCATCACCTGGTTTTTACGTTGCAGGTTATTGCGCACGACGATATGGCCATTTTCAGCGAACACTTCGATGCGCAATGGCTTTTCAGTAGAAATCACATTGTGTTTGATCGCATTCTCAAACAACATCTGTAGTGTCAAAGGCACAATGGCAGTGTGCGATTTTGGCCCCAGTTCCCGCAGTTCTATGTGCAAATTATCGCCAAAACGCTCCTTTAGTAAAAAAATGTACGATTTCAAAAACGCCAGTTCTTCGGATAAAAGGATAATCTTCGAATCGCGACTTTCCAGTACGTACCGATAGACTTTACTTAACTGCTGTACAAACCGCACGGCCTTATCGGCATCTTCTGGAATGAGATACGTCAGCGTATTGAGACTGTTGAATAAAAAATGCGGGTTTACCTGGTTGCGCAGGCCCTCCAGTTGCGACTCGATATTCTGGCGCTCCAGCACGGCTTTTTCCGCCACACTGCGCTGGAGTTGAATATAAAACGACAGCGCTTCGTAGATAGTGATCACTAGCGAAGACATGATAAGGACCGCAATAAATTTCACCACAGCATTCGGCTCTCCCTGTCCGCCGTGTTCCGGTAAAAGCCAATTAAAAAAAGCGTGCACGGAAATGTCAACCACAAAAAACAAGACCAGAAAAGCGCTGAACATCCAGATCAATCGCCGGTGAATATCGCGCAGATCCGGGAAGCGCAACTTCACCCGCTGATAAATTTCACGTAGCGAAAGCCAGTAAATGCTGGTGTACACCACCGACATGGGAATGCACACCAGTAAAAATTGCCAGTTACCCTGTTCGTAAGCGTCGTGGAACAACAGCAACGAAATCATGATACTCGCCAACGGAATACCAATCGCTCTTAGCCAGCGATCGTTAAAGCCCATGGTCGCTTCAAAACAGGGTTTGGACATGCCTTTTATTTTTTCAGTTTAAAATAGGTCACGGTATCGTGAATTCCTTGCGCGTAACTGATCGGTGTATAGTTGTAATGCTGCTCAAATTTCGAGGAATCGAAATAATAAGGGCGCTCATTCTGGTATACCATTTCCACCATTTCTTTCATAATCGGTACGAATAGGCCGATCAGCCAAACCAGAAATTTGGGCGCTGCCTGCACGCCTTTGTTCGGCACCCCCATCGCATCGGCGGCTAATTGAATCAAATCGGTGGGCACCGGCGGCGGGTTTTTGGTCGGCAGATGCCAGGTCTGGTTGAACGACGTAGGATCATCGGCTAACGTAATCAGCGCGCGTGCACAATCCAGCGTATACGTCATCGAATGTGGCATCTTCGGATCACCCAGCCATTGCGCTTTTTTACCTTCGGCAAAATTTTTGAATACCGTCTGGAAAAACATACTTTTCTCATCGGCCCACGGACCATAAAAGTCCGCCGAGCGAGCAATGCTGGCCTTAAGTTCACCGCGTTTCACCGCATCGAGCAACATGGTTGCAATCTGTGCCCGCACTTGCCCCTTTTTACTGCTGGGATGAAAGGGCGTTTCTTCGGTCATTTTGCCTTCTACGGGTCCATACATGTACACATTATCAAAGAAAATGAGCGGTACGCCGGTTTCCGCACAGGCTTTAATGGTATTTTGCATAACAATGGGCCACTGCGCTTGCCAGAGTTTGGTATTGTAGTCTAGCCCCACAAGTTGGAATGCGACTTTTGAACCGCGCACCGCCTCCGTTAGTTCAGCCAGGTTAAAGACGTCCACTTTGCGGGATTCCGCACCCGACATGCCTTTTCCGGAACGTGAAAGTAAGCGCACGGGTTGCTGCTGATCGAGCAGCAGTTGCGCCAGTGGACTGCCAATAGCGCCGCCGGCTCCAATGATGGTATATGGTTGCATGCTGTTTGTTTTACTGGGTAAATACTAGAATTCGATCCGGTACAAGACATCCGGGAAAAGACCGATCTGATCAATCCGACCAATATTACCTTTCACCTCGTTATAGCGTAAGGCAAAGATATTCGCGTGGTTTGTAACGTTCTGAAAATCAAGGAAAAATGTTTGCGACAATTTGCGTTTGCTGCTATTCAGTCGCATGCCTATTTTTACGTCCCAGCGGAAATAATCGTCGAGCCGTAGGGAATACGCCCGATCTTCATACAGCATTTCACGTCCGGCCAGGCGGCTGGCTTCCAGGTTCACCGGCGTGTAGGGGCGACCACCGGCGGTAGTCAGTTTGGTATCTACCGTCAGGAAGCGGCGTCCGGTGGTACCCAATTGAAACTCTTTGCCGGCTAACGCATTGAAAACGTACTTGCCATTGAAGGCCGTTTCGCGTTCGATGCCGTCCGAACCCTTGTAGCGAGAATCAAACAGGCTGACCGTAACAAGGCTATACCAGCCCCGGCTGAAAAACTTCTCGACGGTCAATTCGACGCCTTTATTTGAGCCGCTGCCGTTGTTCACCAGATTGCCTTTATCGGGGAAAACAAAATCAGCGCCGGCATTCAAAATAGAAAAACTGGTCGACGTGGCTTCCACCGGAACGTTGCTGAGCCATTGATAGTACGCCTCGGCCTTGATCCGCCAACTGGTTCCCGGTTTGAAGTCATATCCGAGTACCAGGTGCTGATTGCGGGTAAATTCCAGATCGCCATTTTTATTGAGCGTACTGCCGTCGGGCTGCCGTTCACGAAACAAAAAGACGGGCAGCGGTTGGGTCTGGTGGTGCAAACCGTACCCAAGACTGATCTTTTGTTTGGGCGAAAACTGCCAGTTCACTGCCGTACGCGGTTCTACGGCAACATCTTCCGTGGTGTTAAAATATTGTCCGTGTACGCCTGCATTCAGGGTCACTTTTTCGGTCAAACGGTATTGCGCCTGCGCATAAGCCTCCGCAAGATTAAATCCGCCGTCAAAATCACGCTGCGTAACCCAGTCGGCCCGTCCGTCGCCGTCCAGATCGGCCTGTCCTTCCCGCGTATCCACCCGGGTATCGAGTTGCTGCTGTTGTAGCAAAAAACCTGTACGCACCGTGAGGCGATTGGTAATTTTATTATTGTAAAAGGAAGACAGGCGATAAGTCGTCTGTGCGTCGCGCACATCATTGGTCGGCAACAGGCTGCCGGTATCGTCGGTCCTGGAAATATCTTCGCTGTTATAGGTATTACTGGTATAGGAGGCGCTGATAACCGTACGGATATAGGCGTGGTCATTGAGTAAAAGATTGTTTTTTACCCCAAAAACGCCAAATCCAGATACGTTATAGGCATTTTCGTTCGGATTGGCAAACAGGTCGGTCGTATCCAGCTCAGCCGCTAGAAAATCGATGGAACTATTTGCCGCAATCCCGAACACCGACCATTTGCCGGTTTTGGTATTACCGAAATCGACATTGAAGGTCAGATCTTTGTATTTTGGCGTAGCGGCTGTACCCACATTCAAACCCACTGCCGAAGCCAGTTCGACAAAAGAATGGCGATAGGCTACCACAAACGATCCTTTTTTCTTTTTGCCCAGCGGACCTTCGGCCATGACTTCCATCCCGGAAAAGGCACCCAGTTGCGCAGTAAATTCGTAGCGGTCTTTATTGCCCGTGCGCAGATTAATGTCGAATACCCCCGCCAGCGCATTGCCGTATTCGGCTGGAAATGCACCGGTCAGAAAATCCGAATTGGCGATCAGGTTGGGATTCAAGGCTGAAACCGGGCCGCCCGTGGTGCCCAGGGTTGAAAAGTGGTTGGGATTGGGCATCGGAATGCCTTCCATGCGCCACAAAACACCGGTCGGTGAGTTGCCGCGAATGACGATGTCATTGCGCGAATCGTTGGAAGTAGCCACGCCGGCAAAATTGGCGACCAAACGCGAGACATCGCTCCGCCCGCCGGAGTATCGCTGTACTTCTTCGGTATTGAATTGCCGCGCGGAAATTGTGGCCAACTCATTGGTCGGGTTGTCCTTATTCAGTTTCCCGGTAATGACCACTTCGTCCATCTTGGTAAAAGACTCTTCCAGTTTAATATTCAACTGGACCTCCTTACCCGCCGTCACTAAAACGTTGGGAATAGTTTGCATTTCATACCCCAGGTAAGAAATACGCAGGGTCTGGCGGCCAACCGGGACATTTTTCAGGACGAAAGCGCCATTTTCATCGGAAATGGATCCAATCACCGATTCGAGATTCAGCACTTGAATGGTGGCACCGATTAAGGGAATTTCCGACTGCTGGTCGCGTACCACGCCGCGCAGGGTTTGGGTTTGTGCTTGCAGCAATTGTCCAGTCAGGAAAAAAAGCAGGCTAAAAAGAAAAGTAGTTTTTGCGTATTGCATGGTCGATTATTTTTTGTGA
>JBBRDQ010000053.1:0-24965 GCA_038203695.1 Chitinophagales bacterium
AAGGGAATTTCCGACTGCTGGTCGCGTACCACGCCGCGCAGGGTTTGGGTTTGTGCTTGCAGCAATTGTCCAGTCAGGAAAAAAAGCAGGCTAAAAAGAAAAGTAGTTTTTGCGTATTGCATGGTCGATTATTTTTTGTGAAGCATTGTTTTCGTTAATAATGCGACAAAAGTGCGGGCGACCACCGAGCGATGAAAGTCAAAACCGTTGAATGGTTAGATAATCTGGTTGAATGGTGCTAGGAAAATAATGAATTACACGGGAAGGATTCAACGAATTGTACCTTTGCGCCATGCATGATATTACACAACAAGGGTACGTTCGCACCGACATCGCGCCGACGGGCGTGGCGACCATTTCTTTTTTCCATCCGAATCACAACAGCCTGCCCAGTCGCCTTTTAGGCGGGCTGGTGACGGCCTTTGATACCGTCGGACAAGACCCGGGCGTAAAAGTGGTCGTCTTGCGCAGCGATGAACACAATACATTTTGCGCCGGTGCAAGTTTTGATGAACTGGCTGCCATCGCCGATTTTGAAACCGGGCAACGCTTTTTTGCCGGTTTTGGCAATGTGATCAATGCGATGCGTACGTGCTCCAAGATAATCGTCGGACGGATTCACGGCAAAGCGGTCGGTGGTGGCGTGGGTCTGGCGGCGGCTACAGATTACTGTATGGCGTCGAAATACGCGTCGGTTCGGTTGAGCGAACTGGCGGTCGGATTCGGGCCTTTTGTAATTGGCCCGGACGTAGAACGCAAAGTAGGCATCAGTGCATTTAGCCAACTGACGTTGACCCCCGCCGAGTGGCAGACCAGCGAATGGGCTAAAAGTAAAGGACTATTTCAAGAGTGCTTTGATTCGGTGGAGCAATTAGACGCTTACATCGTCCACTTTTGCCAGCATTTATGCAGTTACAGCCCGGAAGCGCTGACCGACTTGAAGACGGTCCTCTGGCAAAACACCGACCACTGGGATACTTTACTGGCCGAACGTGCCGCCATCAGTGGCCGGTTGGCGCTGTCGGATTTCACCAAAAATGCGATTGCCGCATTTAAAAAAGGGTAACAGTTGACAATCAATCAGTTAGTGACGGAGTGACTTGAGTTCACCCCCTCACTAGCCTTGGTAATCAAGCATTTATCTTAACCAATATTTGTATTTATAATGGTAGAAGCCCCAAATCACCTATTTCACAATCACCGAGTCCACTTTCGGTGCCACGAAATAGATCACTTTGGTCAGCCATTTCAACGTATCCGGCTCCATGGCGGGATCCGTTACATATTCCTCAATTATCGGTGGAATGCTGCGCAACTTTTTCTCCTGCATGTATTTTTCCAGCGCGCCGTGCGCGATATAGGTAGAATCGTGCGGGCCGTAATAATCGATCATCAGCGCTTTACCGCCACCGATTGTAAATACTCCGACCCCGCTACCGAGTTTCTTCTGTTCGGCCATCGGTACCGCCACCGCCATATCGGTTGAATCCGGCCCCCACGTCCAGAATAAACCGGTTGGAGATCCGGCCACGGTTGCTTTAGCCGTTTCAATAGCAGCATAGGCTAGCGGCAGCGTTTTGAGGTAAAAAACCTGGATAGAATCGGGAAGTGTATCGATCAGGCTGCGGATCCCGACATAGTATTTCACCGGAATATCGGCAACGGCTACTACATATCCGCTGTAATGGGGGTGCGCCAGTTGCTCACATATTTTTTTCAGGTTGCCGAGCCCGCGCTCGCAATCTTTACCTACGGCTTTGTCGACATCGGTCAGCATCGCCATCGCATTCCACGGAAACCCGATGTACCGGTCAAAAGTGTAGGTTACTTTGGTGGTCTGACCGCCGCGATCTTCCATTTTAATCACCGCATGGGTTATCTTTTCCCAGGGCTTCAGATTTCTGACTTCCAGCACCATACTATCCGGCGAAAGAAAGGTCACTACCTGCGATCCTTTGCCGACTTCTTTATTCCCATCCCAACTATACGTGGCCCCTACTGCGCCATCCGTTCCGGTAACAGCCGTTTTTTCCTGATCATCCAAGGCGCTCCACGGCGACCAACTTGGATGATTTTTGAAAAAACGGACCTGGTTATAGACGGTGTCGCGCGGGGCATTGATCTCGATCGAGCGTTCAATGACATAATTTTTTTTAGCAAGCACGCCAAGCAAAATTACCAGCAAAGCGAAACCGCCAGCGCCGTACAAGAGAAATTTCAGAAATTTCATACGAAAAAATGGTTAGGTACAATAGGTCTAGGATTTGTGCAAAATTAGCACAAACTGGCTGTTTAACGCCGTTTCAATGCCCTAAACCCGTTATTATATTCCGTTCGATCCGCGTCAACAAATCGGCGGAGTCATTTTTTACAAAGGTAAGGCCGGTCACTTTTTCGTAGAGTTCCACGTAGCGGTCGGTTATTTCCTGCACAAAAGCATCGGGCATTTCGGGCATGGTCTGTCCATCTTTCCCCTGAAAGCCGTTGGCAATCAGCCATTCGCGTACGAACTCCTTGCTCAACTGGCGTTGTTTTTCACCCTGTTCCTGCCGCGCTGTATACCCGTCGGCGTAAAAATACCGGGAACTATCGGGCGTATGAATCTCATCCATCAGCACCACCTGACCGTTCAATTTGCCAAATTCGTACTTGGTATCGACCAAAATCAGCCCCTGACGGGCGGCCATTTCAGTACCGCGCTCAAACAAAGCGCGCGTATAGCTTTCCATCACTGCGTAATCCTCCGGTTCAACAATGCCCTGTGCCAGGATTTCCGCCCGCGAAATATCGGCATCGTGCCCTTCGTCGGCTTTGGTAGTCGGGGTGAGGATCGGGATTGGGAAACGATCGTTTTCACGCATACCTTCCGGTAAGACAACGCCGCACAACACTCTTCCGCCTTCGGCATAGGTACGCGCAGCGTGCCCGGCGAGGTAACCACGAATGACCATTTCTACCCGCAGCGGTTCGCAGCGCTGACCGATCGCCACGTTGGGATCGGGAGTAGACAACAACCAGTTAGGGCAAATATCGCGGGTGGCCGCCAGAAAATGCGCCGCAATCTGATTTAATACCGCCCCTTTGTAAGGAATAGCACGCGGCAAAATATGATCGAAAGCCGAAATTCGATCGCTGGCAACCATCACTAACCGGTCGCCGACCGTATAAACGTCCCGGACTTTACCGCGGTAAAAGGCCGTTTGGCCAGGGAGCGTAAAATTTGTTTCCCGGAGTGCGGACATTATAATTCGATTGGTAATTCGTAATTGAAAATTCGCCTAAGCCTTCTTCCCTTCTTCAAAATTCATTTTAAACCCGATGCGCTGATTGGGTTCTACCGCGTCATCGTCGTAATCCTCCCAGGCGGTCACATCCGCGACAAAAGTCTCTAAATGCCGTAAAAAATAAGGCTCTTTCAGTTCTTCCGGCCGATAAATCGCAATCGTCTTCGGCGGTTGTGGTTGGCCGTATTTTTCAATAAAGGGCAAATTGATCAACACCAGGATTTTTCCATTGAACAATTGCTGATAGACCAGCGAGCCGTTTTGCTTGATCAAAGGACGCCGCAAACCACCTGTAAGCGATTCCGACAAACCACTTTCTGCGCTACCCAGGTTGAGTACCACGGCTCCGAGATTTACGATCTCGTTGCGCTCTTCAATAGAACAAACCAATCCGCCGGATGCGGCCAATTGCTGCAACTGGTTTATGAGCACTGCACGGAGTGTGTTCGTCCAGACTTCGCGGTAGCGTTTGGTGTTTTCCAGCGTCTCTTGGTAACGCGCTACTTTGCGCTGAAAATTGACCGATTCTTGCTCTGTGAAACCCATATCTGCTAATTCAAGGCAATTTTTTTGTCTTTTTTAACTTTTGTGGCACCATTCGCCAGTGCTTTCACCTGGTTCAAACCAAGGGCAAAGGCCAGCACTTCATCCATTTTATCGACGTAATGAAACTTCAGACCCTGAATGTATTCTGCCTCGATTTCACCGACGTGCTTGGCGTTGTCTTTGCACAACATCACTTCCCGCAAGCCCGCGCGTTTGGCCGCCAGGATTTTTTCCTTGATGCCACCTACGGGAAGTACCTTGCCACGCAGCGTAATCTCGCCCGTCATAGCCAGAAATGGCTTCACCGGCAAACCCGTCAAAGCAGACGTAATAGCGGTTAACATCGTGACACCTGCCGATGGTCCGTCTTTGGGAATGGCGCCTTCCGGTACGTGTACGTGGATATCGGTTTTGTCAAATTCGTCGGGATCGATGCCCAATTCATCGGCGTGCGCTTTGATATAACTCAGCGCCGTACTGGCACTTTCCTTCATCACATCCCCGAGATTGCCGGTCAATTGCAGGCGACCGGCACCACGATTGCGGCTCACTTCGATAAACAGGATTTCACCACCTACCGAGGTCCAGGCCAACCCAATGGCTACACCCGCTGCCTGTGCTTCCTGGTACACTTCGGCGTCGAACTTGGTCGGGCCGAGAATGCCGTGCAGGTGCTCCGGTTTGACCATAATCTCGTATGCTTCTTCCATAGCCACTTTTTTAGCCACGGAACGCATGACCGATCCTACTTCCCGCGCCAGCCCGCGCACACCACTTTCGGCAGTGTAACTGCGGATCATGTGCAAGAGCGCTTTATCATTTATTTTGACCTGATTCGGTTTCAGACCGTGGTCTTTACGCTGTTCCGGGATCAGGTGGCGTTTGGCGATCTCCACTTTTTCTTCCAGCGAATAACCAGCCACTTCGATGATCTCCATCCGGTCGAGCAAAGCCGGCTGAATGGTAGACAGCGAATTGGCCGTCGCGATGAATAATACCTTGGACAGATCGTATTCCAGTTCGAGATAATTGTCGTGAAAAGTCGTATTTTGTTCAGGATCAAGCACTTCCAGCAATGCCGAAGACGGGTCGCCGCGAAAATCCTTGCCGACTTTATCAATTTCATCGAGGATAAAGACCGGGTTGCCGGCTTTGGCTTTTTTCAAAGACTGCACGATCCGCCCCGGCATAGCGCCAATATAGGTTTTACGATGCCCGCGGATTTCGGCTTCATCGTGCAAACCACCCAAGCTCATCCGCACATACTTGCGCTTCAAGGCCCGGGCAATACTATTGCCCAGGGACGTTTTACCCACCCCCGGAGGGCCAACCAGGCATAAAATCGGTGCTTTCATGTCGCCTTTTAGTTTCAGCACCGCCAAATGTTCGAGAATCCGCTCTTTCACTTTCGTCAGACCATAATGGTCTTTATTGAGGATATCCCTGACCTTTTTCAGGTCGAAATTGTCTTTGGTAAACTCCTGCCAGGGCAAATCGAGTAGCGTTTCGACATAATTGAGTCCAATTGCATACTCGGCCACCTGCGGGTTCACGCGGCGCAATTTGCCGATTTCCCGGGCAAAAACGTCCTGCACGTTTTTGGGCCATTTTTTCTTGATACCACGCCGCGCCAGTTCGTTGATTTCTTCTTCCTGGGGATTCTGCCCCAACTCTTCCTGAATCGTCTTGAGTTGCTGGCTCAGGAAATAGTCGCGTTGTTGTTTTTCGATGTCGATGCGAACTTTCGACTCGATCTGGTCTTTCAGCTCCAGCAATTGCAATTCGGCATCCATGTGGTGCAAAATAATGCTGGCCTTATCTTTCAGGTTGCTGATTTCCAGGATTTCCTGCTTTTCATTGACTTTAATACCCAGGTTGGAAGCAATAAAATTGAGCAAAAAGTTATCGTTATTGATGTTTTTCAACATCACCACGGCCTCGGAAGGGATTTGTGGCGACAATTCGATGATCTGCTTGGCAGCATCGCGTACGCTGCTGAGCATGGCCCGGAATTCGAGTTTATTTTTGGCCATTTCGTATTCGATCGTACTGATCTGACCCAGCATATACGGGTCTTCGCTCAACATTTCATGCAAACGAAAACGTTTTCTCCCCTGTAAAATGGCAGTGGTAGAGCCGTCCGGCATTTTCAGTAATTTCAGGATACGGGCAATCGTACCGACCCGATACAGGTCGTGCGCGGCCGGAGATTCAATCTTAAGGTCTTTTTGCGATAATACACCAATGTAACGATTCTCTTCGTAGGCTTTTTGTACCGCACGAATACTTTTGTCACGACCCACGGTGATGGGCGTAACGATACCGGGATACAAGACTGTATTTTTTAACGGAAGGATGGGCAGCGTTTCCGGGAACACCTCATCCTGCTTCGCCTCGTCTTCTTCCAGGGAAAAAAGCGGCACGAAGTCAGGCTCATCGTCCGACTGTTGCGACATTAACCAATTTTCAAACATATTCATACAAACGTATAGTCGGCTCGTCCCGGATTTCGAAACTTTCAGCCAGATTTGTTAGTAGACTTGTGCCAGCGCCTTCGCAGTAACCAAGCCATATTAGGAGCAATGTTAAGAAACAATATTAAAATAATTGTCCATTCCTGGGATAACTTATTTTGCCGTCCCTCTCAAACTGCAAACATTCACCTTTATACTGAAAAGATACAGAAAAAAATCATTTCTGTCAAACTGACAGCAAAAAAAGTGTTTGTGGTGAAACAGGTACTTAGGCAAATAATTTGCCATGCCTTATTCCCTTGGAATTTGGCAGGAAATAAACAATTTGCCCGACAAAAAGGCAGTTGAACGCACCAAGCGAATCAGTTTTACCGGGTATTGCCGAGAAAGGTAATCTCATAGCACTAATAAACACATAAATCCGTTGGTACGCTGCATTTAATGCACAAATTGCTCACAACTAATCAGATATTTGCCACACAAAATGAAACACACATGGACAAAATAAAAATCCTCTGGGCTGACGACGAGATTGACCTGCTCAAACCGCATCTCCTGTTTTTGCAAACCAAAGGCTACGAGGTAGTGACCGCTACCAATGGGCATGACGCCGTAGAAATCTACCTGGAGCAGGGCAGTGATATCGATGTCATATTTTTGGACGAGAGCATGCCCGGACTGACCGGATTGGAAGCACTTGCTAAAATAAAAGAGATCAATAGCCAGGTACCCGTGGTGATGATCACTAAGAATGAGGCGGAACACGTGATGGAAGAGGCGATCGGTTCGCAGATTTCCGATTACCTGATTAAGCCGGTACATCCAAACCAGATCCTGCTGACGCTCAAAAAAATCATCGATAACAAACGGTTGGTGCGCGAAAAAACTGCCATGGACTACCAGCAGGAGTTTCGCAGTATTTTTATGCAGATCACCAGCGGCCTGAACCAGACGGAATGGGTAGATGCCTATAAAAAAATAGTCGGTTGGGAATTGCGCCTGGACGCGAATCAGGCGGAAGTAGGCGACATTTTAGCGCAACAAAAACAACAGGCGAACACAGAATTTTCAAAATTCGTGGTAAAGAATTACTTCGATTGGGTCGATAAGAAAAGAGAAGTCGGTCCGGTGATGTCACATTCCCTGTTGCGCAAACACGTTTTCCCGCATATCGCCAACGGCACACCTACAATCGTTTTGCTGCTCGACAATCTGCGCTACGACCAATGGAAAACCATCGAACCGTTTATCAATGAACAGTTCAAGACCGAAAGCGAAGGTTACTTTTTCAGTATTCTGCCGACCGCTACACAGTACAGTCGCAACGCCATTTTCGCCGGCATGATGCCCGATGAAATCGAAGCCGCATTCCCCGATAAATGGAAAAATGATACCGATGAAGGCGGAAAAAACCTGCACGAAGACTTTTTCCTCGGCAAACAGATTGAGCGCGTTTTTCGCAAAGGCATCAAATGGGATTACTGCAAAGTGACCAATGTGAGCCATGCCAAGGACCTGAGCGACAATATGCTGCACTACCTGAACAATGACCTGACCGTTATCGTCTATAATTTTATCGACATGTTGTCGCACGCCCGCACCGAAATGGAAGTGTTGAAAGAACTGGCTGGCGACGAACGCGCCTACCGCTCCCTCACCCGCTCCTGGTTTTTGCACTCTCCGCTCTGGGCGGCGCTGCAAAAACTGGAAGGCCGCGACGTACAATTGTTCGTCACTACCGACCACGGCACTATCCGGGTCCAAAGTCCTTCCAAAGTGGTCGGCGACCGCGAAACGACCACCAATCTCCGGTATAAAGTTGGCCGCAATCTGCAATATGAAGCCCGAGATGTACTGGCCGTCCGCGATCCAAAACAAGCCGGTCTACCGCGCCCGAATCTGAGTTCGACGTTCATTTTTGCCAAGGAAGATTATTTCTTCCTCTATCCCAACAACTACAACCACTTCAACAACTACTACCGCAATACTTTTCAGCACGGCGGCATTTCCCTGGAGGAAATGATTTGCCCGATCATCAAACTACGCAGTAAATAATGGTTAATGATTAACGTATAATGATTAACGCTCAATGGTAACACGAAGTAACCGTTGAGCGTTTTTCATTAATCATTATACATTAACCGTTAATCATTAACCATTAATCATTGCTTTTCACTAGTTTTCTGGTTACGCCTTGTCCATCGGCGGAGAGGCGAACGAAATAAAGGCCGTCAGGATAATTCGACAGATCCACTTGTTCAGTAAGACTGTTGGTGGCCGAAAGATTGGTTTCCCAAATTACCTGTCCTACCATATTCATTACCTGTAAGTTAGTTTCTACGGTCCGATCAAAAGTGGCGGAGATAAACACGGTGCCTGAGGTCGGGTTCGGCTGCATTTTCAGCGCGGTGAGCCCATCGATTTCGTTGGTAGCCGAGTTGCCGATGTTGACCGTCAGTACGTTTGAGCAGCCGAGGGCATCGGTAACGGTAACGGTGTAAGCGCCGATCACCAGCCCGGTAACGGTTTGTGTTGTAGCAGCCGTGTTCCACAGATATTGATAGGGCGGATTGCCCAGGCCGACATTGGCGGTGGCAGTGCCATCGTTTTGGCCGGCTGCGGCCGGCGTTACATCGGCAGTCAACTGCATATCGGCCGCACAGGCGCGCAGGTTGATATTGTCGAGGTCAAACCAGAAATCGCCAAATCCCCAGGTACCTTTAAAGCGGATCAGGATGGAATTGCCGGCAAACTGCGCCAGGGGTACGTTAATGCCGGTCAGGCCAACGACGGGGATATGGGTTGTTGCATTGATTGTGTATACAGTCTGGTAATTATCTCCGCAATCACTGGAGATCTGTAACTCGAATTTGGTACCATCGATCAGGGCTGTGGCCACAGTGCCGGGACTCCAATCTGTAATCCGGTAATCGAAATGCAGGGTGTCGGTAGCAGTAATAGTGCCATAACGTGGCAGATCATAGACAAACGACGTTACACCGCCGAAAAAGCCACTAAACAGATTGAGCGCCAGTACATTGGAAATGTTGTTATGCGCGTTGGTCACTGCAGCGAAACCGTCAGTAGTGATTATCCAGTCAGCCGGTACTTGCCCGTCTTCGAAATTGTACTGGAACGGTACCGGTTTAGGTACGTGGTTAACTTTGTACACCGCAGCGGTGTCATTCTGGGTAGCCAGTTCGCCAGTAAGGATAGTCCAGGCTTTGATCGTGAATGCGCCGTCGCGGCTGTCAAAGGGAGTGGTAAATGTGTAGGAAAATGTTTCGTCGGGCTGAATGATATTGGCACCTACGCTTTCCACTACCGGCGTGCCGCCGTTGATGGAATAAGCGACCGAATAAAACGCCTGCGGTTGGCTGCCAAAATTAATGTAGGAGAAGACAACTTTATCCTGTTCCAAACCACACAAAGTGGCATCTCCTGTTGAAGAAACGGAAAGGCCGGCCAGGTCCTTCGCCAGCGGTATATAAATACGTACATCGTCGATACCCACGCCTTCAAACTGACCGAAAGGATCGGAGAAAAACCCGAAGCGTAATTTTACGGTGCTTTCACCGGCCGTACCCGGCAGACCGTGCCGCGCGGTCACCCAGCCATTACTTTGCCCATTCCAGGCATCACCTGGTTGTGTATTGGTGTCATCCACATTATACCAGTTGAATCCTTCTCCTACTAAGCCTACTTTTTCCCAGGTAGCGCCATCATCTATGGAAAGTTCGAGTATTGCGCCGTCATAATCGGCTTCCAGGTCATAAAATAAAGAGAACTCGATCACCGGGTCCGTACTCAGGGCCGAGAAATCAAAGCAAGGCGAAAGCAGGAAGGAAGTCTCGGCATTGTTGTAAGGCGTATTCAGGCTGGTTACCCAGGCATTAACGCCACTGGCTGCGGTATCGAGTAAGAATTTTTCGGGATCGCCAAACGCCCAGGAAGGATTTACGCTGGACGAATCCACGCTCCATCCGCCATTCCAGGTTTCAAAATTCTGGCTGTAAGGCGTCAGTAAGCGGTTGTTGATGCGGAAATAAGTCGTATCATTGGAAGTATCTTCATCCCCCAAAATAGTCGTCCACGCAGCGATTAAATATTCACCCGGAGCGGAGAAGTCGAAGGTGGTTTCAAATTCGATCACTTCGCTGCTGTCTTTACCCAGTACACCGGTATAAAATCCGTCGTTCGGCTGCGGTACGCCGGCGCTGATGCCATTTACACTGTAATCAAACGGGATGAGCGACTGCGGCGCAGCGCCATAGTTGTTCATGGCTATTTTTACAACTTCCAAGCCTAGATCGCAGGCGCTCAGAGGCGTCAGGATGGCTGAAATGCCCACATCGTTGGTCCAATAGGTGTCAAAACTGCTTGGGCCGGCTAGTGCACTGAAGTCGTTATTGCCACAGTCCTGTTGTACGTACCAGTCGTAGGGGCTTTTCTTTTGGAGACCCGTCAGCGTGGCTTTGGGTTGTGTTGCAGTCAGCGTATCGCCTACGCCCGGACCCGGTACGAAACCGCGCGGGCCGTATATCACGCGCCAGTTGACCGCAGTGCTGGCGGGATTGGCCGACCAGCGCAGTTTAGCGCGCGTATCATAGACGTTCTCTACTTGCAGATTGCTGGGTTTCAGGCAGCTGGGGCAGCTGGCAATGCCGGAAAAGAGTGTGCCGTCTGGGGGGGCATTGGCGCTGAATACCAGGTTGCCTTCGTCATCATAGATCTCGAACGAAACCTCAAAAATGAAACCGCCGGCTACCCAGCTGAAGCTAAGCGGTTGGCCATCGATGACGGTAAATAATAAAGTGCTGTCGATCGGGGTGTTAAATACCCCCTGGCCAACCATGGTGACGTTGTTGACGGTTGTGCCGTTGGTGATCGTCAGTACGCCACCATTCCAGCCGTCGCCGTAGCTATCGTACATTTGTAAAGTGTATTGGCACTGAGCACTCGTCCGTTGCGCAAAAAGGCCCAGGATGAATAAAAGAGAAAGGCGTAGCATTTTCATGTTCATATTACAGCCTGGTTGTTTTTTACAGATTCGATGAAAAGATAAACGTGGCTTCAAAGGTAGGTTGTGCGAGCCATTTGCCAAAGCGCGAAAGCGATTTGGTATTTTTTGGCCAAAAAAACAACCCCGCACACGACATAGTGGGCGGGGTTGGTGTGTCTTTACTGGACGAAAACAACAAATCCGTGGCGAAACGGTGCTGATTTTATTCGGCCAGGTAGGATTTGCTCTTGATGCGCGGCGATATGATCATGAACAATACACTGGTAACGGCAGCAATGCCGGTAAACAACCAGAAAAACTTGGCACCTTCAAACTGCGCAAAGAAACCGTGATTGGCAATATTGCTTTGAATGACGGATACAATTACGTTGCCCACCGTGACTGTAATCAGGAAACAGGCCATGATGGTCGATTTCATCGCCGGCGGTGCCTGCGTATAAGCGTATTCCAGGCAAGTGATCGAAATGAGTACTTCAGAAGCGGTCAGGACCACAAAAGCGAGAATTTGCCAGCCGATGTTGGGCGTTTGACCGGCATCGATCCATTGCTGGATAATAGAAATCATCACAAAGGAAATGGTAATCAGGATGAAACCGACGCCGATTTTGCGCAAGGGCGTTACGGTAATGCCCATTTTACCCAGCATTGGATAGATGCCGAGCGAAAACAACGGCACAAAAGCCAGGATAAACGCCGCATTGACAAATGAGATTTGTTCAGGCTGCCAGTTAACACCCATAAACAACAGATCCATTTTCTTGGCCTGCAATACCCACTCGGATTGACTTTGGTCCCACAATGCCCAGAAAATAGGAATAAAAGCAAAAACCGATAGTACGCGCCAAACCGATCTGATGCCTTCGATAGAGTGTTCTCCGTATTCTTTCGTGGCAGCGGCAAAACCACCCTTGGTGAGGGCATATAAATTGATCCCCACAAAATTGCCGGGCTTCGAGAACCAGGCTTTTCTGAACACAAAAGCCAGCACTATTACGGCCAGTGCCCAGGCACCCAATACGAAACCAACATTCATGTGCCAGAGCTTATCAAACAGGATATAACTGACTACCAGCGAACCGAAAGCTGTACCGAGGATCACTTTCTTATTGTTATCGCCTTTCGGTGGTGCTACTTTGCGGTATTTGGTACGACCGGCATAGAAGAAGAAAACGGCGACTAACATCGCGACCGCCGGTACGCCAAACGCCCAGACCGGACCGTAATTCGCTTTGAGGTAAGGAATCAGCAGGATCGACATCAGCGAACCGACATTGATCGACAGGTAAAATGCGTCAAACGCTTTGGGGATCAGATGCTGATTGGTTTCGTCAAACTGATCACCCACGTTGGCCGACACACAAGGCTTGATACCGCCGGCCCCCAAGGCGATCAGCATCAATGCCGTGGTGAAAACCACCTCGTTATTGACCGAAAGCGCCAGCGTGATGTTGCCGATGACATACACTATGGAAAGGTACAGGATGGTTTTATACTTACCCCAGAACCAGTCGGCGATCATCCCGCCAAACATCGGCAGCAAATAGCTCATGGCCACGAAGTCGTGGGTTTTAGCATTGGCGGTAGCGCCAGCGACCTGTTCGGTCATGCCCATTGGAATATAAAATTGCGCCACCATGAAAGTGGTCAATATCGCCCGAAGGCCGTAGTAGTTGAAACGTTCGGCGGCTTCGTTGCCAATGATGTACATAATACTGGAAGGGAATTTACCCTTCGGCGGCGGCGGCGGCTGTGTAATAGGCGTGTCAAGGACTTCTGCCATAATTGCTGTGTGTAAAAATGAAATGGGTGAATTGATTTTAGTTGACCGGCAAATGTCTGAATTTTTATCCAGCATGTGCATTTGCAAAAGCATTGAAAAACCGAAAGGAAATACCGCATCCGCTGGTAAGCGACGATTTTTGTTGATTTCCAAGGCTTTTGACCAATTTAATCACGATTTGATGCCCACAAACGTATCTAACACGGCGCGTTTCGGTGTTATCTTTGCACGATTTTTGTATAATTTTAACCTTTTTGCGCAGTAAGGACATTTTTCTACCGCTTTTTAACCCAAAAATCTAGCCAACCAAACCCCGCGTAGCGCCTAGCCCATACTAAGATGACTCAACGTTTTGCTTTTCCTTTTTTACTTGTGCTGCTTGCTTTAACCGCCTGTCGGCAGGATACAGGTAACGCTGCTCCCCCGGCCGATGCGCCGACCTCCGGACCGATCAAACCCGGCAATCCCTGGCTGGATCGCGGCTGCGACCTGGTAACCGACGCCGAAGTAATGCAGATGTTCGACCTCGTCAAAATGCGCGATATTGTCAATACGCGCTCGCTGCCCGACCAAACGTTTTGCCTGCGTACCTGGAATAAAAAAGACTGGAAAGAACGCGAAAGCAATAATGAAAAGGAAGGAACGACTTACCTTAACCCGCAGAATCGCCTCGTGGTGCAAGTGTTCGATTACCACACCGAAGAACATGCGCATTTGCAGATGGAGCGACTCAAACGCGATCGCCGCAATACCTATGAAGAAGATGTGCCCGGCTTGGGCGACGAAGCCGTCTGGAGCAGCGGCATTCTGACGCTGGTAGTGCGGCGCGGGCATTTAGCCTTGCATATTACCCTTGAATGCACGGATACGCCACACGATAACCTGCTCAAAGCCAAGGATGTGGCATTGGTGGCGTTGCGGAAAATGTAGTAAAGCATAAAAAACACCCTGTTATGTACAGTACTGCCGATCAACGCGCCCTCTACGATCTCTCCAAACAATTGCTCGCCGGTCAGCCGACCGACCTTTTTGCCACCAGCGCGTCGCGTGCAGCCGATCTGCGCCGTGCGTTGCGTTACCACGAGTGGAAATACTATGTACAAAACGATCCGGTCGTCAGTGATTACGAGTACGACCAGCTGTACAAACTGCTGGAAGCAATAGAGTTCGAACACCCGGAACTCATCACCCACGACTCGCCGACCCAGCGCGTAGGCAAAGACTTGATCGGCGATGCCGCCCAGGTTACACACCTCACGCCCATGCTTTCGCTGGATAACAGCTACAATGCGGAAGACCTCACCGACTTTGATGAACAGGTGAAAAAACTGTGCAAACTCGATAAAACGTCGGATGTGGTATATTGTGTGGAACCCAAATTTGACGGTGGTACCATCGTGCTGGTGTATGAGAACGACCGTCTTTCACGCGCAGCCACCCGTGGCAATGGTGCCGTGGGCGACGAAATTACGCCCAATATGCGCTCGCTGCGCACCGTACCGCTCCAAGCGGATTTTTCCCGATACGGTATTGAAAAAACGGAACTGCGCGGTGAAGCCCTGATCCGCAAAGACGTTTTTGAGAAAATAAACCAGGCCCGCCTGAGCGCCGGCGAAACGCTGTTTGCCAATCCCCGCAACGCCGCTACGGGCGCACTGCGCACGAAAGACCCCAATGAAACTTCTGGTCGCGGACTCGAGGCCTTCGTGTATCAGATGGGTTATGCGGCAGATAAAGACGGCAATAATGTACTCGATCAGTTTTCCGCGCACGACGAAAGTATTAACGTGTTGCGCAGTCTCGGTTTCAAGGTGCCATTGCATGTCACCGCGCCCAATAATCACCTGGAAGAAACCAAAACCTGCCAAAACATCGCGGAAGTGATCGCTTTTTGCGAAGCCTGGCAAGTGTATCGCGATGAATATGCCTATGAAATTGACGGTATGGTCGTCAAAGTGAACAACCTGGCTTTGCAAGAACAGTGTGGATATACCAGCCACCACCCGCGCTGGGCCATCGCATTCAAATTCAAGGCCCGGCAGGCGACGACCCGTTTGCGCGATGTAGAGTTTCAGGTGGGTAAAACCGGTGCTATCACGCCGGTGGCCAAACTCGAACCGGTCGCGCTGGCCGGCGTGACGGTTTCCAATGTCAGCCTGCACAATGAGGAATTTATCCGCGCCAAAGACTTGCGTATTGGCGACCAGGTGCTGGTGGAACGGGCCGGGGACGTCATTCCCTATATCGTAAAAAGCCTCGCCGAACTGCGCGACGGCTCGGAGCGGGAAATTGTTTATTTGAAAAACTGCCCCGTCTGTCATTCCGCATTGGTGAAACTGGAGGACGAAGCAATCTGGCGCTGTGAAAATGCCGAATGTGAAGCGCAGGTGCTGGCACGCATGATTTTCCATACGTCCAAACACGCGATGGATATCGAAGGACTGGGAGAAAGTACGATTGAAAAATTCTATAAATTGGGCTGGCTACATTCCATTGCCGATTTATATCGCCTTGACTACGAACAGATTGCAAAGTTGGACGGTTTCGGCGGCAAATCGGCCACCAATATGCAATCGGCCATTGAAAAAGCCAGGAAAAATCCGATCCATCGCTTGTTGCACAGTCTGAGCGTGCATCACCTCGGACAAAAAGGCTCTAAGCTGTTGGCTGCTGAGATCGATTACGTGCTCGACTTAAAAGACTGGGATCTGGAGAAATACCAGACCATCAAAGACATCGGCCCGGTGCTGGCCCGCAACGTGTTCAATTTCTTCCAGAACGAACACAACCTCGAACTGCTGCAAACCATGGAATCACTGGGCGTAAACCTGCGCCAGACCGAAGAAGACAAAAAGCCGAATGTGAATACGGAAGGTGTGCTATATGGCAAAAGCATTCTTTTTACCGGTACCTTGAGCCAGATGACCCGCGAGGAAGCCGAAAAACGCGCTGCCGGTGCTGGTGCAAGCCTCGCCTCCGGCGTGAGCAAACACCTGAGCATTCTGGTCGTGGGTGAAAAAGCGGGCTCTAAACTTAAAAAAGCCCAGGCACTGGAAACGGTAGCGATCTGGACCGAAGTGGAATTCCTGGAGCGCGTTCAGGCATGAAAATGACAAACGATCGCATGGCAGCCTTTTTTTAACAAATCAACCAGTACAGAAAGACAGCGGTGGGTTCGGGTCGGCTCAAACTTGCAATTTTGATTCGGAATTTTATTTTCCCGCAATTTGTCCTGAAAATTTAAGATTTGCATTTTATTATCTTCGCGCCGCAAATCGTTACGGGCATACATTATGAAATGGTTAATTAACAAAGCGCTGAAACAGTATTTGAGTGTGCGCATGTTGCGTATCGAACGCTATATGCAACGCCCTGAGGAAGCCCAGGAGCGCTGGCTGCGCACGTTACTGGATACGGCCATGGATACCGAGTTTGGAAAGAAGTACAATTTTGCCGGTATTAAAAACCACGAGGATTTCGCGCGGGAAGTGCCTGTCCACGATTATGAACGCATCAAAGGTTATATCAATCGCATGATGCACGGCGAGCGCGATGTGCTGTGGCCGGGCGAGATCAACTGGTACAGCAAAAGCAGCGGTACTACCAGTGACAAGAGTAAATACATTCCGGTGCCGTATTCTAATATGTACGGCTGCCATATCGCTGGCAGTTGGGATTCGCTGGCCCTGCTTTATCACAACAAGCCGGATATGGAAATTTTTCGCCGCAAGAATCTGGTTATGTCGGGTAGTTTCGAATCGCTGAAAGAATATCCGCAAACCCGTTATGGCGATGTAAGTGCAGTATTGACCTATCACATGCCGGCGATTGCCAAGTCATTTTACACGCCGGATTTGGAAGTTGTCTTGCAATCCAATTTTGAAGACAAAATCGCGCAGGTCGCCGAAATCACCAGCAAACAGGATGATATCGTCATGTTTGGCGGGGTTCCGACCTGGATCGTTGTACTTTTTCGCCTGATCCTGGAAAAAACGGGCAAATCCAACATGCTCGAAGTGTGGCCGCATTTGCAGGCTTATATGCACGGCGGTGTCGGTTTCGAGCCATATCGCCAAACTTTCCGCGAACTGATTCCGAGTGATGATTTTGTGTACCAGGAAATTTACAATGCCTCGGAAGGGTATTTCGGCACACAGTGCGATCTTGACAAAAACGACATGCTACTGCTGACCGATAACGGCGTGTTCTACGAATTTGTCCCGATGGAAGAATGGGAAAAAGAACACCCGAAAACAGTCTTGATCGGCGATATAGTACTAGGACTGGATTACGCCATTATGATCTCTTCCAACAATGGTCTTTGGCGTTATCAGCCAGGTGATACGATTGTTTTTACCCGAAAATACCCGCACTGTTTTCAAATTTCCGGCCGCACCAAACAATTTATCAACGCGTTCGGCGAAGAGGTCATGGTCGGCGATACGGATAAGGCGCTGGCAGAGACCTGTCGCCAGATGAATGCCGTCGTGTCGGAATATACGGCCGCGCCGGTCTATTTTGGTCGCGGCAAAAGCAAAGGCGGACACGAATGGGTGGTGGAATTCGAAAAAGAACCCACCGACATGGAACATTTTAACGATATGCTCGACCAAACGCTCCAGCGTATTAACTCCGATTACGAGGCCAAACGTTTTAAAGGCATGGCTTTGCAACGCCTGTTGTTGCGGGCAGTTCCGAAAGGTACATTTCACCGCTGGATGCGTGCGCGCGGTAAATTCGGCAACCAGAATAAAGTGCCGCGCCTGGCCAACCACCGCAAATTTGTGGAAGAAATCATGCTCTATACCCACGAGTAGCATGTTCACCATCCTGTTTTCCGACGACCACTTTGTCGCCATCAACAAGCCGCCGGCGATGCTCGTGCACCGCACGCCCATGAGCGAAGACACGGTCTTTGTCTTACAACTGCTGCGCGATCAATTGGGGCATCGCATTTATCCCGTGCACCGCCTGGACCGCGCGACGTCCGGCGTACTCATTTTTGGAAAAACACCCGAAGCGGCCAGTTTGCTGGGTGTGCAGTTGATGCATAAAGCCCTGGAGAAGAAGTACATAGCCATTGTGCGCGGCCATATTGCCGAGCGGGATACGATCGACTATCCATTGGCCGATGAAGAAACCGGGCAGGGTTTGTTGGCGGCAGTTTCACATTATCGCCGTCTCGGACTGTCCACGATCGAAGCGGCCATTGGGCTGCGTTATTCCACCGCGCGTTTTTCGCTGGTGGAAGTGCAGCCGGAAACAGGGCGGCGGCACCAGATCCGCAAACACCTGGCCCACTTGCGCCATCCGGTTATCGGCGATGTGCGGCACGGGGACAACAAGCACAACAATTATTTCCGGGATGTTTTCGGCGTAAACCGACTTATGTTACATGCGGCGTCGCTGGGCTTTGTGCATCCGGTGCAGGGCGATGCCGTGCGGCTTGTCGCACCGTTGGATGACGATTTTCTAAAGGGGTTGGAGATTACAGAACTGGGTAGTTTTTTGCCTGGGTGAGGTGAAAAAGGAAGGTGTTTACAAACAATCCCAGTCATACAGTACTCGGGTAAAATCCCCCTTTGCCAAGTCCTTTTCCCGGATAAAAAAGTGTCCCACCCCCATATCGCCCCACATCAGATCCATCGGCTCATCCGAATCGAGTTGTAATAATAGCAGCATCGGATCGGCTTTGGTACGGGGATCATCCTGGGTAAAGTACGCGTAACCGCCCATTTTATGACCCTGTGGGCGCACCATTTTGCCAAATTCGTCCAGCACATTCCATTCTTCCGCCCCGAATTGCTGGAAAAAATCAGTACCGAATTTTTCAAAAAAACGATAATCTGTCGCAGCGGCTATTTCTTCTTCCAGCGAAAAAGTCAATGGATGCGCTATCTCCGGATGGTGTGGCAATAAATCGTAACTGCGGATCAGCGGAAATTTAATTTGCAGCGCAGCCTCGTCTTTTACGACTTCCGGATGATACAAAACCCGGAACGTATCGGGATTTTCACCGTCGTCGAAGTCCATGCCATACAGGTCGTCGTCGAAAATATAAAACTGCACAATGCCTTTGGACGGGAAAGGAGCGAGTGGCGGCATATCGGCAAAATTGATCTGTGCCAGGAAAAAAAGTTCCCGCCCGTCGGGAGCCGTGGGGAAAGGAACATTTTTGGGTAAATACGGTACACCGCCCACTTTGCTTTCCCAAAAGGCTGTTTTGCGCGACGGCTGCGCTTTGACGCGCACAAAAGACTGGCGGGTTTCCAGCAGTTGGGCCCGGAATGGTTCGAGCAGGACGGGTAATTTAAAATCCACAGTCGTTAATTATGAGTTATGAGTCACTATTTCATTCTTCACTCCCTACCTTCCCTTCTCTTCACCACTTCCGACACCGGCATTGCAGGATCGTACGTCCCTTTGATTACCGGGCTTTGGCGGTTGCCCGTGTAATCGCGCACATTGGTGTAGATGAAATCATACAATTCCTCGACGGTCACGATTTTATCCTTGTTTTTATCGGCTTCCCCTTTCAGGCCGCGGATCAGGAAGTGGCTGAACACACCCTGGCGCAGACCAGCTGATTCAAGCGATGTCTCTTCGGCTTTGGAAGACATAATCAGCGCCGTACCCGAAGCCGATTTGGAGAGATTTCGGTAATATTGGGTCAATACCGGTTCGGTACCGCCATCGCGCATCGCCAGGATGCTACCCGAGTGGCAGGCATCGGCGAGGCATAGTTTGAATTTTGCGCGACACTTATTGAATACAGCAGCGATATCTTCGTGGGCAATTTTATTGTTGAACCCGTCGAAGTCGAAAGGCAGGAAAGAGCCGTTCAAACCATGTCCCGAGAAATAGAAAATGACCAGATCATCCGGTCCGGCCTGGTCGAATATCTCGCTCAAGGTTCCCAGGATATTATCCCGCGTTGCCTCTTCATCGATCAGCACCCGCACTTGTTCGTCGGGCAATGCGCCGCCTTCGATACTTTTCAGAAAAGCATAAAAGCGATACGCGTCATCGTCGGTATAGCGCAGGGAGGGCATGTTGTCGTACGCTGCCACGCCTACCACCACGGCCCAGACTTTTGATTCCGTGGCCGGTTTCACGTCGGCGGTGACCGGTTTTTCTTCGACGGGTTCCTCCCCGGGTTTGTAATCGGCCGGCGGTTCTTTACCCTCGTATTCGCCGGCATGCCAGTAACCGGTCACTTCGGTACCATCGCGCAGGCTGAGCGTGCCTTTGCCGCCGAATGCGCCTTCGATCCATTCGCCCCGATACCGGTCGTTGTTGGCGTAGGTGCAGACGCCGAACCCGTGCGGCAGGTTATTTTTGAATTGACCGACGTATTTAGCGGCTCCTTCCTTGTAGACATACGTGCCTTTGCCATTTTCGCAGTCGCCTTGGATGCAGCCAACTTTACCGCTTTCCACCAGGCTGGAACCCAGAAATTCACCCTGTTTCCATTCACCGGTCTCTTCGGCACCGGTG
This sequence comes from Chitinophagales bacterium, assembly GCA_038203695.1. Taxonomy (GTDB): domain Bacteria; phylum Bacteroidota; class Bacteroidia; order Chitinophagales; family Saprospiraceae; genus M3007. Next base: position 20,605 of record JBBRDQ010000053.1, read on the forward strand.
GCTTTTACATACCGCGTGCCTTGTCCGTCGGGATAGTTTTCTTTAAAATGGCCTACGTACTTATCGCCGTCCGCAAAATAGAACGTGCCGGCACCTTCAAATTTATGGTTCAAAAAATGGCCTTCATATTTGCTGCCGTCGGGGTATGCGAACACTCCCTGACCGCTGTTGCAATCGCCGGCAAGACAGCCTGATTGAATGTTGGTGCCATCATCCTGCCGCTCTTCTTTTTTCTTGGCGATGTATTCTTCCTGGATATTTCCACTGGCATCGACCGGTTTGCCTTTGCGCCACTGGCCGTTGCGGGTGGTGCCATCGGCATAGGTTTTAGTGCCTTTGCCTTCCGGGTATCGGTTCGACCATTCGCCTTGGTATTTGCTGCCGTCGGTGTAATAACATACGCCGATGCCATCTATTTCTCCATTTTTGAAATGTCCCGTGTACTTGGCACCCGAGGGATATTTGTAGGTGCCAATGCCGTTTTTGCAATCGCCGGAAATGCACTGCGCGGCCATTGTGAGGGCAAAAAGGCTTAAAATAGTAGAAAATATGAGTTGTTTTTTCATAAAAACAAAAGACGTTGAAGGCGAATGGCTTAACTGGGGCCGCTGGGTGAGACGGAGGTATTGGTGGCAAAATTGGCGGATTATAGCGGCATATTAACCTCCTGGAGGTGTTTTTATTGTTTTAGCGCACAATGGCGGTCCGGCTTTAGGATTTATTTAATTAACTTTGAGACGTTAAACACAAATTTACGCGTACCATGAAAAACATTTGTCTGCTTTTTTGCATCGGCTGGCTGCTGGCCGGCTGTGAAAAAATGGAAACGAGGACGGTATTTGTCGTCAATTGCCAGTTTCCCGATTTCATTTTCATTCCGAAAGGATTGGTCATTACCAACGCATCCGGGGAAGTATTGCACAGTTTTAGTGTGCCGTTGGAGGCTACCGAGTTTAAAGGGCAATTTGCCCTGTCCAGCGATGACCCTACCGAAAAACTGGATTACCACTTAATCTTGAATGTATCCCAATCGCCCGGTATTCCGGCCTCTATTTTTTCACATCTTAAAGTATCAAGCGGCGAACTGGTGTATTTTACCGATGGCAATCAACTTCAGGAGAAAAGTACACCCGATAATTTGCCGGCTACTGCTGCAAATTTCACCCGGTTCACATTCCAGGGTATTTACCAATTAGACAGTATCGGTATTGAAAACTATCCGAATAATCCCCTCAATACCCCCATATTCTCGGATTCGAGTATCTCTGTACAACTGCTGCTGCGCGATACGCAAAATATAATTGCCCGGCTGCGGGCCAATGGAGAGCCTGTTGCTCGATATGTAGTGTTGCCATGGCAGCCGCTCGGCAATCGGGACGCTGCCGTCATACCCTGGGCTGATTTTAAAGTAGATGCCGATGTTACACCAATCCAACTGCCCGACAATTTGCAAGCGGTGCATAGCGAAGTGACGGCATTATCACCTTCGCGGCGGGTCTTTACTAATCTGGCCAACGACTGGAATGGTGGACCGCCGTATGATCCTCAATTCCGCTGGCCCGACGAATTTAAAACGGGTACGCTTTTACGGGTTTTCGTGGAAACGAACAGCGCCAGTTTCGAACAGATATTTCAGCCGGGCCAGCCGATTCGGTTCGAATCTTCCGGCATGGTTATCGATGGCGTTGGCGTATCAGCCGGTAAGGAACTGGCAGTATCGACGCGTGGGGATGTGGATATGATCCGCGTCCGGTGCTCAAATTTTCCCGGGTCATTTCAGACCGGACAATGGCAGATCGACGGTCCGCCCGATGCTTTCGCCAACTATATTTTCCCGGATTTAAGTCGGTTTTTGCCACCGGATATACAGGTCAGCCAGTTTTTCAACAACTATATTGTAGAAGCCCACCAGTTTGCAACGTATAATTACGCGGAGATAAGTGCCGGATATCCCTGGCGCCTGCGTACTACCGACGGACTTTTTGCCGTTGCGAATAGTGGGCATAAGGTGGTGTTTACACAGCGGTAAGCCGTACTTTTGCCGCTTAAATTCCCGACACAATATTCAAATACAGCATTAATGGCTCGATCCAAGCGTTCCGCTGCCCTTTTACAATTTGGCCTGTTTTGTGGCATCTTGTTGTTTATCAATATTTTAGCCAGCGCTTTTCACGCGCATCTCGACCTGACCGAAGAGAAACGTTTCACGCTCACCCAACCGACGCGTACGATGCTGCGCGGGCTGAAGGACCGGATTTACGTACAAGTACTGCTCGAAGGCGATTTCCCGGCGGGGCTCAAACGTCTGCAAACCGCCACCCGTGAAATGCTCGACGATTTTCGGTCGGAGAGCGGGTATGTGGATTATCAGTTTGAAAACCCGGTTACGGGTAATCCAGCGGAGATGAAAGAACGGCAAAAAGCGTTGGCGGAAGATGGGATCGCACCGCTTAATCTGCGGGTGGCCGAGCAGGGCGCGAGCTCGCAAAAAATGATCTATCCGACCGCGATCGTGCGTTACGGCACCCGAAAAGTAGTTGTTTCATTGCTGGAAAATAATTCACCAACTCTTGATCCTGAAGTAGTTATCAATAATTCAGTAAGTCTGCTGGAGTACAAACTGGCCAATGCCATTAAAAAAGTGCTGACTGCCAGCCGGCCGAATATTCTTTTTACAAAACTACATGGCGAACTGGAGCCAATCCAAACCGCCGACCTCGAACGCAGCCTCGATCAGTTTTACAATACTGACCGCATTGCCCTTGATTCGCTGGTACAATTGACGCCCGAACAATGCCAGTTGCTGATCGTGGCCAAACCACGTGGCAAATTTTCGGAGCAGGACAAATTTAAAATGGACCAGTATATCATGAACGGCGGCCGCGTGCTGTGGCTGATCGACCGCCTTTCGGCCGATCTGGACAGTCTGCGTACGACTAGTCACTTTCTGCCGACCGATTATCCACTCAATCTGGAAGATATGCTGTTCAAATACGGCGTCCGCATCCAGCCCGATCTGGTACTCGATCTGGAATGTACCAAAATCCCGTTGCGGGTCGGCCAGGCCGGTAATGCGCCGCAGTTCGATCTGTTCAAATGGTATTTTCATCCGGCTGTACGGCCCTTGGGCAATCACCCGATCGTGAAAAACCTGGACCGGGTCGAGTTGAAATTCTGTTCCTCGATCGACCTGGATGTCGCCATTAAAACACCGGTGAAAAAAACGCCCATCCTGACGACGAGTAAATACAGCCGCCTGCAATACAGTCCGATTGACCTTAATTTTGAGGAGATCGTCAAATACGACCCCGATCCGGTAAAGTTCAATAAAGGCATGCAAACAGTCGGCCTGCTGCTCGAGGGCGTTTTCCCTTCCAATTATGAAAATCGCGTCTCGGAAGAAATGCTGGCAGGATTGCAACGGCTAAATATGACCTTTAAAAAGCAAAGCGAACCCACCAGGATGCTGGTTATCAGCGACGGCGATGTAGCGGCTAATTTTGTGCGCAATGCAGCCCAGCAGGAATTCGATCCACTCGGTGCCAACCGGTTTGAAAAAAATATGTATGCCAATAAAGACCTGATGCTCAATGCGATAGAGTATTTGATCGATCCGAATGGCGTGATCGAAGCACGTGCACGAGAAGTAAAACTGCGTATGCTCGACAGCGTAAAAGCAAAAGACCAGGCGGTGTGGTGGCGCACCTTGAATATCGGCGCACCACTGCTATTTTTGGGATTGTTCGGCTTCGTTTTTAATTTTCTGCGCAAACGTCGGTACGCCCGCTAAAACCTGCCCTATGATCAAGCGTATTGTTAAAATGACCTTCCGTCCCGAGACAGTAGAGCAGTTTCGCCGCGAAGTTTTCGAGCCGACTAAAGCGGCCATTCGCGCATTCCCCGGTTGCCGGCACATGGAATTGGGGCAAAATGCTGCGCTGCCCACGATGCTTTTTACCCTCAGTATCTGGGACGATGCTGCCGCGCTGGAAGCCTATCGTCAGTCAGACCTGTTTAAAAATACCTGGGCGAAGACCAAAGCCTTATTTGCCGAAAAAGCCGAAGCCTGGTCTTTGGATATACTCGATACGCCTTACTTGTAGCCAATGAAAAATTATAAACACTCCCGATTTGCCCTCGCGGCCTTGACTTTTATCGTGCTTACGTCCCTCACGCCTGCGCACAACACCCATTTATTGGGGCCTGATTGGGGCTTTTTTGGCCACAAACGCATCAATCGTTTGGCAGCACTTACGTTGCCGCCTGAGATGATGGCTTTTTTCAAACCCAATATTGATTGGATCACCGACCACGCCGTCGATCCGGACATGCGCCGTTATGCCAGTAAAGGAGAGGCACCG
>JBBRDQ010000054.1:0-24586 GCA_038203695.1 Chitinophagales bacterium
GCACCAGACCAACGGCATTACCGCTGAGAAAGCGGGCCAGCCGCGCCATATCTTTGGTATTTTGCCAGCGTATATGGTGGTGAAAATTCAACTCCCGGGGTGCCAACCAAGCTGCTGTACCGATAGGATGTGTTTGCTGCGCGGGGTGAACAATGGCAAGCGTCTGGCCGGCGATGGTCAGACGGACCGGTCCGTGAAGATAGCGCGTTTCCAGCGTATGCAGTTGCGGCGAAGCCGTGCCATCGCCCAGCAACAGGATTTCATCGGCCTGGCGCAGGCATCGCCGGGTCCATTCCGTATCTTCCGCATCGGGCAAATACACCACGAAGCGATGATTGATCTCTTGTTCTTCGAGCCAGGAAGTTAACCGGCGGTAAGTTTCATTGTTGCTGTGGGTCGATTGGGCAATTTCTTCTTTGTGAAGTTCAGCGTTGACAGTGGCACTATCTAAAAAGTACACGTCGCCGTGTACCGTCAAGGCTGCACAAAGTTCACGGGTAAATGTTTTTACGTCCAGTTTGTCTGAGACAACCAGGACGCAGAGATTCACAATGCGTTTTTTGGCTCTTTTAGCGCCGGTGCTTCGTTTAAACCGGTTGATGATCGTTTTGGAAATATTCATCAGCGCTTGCGGATACAAGTGTACCAACTCGTCAAATCCTGCTTTGGACAGGCGCGCCATCACGCTGTCGCGCATGGCCAGAATATCGGCACTGCGCGGCTCGCCGGTGATCAATGCCATTTCACCCACCGGTTCTCCGTTTGAAATTTCCCCTAAATTATCCATTCGTCCGGAAGAATGCCGGCGCTGTACCTTCAGGCGACCGCTGGCAAGCACGTACATACAATCCCCTTGGTCGCCCTGGCGTACCAGAAAGGTGCCGCCTGGAAGATCTACCCAATCAAAAAAAGCACGGATGCCGCGCAGCGTGTCTTCGTCCAAATCGCCGAATAGTTGCCGGATCGCCTGTTGTAGTCGATTATCCCAAAAATCCATCGGATAAATTAATTATAAGTACGAATATTTTGTTGGGATTACTTAGTGACGGGGTGACTTCGAAGTCAATAAATTCTAAAATCCGCTCAGCCCCGTTTTTTCCAGAAATGCCGTATCGACGGTAATTAATAGGTTTTGACCCAAATAAGCCAGTTCAACCTGCATTTTCCGCTTGCCTTCTACCCGGACAATATGGCCTTTTAAACCCATCAAATTACCGGCACTGATTTCAACCGGATCACCCGATGCGAAAACAGTAGCGGTCGACGCTATTTGCAGGCCATCTTCCAGGGTAATGCGCCGTAAAATTTCGATTTCCCATTCCGGAATAGCGATCAGATCCTTGTTGAATTTTACAAATCCTACTACGTTTTCAGTTTCCAGAACCGGCACATATTGCAGCTTGACAATTTTCACAAAGACGTAACAATTGATCAGTGGTTTTTCGGTCAGTCGCGTGCTGCGCGTGTACCGGCGCATTAATTTTTGTAAAGGTAAATAAACCACAATACCCTTTTTTTCTAAAATTCGCTGGACGAACTTCTCACTTTTGGAACGCGTATGTACCGCAAACCAATGTGCTTCGGATTCGTGTAAATGGTTCGTGATCGTCGAAATGGTACGCAAAGGCAGGTTGGTTTATGGGTTTATGGGTTGATCGGTAGATGGAACGAGTCGTACTTTATCATCGGCTAACTGGTATTTTTCACTGGTTTCCGAACAAAATGCAACTGCCGTCGTATCAAAATGTAAACGATGCCCGTAGCGGCTTACCCAGCCCATGTGCCGGGCCGGATTACCGACCATCAGTGCAAATGCCGGCACGTCTTTCGTCACCACGGCACCTGCCCCGATCAGGCAATATTCGCCCAGTGTAACGCCGCAAACAATCGTGGCATTCGCACCGATGCTGGCCCCTTTTTTGACCAATGTCTGCCGGAACTCTTCCTTTCGATTCAAAAAACTGCGCGGATTCACCACATTGGTAAATACAGCGGACGGCCCTACAAAGACGTCATCTTCACAAAAAACGCCGGTGTAGAGCGAGACGTTATTTTGTACTTTTACGCCATTCCCCAAGATAACACCCGGAGAAACCAGCACATTTTGCCCTAGAATGCAGTTTTCTCCGATCTGACAATTGGGCATTACATGGCAGAAATGCCAGATTTTTGAGCCCGCGCCGATGGTACAACCGGGATCGATTACGGCACTCGCATGAGCGGTATACTTTAAATCATCCATCTTTAGAAGTCGTTTTGCGCATTCCAGAGGTTCATTCTCAGGCCGAGTCCGATCATTTTGGTATTTTGGTCCAAGGCATTGTCTACACTGTTTTTGCGCCGCAATAAGACATTGAAGTCCACAAAAAAGTTGTGGTACAACATCCAGGAAGCATCGAACCGCAGTAGGTCGATGGTGGAGCCGATACCCTGGCCGAGCGTATTGCCGTAATCCTGCGGGTGCGACGAGTTATCCAGCAGGGCATTACTGCCCCAATTGACAGAAGAATTGTCGGCGTTATCGACATGAATGAATCGTGCGGAGAACGAAAGGGCGGCGGTCGGCTGATACCGCACGATGCCGACAATTTCTTTAAAATTGGACCACAACGGGTGTGCCAATGGCTGGGAGTAATGGGTATAACTATTCAGCGAGTCGTAGTGAGAATACGTATAGGGCCGCACGTAATTATACTCTACCTGTAAATCCAAATGGTTGATATTAAGGGCGTTAATGTATTTTACCCCCAATTGTAAACCATATTTATTAGCCCACCAGCCTTTCTGACTGGCCCCGAAAAGATCGGCAAACCGGAATTCATCAAGTATAATCTGCCCGTAGACCTGCACCCGCCGGGCCAGGTTCCAATGGCCGTTAAAGCCGATCAAAATATTATCGGGACTGCCAATCATCCCTTCTACGGTGCGGTATAAAATCACCGGGTTGAGGTACTGAAATTCAAACTGCTGGCTGCGATTGAATACCGTCGCTTCAAAGAAACCCAGCGTTAATCGCGGGGTAATTTCATAACTCAGATAGTGCATGGCAGCGTACTTTTTAGGGATCCGCGTGCCATCCGGTATAAAGACCTGCGAGACCGGATTCAATTCCAGGAAAAGGTTCTGGTATTGAAATTTCCAGACGCGTGTATTTAATTTCAAGTAAAAAGCAGTGTTGCCCACATCCGAAAGCAACAGGGAGCGATAGCCTGATCCAATGAAATTCCGGCCGTGGCCGAGTTGTATGCCGACGTGTTTGGAAATATTAAAACTCAGGTAAGCATTGGCTACATTGAAGTCATAACCATTGCGAATATCAAGAATGCGCGGTTGATATTGCTTGAAAAAGCCGGCACCCGGAATCGAGCGATACGTATCGATCCAGCGCTGCATGTAATTGGGAAAACGCGCTTGCGATTCTACTAAGTTGGTGTAAAAAAATACTTTACGATCTATCTCTCCCCGTACTTCCAGCCCGCGCTGATTCATAAAAACCAGTCCGCCGTCATCCTGTTGTTGGCCTATATTAAAGTTGAACATGGGGTTGACGCGCAGGATAAAATCGCGGGTGTTGACCTCAAAAAAGTTGGCCGGGGTAGCGTAAAATGTCTTCAGGATCGCCTTCCGGTTGCGAACGAGATACGTTGAGTCCGGCACCCATTCGTTGTTATCATTAAAAATATACTGCAGATCCTCCCGATCGCGGCGGGTTAAATTCGAATCAGCCGCGATAGACAGCGCCATTTCTGCCACGTCTTTACGCGAGTAGGGCAGTACTTCGGTGTGGATTTCGCCGGCGTTACCGGTCAGTATTTGCAGGCGATCCACCAGATGATACGTAGGCGATTGCAATGGCACGCCGCTGGCCTGGGCCAACAAAAACAACGGCGTAAAAAAAGTTACTAATAACAGTAGGTATTTGTGCATAAGTCAGGTACGGGTAAAAAGCGACTGATAAACTGTTTTCCAGACCGCCCAATGGTAGTCGTTCAAAGAGGAATTATGCCACAAAAGAACAAACTCCCCACGGTGCTTTACCACTTCCGCCCGAAGTTTTTGTAAAACACCAATGGCTTGCTGCGGCGTGTACCCGCGATATTGCGCCAGGGTTACGTCCATGGCAATCAGCGGGCGCTCCCGCAAACGCAAAGTAGTGCGCGTTAAAAAATTGAATACGGGAAACGAACAGCAAACGCCGCAGCGAAACCCTTCGGCTTCGGCGTACCCCAGCGTGCTGTCCCATTCCATGCCGGCGTCTTCCCATCGTTGCCAGGTATACGGGGCTGCAAAACGCAGGTAATGCTGGCGACCGGAGACGACCGGAGCAGCCGTACACGTACGTAAAGCCGCCAATTCGGCTATAAAAATCGGTGCATCTTCATATGCCTCGTAGGAAGGATGAAAGCCGATTACATGCCTCCGCGCAGCAATTTTTTGTAATAATTTCTGGATAAAAGGGTGTGCCAACGGATAGTAACAATCGGAAGCAACCGGTCGCCGGCTTAAAAAATTAAAATGAAAGATGGTATGGGCTTGTTCGGCGGCATCCATCATGTTATCAAAAACATCGTACGGATCGCGGCGTTGCAACAAATCATTTTGCACCCAAAAAAGCATTTCCCGGAGATTCTTTCGCTTGAAAATACTGCCGCCCAGCGTTTTTAAGCGATCCACCAAAGACCACCATTTACGCGGATGATCGACGTCGCAGGTAAGGATGAGTTGAAAATGGCGTTGCGGTACAGGCAACGTGACCCCCAATCGGGTGAGGAGTAAAGCGAGTAATGCGGCGTATTCATTCACCACCGGCCGGTCGAGAAACCCGGCGCGAACGGCCAGGGCTTTGGTGGCCGGAAAACGTCCGTGGGCATCGCGATCCGGCAGGGCGTACTCTTCCCAGCGGGTGAGCATAAAAAATGCCGAAGCAAACACATCAAATCCACTAACGATGCTGCCGGATGTTTGTGCTATCTCCGGTCGGCCGTAGATACAGGTCAGCCATTCATCGGGTAGCAAAGGGTGGGGGAGTGTCAGCGCTGTTGCCGGGATAAAATGCGGTTGAAGATAGTCTGCCGGGACATTTGCCCAGAAATGATCTTCCACTACCAGGGTTGCGCCATTGGGCAAGCCGATTTCATAGTGCTGTACATCGGCCCATTCGATCTGCCAGGAGAGCCCCAGCAATTCACCCAGCAGTACCTGAAAAATGTAGGTTTTTTCTGGCTGGAAATGTGGCGTAGTGCGAATCGTCAGCATACGGTTACTTACCCCGGTTAGGGTTATCCTTTAAAAAAGCCGACCACCCGCTGTATGATTTACCGGCCCCGCCGCCCCGGCTCGACGACTGGAACCAGTGGCATACGGCTGCCGCCAGTGCATCGGTGGCATCGTAGTACTTTTCCGAAAAAGTAGTTTTCAGGATATTTTCCAGCATGCCGGCCACTTGTTCCTTGGACGCATTCCCATTGCCCGTAACGGCCATTTTGATTTTCTTGGGCATGTACTCCGTAGTCGCCAGGTTGTTGACCATGCCAGCGGCAATGGCCACACCCTGGGCACGGCCCAGCTTGAGCATGGATTGCACGTTTTTACCAAAAAACGGCGCTTCGATGGCCATTTCCGAAGGTTTGTGCTGATTGATCAGGTCCTGCACTTGTTCAAAAATATAACGCAGTTTGATCGTCTGTTCCGCCCCCAGATGGGCGAAGGTGACGACCCCGATTTCTACCACCACAATACTTTTTTTATCCGCATCGATGATCGCGAATCCAAGTACGTTGGTGCCGGGGTCGATGCCGAGAATGCGCTTTTTCGGTTGTTCTATCATGGCCGAAAGGTAAGGCAATTTGAGAGCCAATAAGCGATATTGATTGACGATTGCCGATTACATGATTATCAATCAATTCACCTTAACGGATGCCAAGAAAACCTGAAAACACCAGGCACGCGCGTCGCCATAACTCATAACTTCTTATTTAGTTTACTATTCTTATACCCGTACCCAAAGTAAATAAACAGTCCCGCCACCAGCCAGATAAAGAAACCCAGCCAACTTTTGGAGGGTATCTGCGCCATCATATAGAAACAGGAGACCAGGCCGAGGACGGGAATCAGCGACAGGCGGTATTTAAAACACCAGAAGATCAGCGCAAAACAGGTGATGAGAAATAACCACATCGGGATTTTGTGCTTGAACAAATGGAACCCGCTTTCGTATTGCTGCTCGCTGGTTAAAGGCATGACTTTCACCAGGTCGGCGTAGATAGTGGTTTTTTTATCGTTGTCGGTCACTTCCAGGCTGCTGAGATAGGCCGCCAGGTCGTTGTTGGTAGCGGCTAGTCCGGCGCTGTCGCGTTGGGCGACCAAGGTTTTGACTTGGGCGATGTCGGCGTCGTTCATATTGGTCATCAGGTTGCCGGAGACGAACATCTGCCGCTCATTGGTCAGCCAGGCCTTGGTATCTTCCGGGTATTTGATAAATAAAAATGCGGCACCCGCGACGATCATCGCCGGGAAAATAAACTGCGCATTCAGGTAAGGCGTGCGGAATTTACCACGCGGCGCATCCGGCGTAATCTGCATTTTCAGAACGCCGGCGCACACCAGTACGAAGGCAAACAAAGTGCCCATGCTGCACAGATCCAGCACCGTATCGCTCGGGATGAACAGCATCGGAACCACGACAAAGATCAGGGTAATAATGGTGGCAAAATCGGGGGTGCGGAAGCGCGGGTGGATATGCGAAAACTTCTTGGGCAATAAACCGTCGCGGCTCATAGTCATCCAAATACGCGGTTGGCCGAGTTGAAATACCAGAAATACACCCGCCATGGCGACGACGGCACTGACGGCGATCACACCGGAGAACCATTTCAAGCCGATGCGGTCAAACACAAACGCCAGCGGGTCGTTCACCTCCAGTTCGGTGTAACTGACCATGCCAGTCAGTACCAGCGCGATAATCACGTATAAAACGGTGCAGATAATGATCGAATAAATCATGGCGCGGGGCAGGTCGCGCTGGGGATTTTTACATTCCTCGGCTGTAGTAGACAATGCGTCGAAACCGATGTAGGCAAAAAATACCGACGACACGCCCGACATCACGCCGCCAAAACCGTTGGGCATAAAGGGATGCCAGTTGGCCGTATCCACGTAGAAAACGCCGACAATGATTACCAACAATACGATCAGCAGTTTCAGGGCCACCATCCAGTTGCCGGCTGTTTTGGATTCTTTGATACCGACATACACCAGCGCGGTGATCAGAATGGACATAATGATCGCCGGCAGGTCCAGGATAACGTGGAATCCGCCGATCTGCGGGGCCGTTTGCCAGGCCATATACGCTTCGTGCAATGCATCGCTTAATTTATCCATCGGTGTGCCCGATTTAAGCATGGCGTTGGCGCTTTCGAATCCATCGCGGGCCGAGACATAGTCGATGGTCGCCCACTCGCTGATGTGCCAGCCTGCACTCGCACAGAGTCCGGTGAAATAACCCGACCAAGAGACCGCCACCGTGATGTTGCCGACGGCGTATTCCATCAACAAGGCCCAGCCGATGATCCAGGCGATCAATTCGCCGAATGCCACATAAGAGTAGGTGTAGGCGCTGCCAGAAACAGGTAGCAACGAAGCAAATTCCGCGTAGGCAAATGCGGCAAATCCGCAGGCTAGCGCGGTAAAGATAAACAACAAGACTACGGCAGGTCCACCGCTAAAACTTGCTTTGCCGATGGTACTGAAGATACCCGCGCCGATAATAGCAGCGATACCGAGTGCCGTAAGGTCCATGACCCGCAGGTTTTTTTCCAGTCCGCCGCCGTGCGCGGATTCCTGTTCGGCGGTAGCGAGTGCATCGGGAATTGATTTTTTACGGAAAAGATTGTCGAAAAATGCCATTTGATACAGGGTTTTGCCATTGGCCCACGGCCAACGCGCGAAATGAGGCGGGAAAAATAGGGCTAAATTGGAATTTGGCGTAATTTAAATCCATAAATTAACTGCCGCTATTTTCCCCGAACGCCGTAGGTTTGCGCGCCCAAAATTGGATAGAACCTGCAACACATGCAAATGACGAGCATAATTCATCACTCATAACCCCTAAAAAGGTGTCTGTAGAAGTCAAATTTACCCTGGAAGCGGGGATGTATAGCCGGTTGATGCGCGGCATGATGCTGAAAAAGCAACTGATCATTCTGGCTATCGGACTGGTGCTGTTTTTTACCATAAATCCGTCGATCTGGCAACAACCGTTTTATTTTTGGCTGGTGCCGTTTGTACTGGCCGGTGGACTTTTGTGGTGGATGGCCGGTGGCCTGGCGCGGCGTGCTTTCAATGCCGCCACCAATTTACACCAGCCGATGCACTATACGTTCAGCGAGCAGGATATCAAGGTGCAAACGGACGATTATACCGGTTCCTATGCCTGGACGGAGTTTAAAAGCGCCGCTGAGATGTCCGATTGTTTTGTGCTGTACCAACCCAGTAAGGTCTTTAACCCAATCCCCAAAAACGGATTCAGCAATGCAGCCGATCTGGATGTGTTGCGTAATTTGTTGCGGGACAAGGGTTTGTTAACCACATAGGACCCTTGTGTGGTGAAAATCTTAAAATCAAATACCAATGCTCGAATTTCTAACCGAACTGCTCGATAAAATCCGCCACCTGGATGTGATTCTCGGTGATCTGCTGCAACAGTACGACTGGCAATTTTACCTCATTTTAGCCCTGATCATCTTTTGTGAAACGGGCCTGGTGGTGACGCCGTTTCTGCCCGGCGATTCGCTGCTGTTCGCGGCCGGCGCTTTAGCGGCCAATCCTGCGTCGAATGGCGCACTGAACGTTTGGCTGCTGATTCCCTTGTTGTTTGCGGCGGCCATTCTGGGCGATAATACCAATTATTTCTTTGGGCGTTATCTGGGGACGCGCATTTTTACCCGCGATTACTGGTTCCTGAAACGCAAATACATCGATCAGACCCAAGATTTTTACGAAAAACACGGCGGAAAAACGCTGATTATGGCGCGATTTGTGCCGATCGTGCGCACATTCGCACCTTTCGTGGCGGGTGTAGGTAAAATGGAGTACCGTCGTTTTATTACGTTTTGTCTAAGTGGCGGTGCGTTATGGGTGTCAGGTCTGACCCTGGCGGGGTATTACTTCGGACAATTGCCGTTTGTGAAAAATAACTTCGAACTGGTGATATTCGGCATTCTGGCATTCTCGGTAGTGCCGATCCTGGTTGAAGTGGTGCGGGCAAGGAGGAAGGGGAAAGTGAAGCGTGAAGCGTGAAGTCCAGCGCTCGATATTGCCTGGCATTATCAGGAGTCTAATCTACTGATTAATCCAAAAGAATCATTTTCGTATGCGGTATCCCGTCCTCGATATACGCCTCGCCAGTGGACTGGAAGCCAAAACTTGCGTAGAATTTTAACAGATACGACTGTGCGCCGATTTTGATCGGGTGATTACCAAATAAATGCCGGCACATCTCGATACTGCGCTGCATCAGTATTTTACCGGTGCCGGTGCCGCGTACCGAAGCGGCGTTGACCACGCGACCAATCGAAGTATAACCATCATACGCCAGTCCTTCCGGCAGCAGGCGGGTGTAACAAACCAGTTTGCCAGCGTCATCGCGACCCAGTAAGTGCCAGGATGACAAGTCTTTACCATCGGCATCCAGGTAGGCGCAGTTTTGCTCGACGATAAAGATCTCCTGGCGCAACGTCATGATTTCGTATAGTTCGCGGACAGTCAAATTGTCGAAAGGGTGGCAGGAGAAAGTGAGCATTTTAGTGAATTTTTGCGGGCAAAATTAGGGTTTTATGCTCGCCCATGTATATTTGTTGCGTTTTCTATGCAATCCGTATGACATAAATTCACCAATAGCCTCGCCACCCGATCAACCATTTTCTCCGTTTAATGTTTTATGCGATTAAATCATCACCTTAATTCACCCGGTTCCGGGTTAACTTTTTACCTTATTTATGAACAAACTTTTCAGTCTCATCGTCTTCGTAATGCTGTTTGCCATTACCGGGACGTTCGCCCAAATCCAGAAACCAGCACCAAGTCCGTCGTGCAAGATCACCCAGAGTATCGGTTTGATCAAAGTAGATGTCGACTACTCCCGCCCAAGCGCCAAAGGCCGTAAAATTTTTGGCGGTCTTGTGCCATTCGGCGAAATGTGGCGCACCGGCGCGAATAGTTCCACGAAAATCACCTTTAGCGACGACGCAAAAGTCGGCGGTGTTGCCCTGCCCAAAGGCACCTACGCGCTATACACCATCCCCGATGAAAAACAGTGGACGATCATTTTCTACAAAAATACCACACTTGGTGGCGTTCCCGGCGATAAATACAAGGAAGAAGACGTAGCTGCAAAATTCACCGTACCGGCAATGACCCAACGCGATCTGGTGGAGTCTTTTACCATCGGTTTCAACAATCTGCGCAATACTGGCGGCGACCTGGAAATCTCCTGGGAGTACACCAAAGTAACGATGCCCATCACCCTGGATACCGACGCCAAAGTAATCGCCAGCATCAAAGAAGAAATGGACGGTCCATCTGCCAATTCGTACTACATGGCCGCACAGTACTACTTCGAAGAAAAGAAAGACATGAAAACGGCCCTCGACTGGGTAACCAAGTCGATCGAAAAAGGCGGTGAAAAATTCTTTATCCTGCGCCTGAAATCACAAATCCAGGCCGAACTGGGTCAGTATAAAGACGCGATCGCTACGGCAGAACGCAGTGCCGAATTGGCAAAAGCCGAGAACAACGCCGACTACCAGCGCATGAACGCGAACTCCATTGCGGAGTGGAAGAAGAAAATGTAATTCTTTTTAATGGTTAACGATTAATGATTAACGGTTAATGCTTCAACATGTGGGCATTAACCCTTAATCATTAATCGTTATACATTAACCATTAACCATTAACCATTAATCATTAAATTTCCTCCGGTCCTTCTCCCACCCAGTCCTGCTGCACGTATCCTTCTTCACAGTAATCACCCAGTTGTTCTTCGATAAAGGCCCGGACTTCGTGCACGATATCGCCGGGATAGATAAGATGCACGTTCGGACCCGCGTCCAGGGTGAAAAATACCGGGTGGCCGGTAGCGGCGCGGTAGGCGCGCACCTTTTCAATAATGGCCAGCGAATTCGGCAGCAACAGTACATACGACGGATTGCTGCACATCATCAGTGCATGCAAGGTCATCGCTTCATCTTCCGCAATTTTTCCAAACGTTGCCAGGTCGCCGGTACGCATGGCTTCGAGCAGGGTACTCAAGCGGATACGCGCCTGGGCATACCGCACTTCCGCATACGGATTGCCGTCCATCAGGGCGTGTCCGTCGCGGCTGCTCACCGATTTCACCTCGCTGCTGACGATCAGGATATCGTCGTGCAGGTCTTTAAAAATTTCGTGGATGTCATCACCGATCGGTACGGCGTACTCGTTGGAAGAGCCGGGAACCGACGCTGTTTCACCCCATACAGCAGCATACGGGAAGATCGAACGACAGGCACTGCCACTACCCAGCCGCGCCAGGTAGGAGGCCTTTTGATCGTAAGCCGCCGGATCCTGCAAAGTACCGAACAACTGATCTTCCAGCGAACACAAACACAGCGCCAGGGCCGACATGCCGGAGGCCGATGACGCAATGCCGGCCGAATGCGGGAAGGAATTGCCCGTGTGAATGGAGAGTTTTAGTTGCCGTAAGAAAGGGAAAATCGGCAGCAAACTTTCTAGAAACTGCTGTGTTTTGGCCGCAAATACGGTATTTTCTTCCTCGTGGAAGAAAAATTCCAGGTCGATCGGCACATCGGCTGCGTCCACTTCACGCATTTCATATTCCAGGACCGTATCGGTACACGAAGCGGCCAGGGTGAGACTGAGGGATGGATTACGTGGCAATTGGATGCCGTATTTACCCCAGTATTTAATGATCGCGATATTGCTGGGGCTGCGCCAGGTAATGCTGCCAGCCTCGGGCGGATTGTCCGTATTAAGGATCAGACGTGGATTTTCGTACATATCAATGGATGTTGAAACAGTTTTTATAAATGTGTTGATGCCAGGCTGCGGTGCGGGGTTTGCTGCAAAAATAGCAGGCATCGGCCCGGTCTTTATCTTCGAAACGGGGGCAAAGAAAATGATTGCTAAATAAAATAGGTAGGTTTGTTTCGTCAAAGCCTGTTTTACATCCTACTTTTGTCCGATTCTTTTCAAATGCCGTCTTTGCGGTACCTGCACCTGCACACTTAAAACTCCCCCAATTTTAAACTTGAATACTATGTGGCAAAAACTCCGGCACCTCGGGATTGAATTCTACGCTTTTTTTACCACACCGTTTGTGTTGAGAAACTGCCTCGGAATGACAGGTTTGGTGACGGCCCTTTTCATGCTGACTTTTTGGTGGCTTAGATGTTATACCAATCACGGCGAGAGTACGCAGGTGCCCAACTATGTGGGCATGAGTTTCCGGGATGCGAATAAAAAAGCCCGCTCGCGCGATTTCTCGGTGGCTATCAGCGACTCCATTTATGTGCCGGGCAAACCACCCGGTGAAGTTATTGCCCAGAACCCGACGGCGGACAGCCGGGTGAAGGAAGGACGTACGCTGTATTTTACCGTCGCCAAAAGCAATCCGGATATTATCAAATTACCCGACCTGACCGGGGGCGACGACTACGAACTATATAGCCGCAAACTAAGCAGACTGGGGCTCAAGCCCCGGATTGTGGCGCGTATAGCCAGTCCTAAGTTGACACCCAATACGATCGTAGCAGTTATTTACCGGGGCGATACCATTACCCGTAAACTGCGCTACGGCGGCGTTCCGGTCCCCGTAGAAATGGGTGCCACCATCGATTTCCTGGTCAGCGACGAAGTTACCCTCACGGTTAATATACCCGATTGCGTGTGTCAGACCTTTGACGCTGCGAAGTTTTTGCTGCAAACCAGCGAATTGAATGTCGGATCGGTCATTCCGGACGGCACGGTAACCAACCCGGAAACGGCCTATGTGTACCGGCAAAGCCCTAAGTTTGATGCCAATGGTACCATGCGCAAGGGCGAGCAGGTTGATTTATACCTTACCCAGCAACAGCCGAAAGGCTGTGGGACCTCAGATTAATCGGCAGGCCTGGCAAAATTGCCGACGACTTCTTATTTTTTCTGCCGATGTAGGGACAGAACGCCTTAACTTGCGCCATTGTTTTTAACCGATGGCGATTCAAGTTAAGGCATTTTTTGTTTTTATAGCCCTCCTGTTTACCGGCTTACTCCAGGCGCAAAACGCGCCCTTACCCAGTGTGGACTTTGATTGCCAGGATTGTACGCCTGCGCAGGCACTGGTGCAACTCGCCCGCCAGACCGGGATCAATATTGTCTTCAGTGATCGTTTTTTTAGTCAATGCCCGCCCGTTCGCATCACAGTGCAGGCTACCCCCCTGTTGAAAATCGTTGATCAGATTTCCGCTTGCTCCAAGGCAACGTACCAGGTCATGGACGGACAGATCGTTTTCTTTCGTAAAAACCCGCGATACACGTTTAGCGGATATGTACAGGATGCCGAGACAGGCGAGCGCATCCTGGGGGCCAGCATTCGCATTTTAAATGAAAAGGGTGGGGGAGCGATCAGCAACGAATTCGGATTTTACAGCATACGCCTGGAGGAAGGTACTTACAATCTGCTGGTTTCCTATCTCGGCTATCGACGCGAACCATTGCAACTGGTGCTGAATGCTGACCAGTTTATGACCATAAAACTCCAGCCCGATAACACCCTGCGCGAAATTGTGATCCTGGGTTCCAGTCCTGATAGCGCAGCATTGCGCCATAATCACGTTCCGCTCAACCTGTCTTTATCGGGGCTGAAAAACCTGCCGATGCCGGGCGGTGAAGCCGATTTATTGCGTCAGGCCGCCTTGCAGGCCGGCGTACAGACAGGGGTAGACGGACTGGGCGGACTCAATGTGCGCGGGGGCAATGCGGATCAGAACCTGATTTTACTCGACGATGTACCGGTATACAATCCCAGCCATGCGCTGGGCTTGTTTTCTATTTTTAATACGGCGACAGTCAGTTCGGCGCAACTCTGGAAAGGTGATTTCCCGGCGAGGTATGCCGGTCGTGTCTCGTCGGTGCTGGATGTGCGCACGCGCGATGGCAATTTTCGCAAATACCGGGCGCAGGTTTCTACCGGTTTGTTTGCCGCCTCCGGCACCTTGGAAGGACCGGTTATCAAAGAAAAAATGGCGTTGCTGGTGGGTTTTCGTACCACGTATTTTGAGCCCTGGGTGCGATTTTTCAGCAAACGGGGCAATCTGCTGAATTTTTCCGGCGATAAGGTCAGTTATGGCTTTTATGATATGAACGCCAAACTCACCTTCGTGGCTACGACCAAGGATCGTTTTTACCTGAGTTTTTACCAGGGTTCGGATAATTTTCGAAACCAGTACGACCAGCTGGTACGGCGGACGGAAGGTGTTTATACCAATCAATACACACTCAATTCGGTGTGGGGTAATACCATTGCCGCGCTGCGCTGGAACCGGGTTATTCACAGCAACCTGTTTTCCAACACCACACTGCGGTACAGCCGTTTTATCTATCAAAGTACGCTGGGATTCCAGTCCACCCTGCTATCTACCGCAACCGGACGTGAAACAACGGAGGCTGATTATGCCCAATTGTACCAGACGCTGATCCGGGATGTATCGTTGAAAACCGACTTTACCCGTTATTTCAATCCTAATATGACCCTGCGCTGGGGTGGCAATTATACGCGGCACATTTTCCAGCCGGGCACGATTCAGATCAACTTTTTACAACCTGGGCAGTCGCCTTCCTCCATTGATTCGATCTCCCGCATTCTTACCAACAATGAGTTGTTAAATGCCGTTGAAACCGAAGTGTATATCGATGCCGAAATGAAACCGTTCAAAAACTGGATGATCGAAGCGGGCGTAAACGGGTCGGCTTTTTTGGGCAGACAATCCAATTATGGCGCATTACAGCCGCGTTTTCGCCTGCAGCATACCGGAAGCAAGGGCTGGAGCCAGTGGGCCGGTTTTCACCGCCACACCCAGTATCTGCACCAGATCGGTTCTTTTAACATCAGTCTGCCGTTTGAGTTATGGGTGCCGTCTACCCGCAAAGTACCGCCGGAACGCGTCTGGCAAGGCACCTTCGGACTTGGCTGGCGCGGTGCCGGCTGGAACACCCAATTGGAAGCGTATTACAAGAAATTTGAGCGCGTGTTGAGTTTTGTAGCCGTCAATGATGTCCTGCTCAACGGCGGTGCCGAAGATGCCAGCGGCTGGGAAGACCGGATTACCGGTGGTACGGGTCGCAGTACCGGTATAGAATTTTTACTGGAAAAAACCACCGGTCCGACCACGGGATCAATTGCCTATACCTTGTCCGAATCCACCCGTCAATTTCCTGCGTTGAATTCCGGCAAAGTCTATCCGTTCCGCTTTGATCGCCGGCACGACCTGAAAATCAACCTGCACCAGCGCTTGTTTCGCTGGTTGAGCGCCGATGCGGTCTGGAGTTTTGCTACCGGCAATCCGATTACACTCGGCTCGGTAAAGTACACCCACCAGACACCCGGCGGTGATCAGACCCAAGTAGTTTATATCTTTACGGCAGTGAACAATTACCGGCTGCCGCTGTACCATCGACTGGATGTAGCATTGAACGGGCAATTTACGCACGGGCGGCTGCAACATGGTTTTCAGTTGGGAGTTTATAATGCTTACAACCGCGCGAACCCGTCGTATATCCTGCTGGACTTGGAAAGCGGTGTGAAAGGGAAAGCGACACAATATACCTTGCTGCCTTTGTTGCCGGTTTTCCGGTATGAGGTGAAATATCAGTTTTAGCGTATGCGGAAATCTACACACGTGCTTTTGGTAGCGACCCTGCTGCTGGCTTCCTGCGCCCGGGATTTGCAAATAGATTTGCCCGATGAACCCGCTAGAATCGTGGTAGTCAGCCATTTTACCACTGGCGAACCTTTTCAGGCAAACGTAACGCTGAGCCAGCCGGTATATGCCGTAGATGATGAGGGGACGCCTGCCTCTGTAGATATAACGGTGTCAAACGGCGGGCAATTCTATACCCGACTGTTGCGTAAACTGGACGACCGCGGCAAGATATTTTTTGAAAGCAGCGCCGTCGTAAGACCCGAAACACCTTACACGATCACGGTGGAGATAGGCGGTTATCCACGGGTTCAGGCTACGAGCAGTGTGCCGCCTTTTAATGGCTTGGAGAGTTTCCGCGTACTTGATTCGATTCGCATCGAAAATCTGGCCGACGGCAAAAAAGCCCTGCGTATTCCACTGGAATTGAAACTGCCCAATCTATTGCCGGTAACCGGCCGTTATTATGCGTTCAATCTGCGCCATGAAAAATACGTCTACGAGATCATCAACGGACAAAAAGTATTTGACTATCCCGAAGAAGCCGACACCTATTTTGTGACCGACGGACCGACGCTTTCGCTGCTCAACAACATTGCCGAACCCGTCGTGCTGGTCAATGAAAATTTCTGGAATGACAACCGCCGGAAACTGTACCTCGATGCAATCATTCCGTTCAATCCGGCCACCGACGAAGTCAAGCGCATTTTCCTGGAATGGCGCACCCTTTCTGAAGATTTTTACCGCTATCATTTGTCGTTGGCCCGGCAGGGTACCAACCAGCCGCTCAGCGATCCAGACGCCGTTTTTAACAATGTTATCAATGGGTATGGCAATTTCTCGGGTTATTCGGTGTCGGCGGACACCTTGATTATTCCAAACTGAGTGAGATTCACCATTTTTTGGTAAAATATTTTCATTTTCCGAAAAAACTCCTCGTTTGGTAAGTTCGTTAAATACCGGACAACGTACTTTTGCCAGCCTTAACGGTGGTTTAAATTAAACCCGACCCGCCACAAGAGCCAATTCAATTTCTCAA
Source organism: Chitinophagales bacterium (assembly GCA_038203695.1). GTDB lineage: Bacteria > Bacteroidota > Bacteroidia > Chitinophagales > Saprospiraceae > M3007. The sequence continues at coordinate 16,993 of JBBRDQ010000054.1, forward strand.
AAATTTCAAAGTCTTAACAATGAGTAAAATTACAGTGGTAGGTGCAGGAAACGTAGGCGCTACCTGTGCAAATGTCTTAGCGCACGCCGATGCTTGCAACGAAGTTGTGTTAATTGACATCCAGGGCAATCTGGCCAAAGGTAAAGCCCTTGATATGTGGCAGCAGGCCCCCATTGACGGGTACTCTACCCGGGTGACCGGCGGTGACGATTATGCGCTGACTGCTAATTCCGATATTGTAATTATCACTGCCGGCATCCCCCGCAAACCGGGTATGAGCCGCGATGACCTGATTTCTACCAATGCCAAAATCGTGGTGTCGGTCACCCAGAGCATTCTAAAATATAGCAAAAATCCGATCCTCATTGTGGTATCCAACCCGCTGGATGTAATGACGTATGCTTGCTGGAAGGCTTCCGGCCTAAGCGACAAACGTGTTATCGGTATGGCCGGCGTACTCGATACGGCGCGTTACCGGGCATTCCTGGCGGAAGAACTGGATGTTTCGCCGAAAGATATTCAGGCCATGTTGATGGGTGGGCACGGCGATACCATGGTGCCACTGCCGCGTTATACTACCGTGAGCGGCATTCCGGTCACCGAACTGGTGAAAAAAGACCGCTTGGATGCGATCATCGAACGTACCAAAACGGGCGGCGGTGAACTCGTCAACCTGATGGGGACTTCAGCCTGGTATGCACCGGGCGCGGCAGCCGCTCAAATGGCGATTTCGATACTGAAAGACGAAAAACGCATTTATCCATGCTGCGTTCGCCTGAACGGACAATATAAATTGAAAGATATCTTCGTAGGCGCACCGGTAAAACTCGGCCGCAAAGGCATTGTAGAAATCATCAAACTGCGCCTGAAAAAGGACGAACAGGAGATGCTCGACCAATCCGCAAAAGCCGTAAAAGAAGTGGCCGATGCACTGGATGCCATGAAGTTGATTTAAGGAGTGGTGCTGGACTTGCACCTTTATTCCAGCACCAGTCCTAAGGGTATGGAGGGCGGAATTGATTCCGCCCTCCATATTTCACACACTGATAAAAACAAGTATTATGCAAGTACCAGTTCCCGTCGCGTCTCCGGCATTTTGGGAGCAGATGATTACGGTAAATAACCAAGCGTCAGTTGCGCAGTTAGCAGAAGAACAGCCCGTTATGCTCGTTTTTTTGCGCTTTTTCGGTTGTTCTTTTTGTCGCGAAGCCATCAGTGATATTGCTAAGATACGTAAAAAACTGGAAAAACAGGGATTTCGGATTGTATTCGTACACATGGCGCCCGATCCGGAAACAGCCGAAAAATTCTTTAAAAAATACAAACTTTTTCCGATCGATCACATCGCGGATCCGGAAAAACACATCTATCAGGCCTTCGGCTTAGGTCGGGGCACACCGCAACAAATTTTTGGTTTGATGAATTGGATTCGCGGATTCCAGGCTACGGTGGTCGAAGGACACGGCACGGCACATCACAATGAAGAACTAGGCGACGGTTTTCAGATGCCCGGTGTGTTTGTCTTGCACAAAGGCGAGATCCGCAGTTCCTTTATTCACCGGTATCCGTATGACCGGCCGGATTATGAGGAAATTTGTCAATTGTAGGAGTTGGAGGGCTGAAGCCTTATCCGTAGCGGCAGGATTGGATAACGGATTAAACAGATTTCACAGATTTGAACGGATTTTGCCCGTCTGACTGGACGGATTTTATTTACCGTAAATCAATTAAAAGTGAAATTCATTCACATCTCGTTTAAACTTTTCTGCGCCACCGCTGTCAGAGCGTAATACCTCGAATGCTGTTGCATTTTTCACTTTACTAAACAATCTCTGACATGGCTTCATTGAGTCCCTTTACAGGCGTACTCGGAACCCGCCGGGCCGCGCATTTGTTGCGGCGCACGAGTTTCCGCTACACCAAAACAAAGGTGGATGAACTGGCCAGCCAAACCGCTGCGCAGGCCCTCGCCGATTTACTTACCCTGCAAACCCGACAACTGGAGCAACCCGTGTACAGTGCTTCGAATGCGGTTGCACCAGTCCCCTGGGTCAACCCGCCGGGCATGACGTTGCCTACCCAGGATTTTATACTGCGCCGTTACTTGAGCGGTTGGTGGATCAATGAGGCGCTGCACGACCCCGGTATCGGTCACAAAATGACCCTGTTTTTTCATCAGTACATGATCACGACGGTCACGACCGGACCGACCTCCAGTTACTACGACTATCTGGCTTTATTGCGCTGGGGTTCGCTGGGTAATTTCAAAAAACTGGCCTACAAGATCGTGACGGATAATATCATGTTGCGCTACCTGAACAACAATGAAAATACGGCCAGTAATCCCAATGAAAATTTTGCACGGGAGTTTTTAGAACTGTTTACGATCGGCAAGGGACCGCAGATTGGGGCGGGAGATTACACCAACTATACCGAAGATGATATCGTAGCGGCAGCGAAGGTGCTGACCGGCTTCCGGGTCAATGCAGCCCGGACCAGTATCGATGTAGAGACCGGTATTCCACGCGGCGATGCCAGACCAAACCAGCACAATAAAACGGAAAAGAAATTTAGCAGTAAATTTCAAGACGCCACTATTCTGGCCGACAATGCCCCGACCGCAGATAAAATGTCCCAGGAATTAAATGTCTTTGTGAATATGATCTTCGCGCAGCCGGCTACTGCCAAAACGCTGTGCCGCCGGTTGTACAACTATTTTGTACACGGTAATATTACGGCTGAAATTGAAGACGATATCATTACGCCGTTGGCTAATACACTGATTGCCAATAACTTCGAAATAAAACCAGTCTTACAGCAATTACTGGGCAGTCAGCATTTCTTCGATGCCGACGATTCGGACAATACCGATGAAATTATCGGCGGTATTATTAAATCGCCACTGGAATTGTCGCTACAAGCGCTGTCGTTTTTCCAGGTCTCGATTCCAGATCCGCTGACCAAACCGCAGACACATTACCAGACCTTTTATGATCAGGCAGTCCAGACGCGGATGTTGGCAGGCGCAAATTTCCCCCTGTTTTTTTCCTCTGATGTGGCGGGTTATCCAGGTTTCTATGCCACCGATCACAGCCATCAGTGGTTCACTTCCGGTACAATCATCGCCCGGTACAAGGTGGGTGCCATGCTGCTGACCGGCACGCGTCAGTTCGGCGGCGGCAACGTCAATGCGCTAATCGGGATAAAACTCAATATTGCGCCATTCATCCGCGACAGCGGAGTGGTCAGCGACGCGGCAGATCCCTACGTACTCGTCCAGGACTTGCTGGAGTACATGCTGCCGGAAACCGTGGACAACGAACGTTTTAATTACTTCTACATCCAGACTTTCCTGAATAATCTGCCGCCCAACGACTGGACCTACGAGTGGCAAAACTACCTGAATAGCGGCAATGAATCGGAAGTGAAAATCGCCCTGGAGCGCCTGATCACAGCGATTATGTATTCACCGGAATACCAAACGTTCTAAGCATCAAACTCAGCAATTATGAAACGTAGAAACTTTCTCAAAATATTCCCGTCGCTGGGTGTTACGCCGTTCGTGGTAAATGGCCACTCATTGCGACCTTTTGCCAACAGCAAATTGGCCAGAATTCTGACTACCTGCGATGGGGTAGAAGAGCGCGTCTTGGTGCTTATCCAACTGAAAGGCGGTAATGACGGCCTGAACGCAGTGATCCCTCTTCCACAGTACGACAAGTACGCGACCTTGCGTCCGACGATCCGCATTCCGGAAACTGAATTGATCAATCTCGACACCACGCTGGCCAGTGCCGACCAGGTAGGCATCCATCCGGGTATGACGGCTATGAAAGCCATGTACGACGCCGGACAGGCGTGTCTGGTGCAGGGCGTCGGCTATCAGTTGATGAACCAGTCGCACTTTAAAGGTACCGACTTGTGGTTGTCTGGCGGCGACGGCTCAGCGGCTAATAATAATATTGCTTCAGGCTGGATCGGCCGTTCGCTGCAAGGATTTTATCCCGACGTGGCAGGTGTACCAACCGCTAATATGCCCGATCCGCTGGGTATTCAGATTGGCGATTCCAATCCTTCGCTGGGTTTTCATACCGAGACGGAGCACCAGAACGTCATTAACCTGAGCGGCCAGGACGCCGCCGGTTTCTTTTCGCTCATTTCAACGATTGGAGGAGCGCCGATCGCCAATGTACCCAATTCGGACCATGGCGAGGAGTTGGAATATATTATGGGCATCGAGCAAAGCACCAGTGCGTATGCACAACGGATCACTTCTGTCTTTAACGCAGGCTCTAATTCGCTGTCCGATTACGGCATTGCCGGCACCTCCCCAGCCAGTAGCCTGGCGAACCAGTTGAAAACCATTGCCCGGATGATCAAAGGCGGTTGCAAGACCAAAATTTACCTGTGCCAGTTGGGTGGTTTTGATACGCACAATGCACAGGTGGACAGCGGCACTACTTCGGTGGGTGATCATGCCGATCTGTTATCCGGCCTGTCGACGGCCGTAAAATCATTCCTGACTGATCTGGAAGGATCGGGCATTGGCGATCAGGTCGTTGCCTGTACCTTCTCCGAATTTGGGCGCTGTGCTGCCGAAAACGGCTCGTTCGGCACCGACCACGGTACGCTGGCACCGATGATGTTGTTCGGTAAATCCATTCAGGCCGGGGTAGTTGGCACCAATGTAAATTTGTCAAACCTGACCAACGACAATCAGTTGCAAGGTGTGCAGAACGATTACCGCCAGGTATTCGCATCGCTGTTGCAGGACTGGCTGGGCGCCGATAGTTATGTGCTAGAACAATCGATGTTTGATGGGTTCGCCAAATTGCCGGTGGTAGACACCGCAGCGGTAGTCGATGCCGGCTGTTATTTCGGCACAACGGGTACGGATGATCCGCGTGTTTACAATCGTCCACTCTCGGTGTTCCCCAATCCGGCGAGTTTCACGACGGAGGTATCGTACCGCAGTGAAACGGGTTTTGAGGCTACCCTTTCCCTGCACAGCCTGGGCGGATCGTTGATATCAGCGTCGCAAGTTCGGGTACAACCGGACGATAATTTATTTTATCTCGACGTGAGTTCGTTGCCTGCTACCGTGTATTTCGTGCGGCTGGAAAACAAATCGACCGGCCGCGGTGAAGTGGTAAAACTAAATGTAGCGCGATAGACGATTGACTTTTAGTATATAACAAAACCTTACACCGGGCAACCAGGGTAAGGTTTTGTTGTTATAAGGGTGTATTTCTTGGGTAATATAACGTCTATTTACCGGGTAAAAACAGTTTACACGTCGATTGCGCCCCTTTAGTCGGTGTTAAAAAATATTTCATCGAAATTTGTCCTCTTTATGAACTTATGTTAAGTATTTAAACGTTTTGTCTCTACATTGAAAAAAAACCACGAAAATTTCCTACCATGCGAAGATTAACTTTCTCCTTTCTGGCCTTGATGGCCTTCCAAATCAGTGCTTTTGCCCAAGCCAACGGTGACTGCTCCAGTGCGAAGGATATTTGTAAAAAACAAACCTACCGCATTGATAAAGTGCGCGGCGAAGGCAGCAAAAATAACGAAGCCGACCTGATCTCCTGCTTTCTGAACGGTACCAGTGCCGGACAGGCCGAAGAAAACTCCACCTGGATCAAGTTTGAAATTGAAGAAAGCGGCTCGCTGACGTTTGCCATTACGCCCCTGCACAGTACGGACGATATTGACTTTATCGTCTTCAAACTGCCGCCGGATGGCAATTGCGATTACAAACAGATCGTGCGTTGTATGGCTTCCGGCGAATCGCCCGGTATGCGCCCGGAAAGCCCCTGCCTAGGCGCGACCGGACTGCGCGAAGGCGAAAAAGATACCAGTGAAGACGCCGGTTGTAACGATGAAGGCGACAATGCCTGGCTGGCACCACTGCGCGTAAAAGCCGGAGAAAAATACGTTATTTTAGCCAGCAATGTCACCCAGCCGGGCCCCGGCTTCACGATTAGTTTTGCCGGCACCTGTAAACTGCCATGCGATGAAGATAAAAAACCGATCGCTGATAAACCAAAGCCCAAGCCGACCGATAAACTGAAACCAACCGAACCGAAACCGGAAGTCGCCAAACCGATCGCCGCCGCAGTACCCGAAAATATTGATTCGATCGGTGGTCGTAAAACGGAAGTGAAATCAGCCGTAACTGTTAAAAACCGCACCATCCGCCTCAAAATCTGGGACAATCAGGTTGAAGACGGCGACGTGGTATCCGTTTTTGTCGACGGCAAACGCGAAATCGATCACATCGAACTCAAAAATAAACCGCGCCAGTTCATCATCACGCTGCCACCGGGAAAAAAGGAATTTATAATCACGGTCTTCGCGGATAACTTTGGCAAGTCGGAGCCCAATACGGCTTCCGTATTGATTAATGATGGGGTAAAAGATCAAACTATCGACCTGGTCTCCGGGCGAAAGACCCAGGAAAGTATTAGAGTGGTACTGGAATAAGTACGCCGATAACATCCCAGGAATAACCCAAAAACGTTTGCCGGACCCAATCCGGTAAACGTTTTTTACTTTAGGGTGTTTAGAGATGGTGTTGTGCCCCAGCACCATTCCTCAGCAATTCAAACTGTACAATATGTTAGGCTTTCGCTTCTCCGACTATACACCCGATCCGAACCAGAGTATGTTCGACAAACTGTTCAAGATATTTCAGGAACTGATGTTGTACACGTCCGGTGATGTACAGGAATCACTCTCCTGGCTCAATGAACTGGATCGCGAGTACAAACTCACCAATGATGATTATGGTATGGGCGACTTCATCCGCGAACTGGAAGAACGGGGCTATATCCGGCGCGATGGTAGCGGCGATGGCGATAACGGCGATTTAGGGCCGACTTCCAAACTGGAGATCAGTCTGCGACAGAAGAGCCTCGACGATATTTTTGGCGATCTGAAAAAAGCCAAAAGCGGCCGGCACAACACTACCGTGATCGGACGTGGCGATGAATACACGGCCGATGTAAAACCCTACGAATTTGGTGATAGCCTGGATAACCTGGCCGTGACCAACTCGCTGCGCAATGCCTATATCAACCACGGCATTGACGAGTTCAATCTCACCCAGGAAGACCTGGAAGTACATGAATCGTATTTCCAGAGCCAGATGTCGTCGGTGTTGATGATCGATATTTCACACTCAATGATCCTGTACGGGGAAGACCGTATTACGCCGGCCAAAAAAGTAGCACTGGCCCTGGCTGAGTTTATTCAGACGCGTTTCCCCAAAGACACACTTGATATCCTGGTTTTTGGCGACGATGCCTGGCCGATCGAATTGAAGGATGTGCCGTATTTGCAGGTCGGCCCTTATCACACCAATACCGTGGCCGGGTTGGAACTTGCGCTGGACCTCCTGAAGAAACGCCGCAACCCGAACAAGCAGATATTCATGATCACCGACGGAAAACCGACCTGTCTGAAAATCGGTAAAAATTACTATAAAAACTCATTTGGGCTCGATCGCAAGATTGTCAATCGCTGTCTCAACCTGGCGCAGCGCTGCAAAAAAATGGATGTGCCGATCACGACCTTTATGATTGCGCGC
>JBBRDQ010000055.1:0-23481 GCA_038203695.1 Chitinophagales bacterium
TTTCTGTAACCCAAACCCCACCCGAACGCCCAGCCGTGTGTCCTGACCGACGTAGAACTCCAGGTGGTCAGTGCCATTGATCGGGAAAGTATCGGTATTTTGGGCGGTGGTGGACGGTGCTGTGGCTAAGGCTTGCATGTGCGGAAAAGTTGAAAATGGAAAGCCGTTTAAGAACAGTATATCGTTCTCAAACGGCTTTGTAGAATTACATATTTTTAATAATCTCGTCGGCGAATTCGGAGCATTTCAACTTAGTTGCGCCTTTCATCAGGCGTTCGAAGTCATAGGTAACGCGTTTATTCCGGATGCTTTTTTCCAAGCCTTTGACGATCATCTTCGCCACTTTATCCCAGCCCAGGTATTCAAACATCATTACCCCCGACAGAATCAGGGACGATGGATTCACCATGTCTTTGCCGGCATATTTTGGCGCGGTACCGTGTGTGGCTTCAAAAATAGCGTGGCCAGTCAGGTAGTTGATATTGGCACCCGGTGCGATACCGATACCGCCAACCTGTGCCGCCAGGGCGTCGGAGAGATAATCGCCGTTCAGATTGAGCGTTGCGACCATATCATATTCAGCGGGGCGCAGCAGAATCTGTTGCAGGAAAGCGTCGGCGATAATGTCTTTGATCAATAGTTTGCCGGCAGCGAGGGCTCCAGACTGGGCTTTATTGGCTGCTTCTTCGCCTTTATCGGCCTTAATGCGGTCGTATTGGTTCCAGGTAAATACACGATCGCCGTATTCGCGCTCAGCGAGTTCGTAGCCCCAGTCTTTGAATTTACCTTCCGTAAATTTCATGATATTACCTTTGTGCACGAGCGTCAGTGACTTGCGTTTGTACAGAAAAGCGTATTCCAACGCCGCGCGCACAAGCCGTTCAGTACCCTCTTTGGAAACCGGCTTGATACCGATCGAAGACGTTTTCGGGAAGCGAATTTTATTAACGCCCATTTCATTTTGCAGGAAATGGATGACTTTCGTCGCTTCTTCCGTGCCCGCCAGGTACTCGATACCGGCGTAGATATCTTCCGTATTTTCGCGGAAGATGATCATATCGACCAGTTGTGGTTCTTTTACCGGGCTTGGTACGCCTTTAAAATAACGTACCGGACGCACGCAGGCATAGAGATCGAGTTGTTGGCGCAGGGCTACATTGAGCGAGCGAATGCCACCGCCCACAGGTGTGGTCAACGGGCCTTTTATCGCGACTTTGTACTGGTCGATTACCGTCAGTGTTTCTTGTGGCAACCAGCTTTTGGTTTGGTTGAAGGCTTTTTCGCCTGCCAGTACTTCTTGCCAGATAATCTTCTTTTTGCCTTTAAAGGCTTTTTCCACCGCGGCGTCGAAAACACGCACCGAGGCGGCCCAAATGTCGGGGCCTGTACCGTCACCCTCGATAAAAGGGATAATCGGATCGTTGGGTACTTTCAATTTGCCTTTGCGAACGGTAATAGCAGAACCAGTCATTGTCAAATAGGATAAGGGTGAGGTAAAATTTAATGTGGGGCTTTTATTAAAGCGGCGCAAAAGTACGGTGTAGATTGCAAAACAGGTGGCAAAAATGCCAATATTTACTGTTTCGGTTGCCGATAATCAAATTTTAGCACCAATCCTTCTCCTTTTTTGCCCTCACTGCTCAGGTGCAGGTTGCCATTCGAATCAAACGCAATGCCTTCTGGCTGTGGCAATATTTTTTTATCGAGGCGGTTCACATATTTTATTTTACCGGTTGCGTAATCCAGTACGACGAGCCGCTTTTTGGCCGACGACAATACATAAATGTCGCCGGTAATGGGGTGCATGGCAACGCCGGACGGGCTGAAAAAATTGGGCTTGTCCGCTTCGTTATTAGGCAGTAGTGTATTCACCTCCAGGGGATCGACCGTATAAACCGGCTGCGCGCTCAGTTGCTTGGTCTTTAAACTGAAGGCATAAATCCGGCGGACATCGCTGCTATCGGGATTGCCTTTGCCGGCCACCAGCAGTGCATGGCGGCGTGTATCATATCCCAGCCCCTCGATATCATCTTTTTTTTCCAGGGGTGTTTTGTAAACCCGCACTTTGGGCGTCTTTCGTTTCCAACGCCTTACTTCAAATATTTCGCCGTCGCTTTTCACCGCATACAGGGTATGCCGCACCATTTCTACCCCTTCAAAATCTCCTTTATCGCGAAATAAAACCCGCCGGGTGATATTGCCGCCGCCGCTCCCATCAATGAAAATAATTTCACCTTTTTCGTCGGCAATGGTTACATAAATGCCGGGCGTTTCCGTGGGGCTAAGCCCGGAAATTTCGCGCAAATCGGCACTGACCAGATTGATGGTAAGCGACGGATTGTTTAAATCATACGGAACCGTATCGGTTGGTGTCGGGGTAAATAGCAGCAAACAGGACAAGCAGAAATACATAACGGGAGCAGGTTGATTTGGTGAAAAAGTATCGAAGGAACGTATTTTGCGGAAACAATTGCATCGTATTCCAAAAAATTCATGGTCAGCGGGGTAGGTAGGTGTGGGTCAGGCAAATAAAAAAGTGAGCCACGCGCATACGCAAGACTCACTTTTAAGGGTGTTTTTTTTACACTAAGCGCCGGGACCGGCAACTAATTGCTTACGAATTTACCGACCGAAACTATTCGGAGAATACTTCAATTTCATGATTTTTTACGACCAAATCTGTAAATTTCCCCTTGAAACGGGTGGCTTTTACAATGTGGTTATCAATCCAATGGTAGTTCCCACCGCGTGGTTTCCCAAAGAGAATACCATGGTACAGGAAGCCGTGTTTTTGCAACCATATTTCGGTCACCTCCCGGTGTGCTTCCGTACGACTGGTGAAAAAGTAGACAATATGGCCTTCTTCGTACCATTTATTCAGCATTTCTAATGCGTCGGGGTAAGGCAGCACGGTACCCATGCGCTCTGGCTCTTCATTGGGCACATCATCGCAGATGGTGCCGTCAATGTCGATGAGAAAATTTTTGATGCTTTTGGGCAGCACAGGGCTAATACGTTCGCCTTTTTCATTAAAAGTCTCTTGTAATGCCGTGTCATTTTGCTCTTGCGTATGCATGGTATGGATTTTATGCTAAACAATCGTTGGCTGTTCGAGCCAACCTAAAACAATGGTGTAAATTTTACGCAAAGGTAGGCCATTCTATTAATAGTAACGATTTTAGTGCCGGTTATGATGGATTACCGGCAAAAATTTGTCTTAAACGCGATTTTACAACCGCTTTTTTGTCCAAATAAAATTAAGACCTTACCTTTAGATTGGCAAAGTAAGAAGGGACTCTGCTAGGTTCAACCATTTATAGTTTTTAAAATTTACGATTATGAGAAACACGATTACATTGTTACTGTTCATGCTGCCCGGCTTCCTGTTATCGCAATCCTGGGATGCAGGGATTATGGTCAACGCAGCAAACTACCAGGGCGACCTCGTCAAACCGGCTATTTTTACCCTGAAGGAAACGAGTATTGGGGCGGGGCTATTTTTGCGCCGCAATGTCGATACGCACTGGGCTTTACGCGCAAATGTTAATTATGCGACTATCACGGGCAGCGATGCCAACTTCTTTCGAGAGGCAGAGCGACGCAGCCGCAATTTTTCTTTTCGGTCTTCGCTGCTCGAATTATCCGCACAAATCGAGGCTTCTCCACTGGGTGCTTTGCGGTCGGATGGTACACCACGGCAAGCATTTCCGTATTTTTTTGCCGGTATGGGTTTCGTACACACCAATCCTACCGTTAATTTTAATACCGGTACAACCAATGCCGACCCATCGCTAATCGCTGCCGATCGGGTAGAAGTGCAAAAAAACGCCGTCACATTCCCATTGGGCCTGGGATTTCGTTTTGAACTGCCGAAAGCAGGTATATTCGGGATTGAAATCGGTTTCCGTCCCACGCAAACCGATTATCTCGACGGTATCAGCCGGACCGGTAATCCCAATAAAAAGGACTGGTATGTATTGGGTGGCGTGCATTATGCCTATCGTTTCGGCGTAAAAAAGGATGCAGACGGAGACGGTGTCACAGACCGTCGCGATGCTTGCCCGGAAGTGCCGGGTGATAAAAAAATGAAAGGCTGTCCGGTAGATACCGACGGGGACGGTGTGTACGACAAGTCAGATCGCTGCCCCACCCTCGCGGGCGATAAAAATAATGGCGGTTGCCCACAAATGGCCCCAAAAGATCGCGAAGCGCTGACTTTTGCGGTAAAAAACATCAATTTTGAAACCAACAGCGCCATTTTGACCGCTAATTCAAATGCCGTGCTGGATACCGTCGCTGCTATTTTAAAGCGCTATGATTATTATGCCGTATCGATCGAAGGGCATACCGATAATGTGGGTGATGATGTAGCGAATCTTAAACTCTCCAAGGCGCGGGCACAAAGTTGTTTTGATTATCTGGTTAAGAACGGCATAGCGCCGGCGCGTATGCGCTACAATGGATTTGGCGAAGCGCGTCCGCTGGCGAGCAACGATGTAGAAGAAGGTCGCTTGCAAAACCGGCGGGTAGAATTTATGCTATCGGTCAAGAAGTGATAAAAAGGGTCTGCTTCGTACTTTATGGGTAAGAGAGATGAGGCGTGATGGCCAGTACTTCCTGATTTACGGGGCCAGGTTTTAAACGTGCTCTTTTGCGGTCCCCAAGTGTCTAAAATGCGAAAACCCCTTTTGACGATCTTCTGTCAAAAGGGGTTTTCATAAACATTTAAAATTTCAACTAGAGTGGTCGGCTACAATCACCCAGCGTTTATCAATTTTTTTCCAGAGCAAGGTAAAATGGCCGCTTAAATCGCCTTTTTTCCGTTGCAGGTACCATTTCCCGATGACATAAGCATTTCGTTTCGATAGTACCTCCACGTTAATTATGGTAAAGACCAATGTACCCATCGCTTCCGGGGTGGGGTAACTAATCTGGTAATTAGCCAGCGTTTTATTCCAACCATACGTAAGACCACGCGATCCGATAAATTTGAGGCTATCCGACCGCCAGTAGCCATCCATAAATCCGGTCAAATCGGCCCGGTTCCAGGCGACTTCCTGTGCGGCCATGGTCTGCCGAATGATCTGTTCCGTTTTAGTCGTTTTCTGACCAAACAAGGCGGTCGTAAAAAACAACAATGCACCTAAAAAATACAGGCAACGCAGCGTCATCTTCATCGGTGCAGATTTACAGATCGTCTTCACCATCAAGATCATCGTCGGCAGTCGCGGTAGATTTAGCACCTGCCCCGGGAGATTGCTTAATGGGGCCCGCCGCCATTTTCTCTTTTACTTTTCCTTCAATTTCAAGCGCCATTTCAGGATTGTCGCGCAGGAATTGTTTGGCTGCGTCGCGACCCTGGGCGATTTTAGCGCCATTGTAACTGTACCAGGCACCACTTTTCTGGATGACATCCATATCGGAACCGAGGTCGATAATTTCCCCGGCTTTTGAAATGCCTTCGCCAAAAATAATATCGAACGTGGCGATCCGGAATGGCGGTGCCAGTTTGTTTTTCACCACTTTTACTTTCACCTGATTGCCCACCAGATTGCCGTCTTTATCTTTCAGGGCGGCGCCGCTTTTGCGAATATCCAAGCGCACGGAGGCGTAGAATTTCAGGGCATTACCACCGGTCGTTGTTTCCGGGTTGCCAAACATGACGCCGATTTTCTCGCGCAATTGGTTGATGAAAATGCAGCAGCAGCCAGTACGGCCGATGTTACCGGTCATTTTACGCATGGCCTGACTCATCAGACGCGCCTGGAGGCCCATCTTGGAATCCCCCATTTCACCCTCGATCTCCGCGCGCGGCACCAATGCCGCCACCGAGTCGATGACCAGAATGTCTACGGCACCGGAACGGATCAAATTTTCCGCGATTTCCAGGGCCTGTTCTCCATTGTCGGGTTGGCTGATCAATAGGTTGTTGACGTCTACGCCCAGTGCTTCGGCATAAAAGCGGTCAAACGCGTGCTCCGCATCTACAATGGCGGCAATACCGCCTCTGCGCTGGCATTCTGCCACGGCGTGGATCGCCAGGGTCGTTTTACCGGAAGATTCGGGTCCGTAGATTTCGATGATACGACCTTTGGGAAAACCATTACAACCAAGGGCAATGTCGAGGCCAAGCGAACCGGTAGGAATCACTTCCACTTCCACGGATTGTTTGTCGCCAAGGCGCATGATCGTACCTTTACCGTACGTTTTGTCAAGCCGGTCAATGGTTGATTGGAGGGTTTTAAGTTTATTTTCTTTCTCGAGGGACATAATTAAGAGTGCTGCTGTTTAAGTAATGCTGTTGTTTCATTGTTTTCCATTATCTGAGATTCGAAATGGAGTACAAAGATAAAACAAAGTGTTTTTATTTAAAACATTTTGTCGAATATTTTTTCAAATATTTTTTGAAAGGCGGGATAAAAGCCATTTTCAGGCCAAAATATGCAATTTTTAGGATATTTTGCTGTGGTCAAATTTACGGCATTCCGGGAAAGTGCAAAACAATTATTTTGAATCTGGGTATCCTTATCTTTGAGACTTCCGTCCCATACGGGAAATACGACCACCCAACTGTTATGCTCCGCAAAATTACCTTTTTACTGCTGCTGCTACAAGTATTCCGGGCGAATGCCCAAACCCGTCAGGATTACGCCGTGTTTTTCCCCGTCACCGACTATAAAGGCGGCTGGCAGCCTTTGCCGAAGACGCTTCCGGAGTGCCAGGCCATTGCCAATGACCTGGAGACGATCTATAGTTTTAACCAGCCAGACGTACTTAACAACCAAACCAAGAAGCAGATCAAAGAAAAACTGCGGGCGCTGGCGAACCAAAAATACGGTCCGCAGGATCAGTTGCTGTTGTTCTTTTCGATGCACGGCTACTTCGACGAGGCTGGTGACGCAGGTTGCCTCGTGCCTTACGGCGGCATCACCGACGATCCGTCTTTCGATACCTGGTTGCTGCATACCGAATTGCGGGCACTGGTGACGAAGATTCCCTGCGATCATATCCTGATCGTGCTCGATGCGTGTTACTCCGGCACGTTTGGCGGCGCAAAAAGCAAACCAGTGAACCCACCCGGCAACGACTGCAACACCAAAATAGCCAATGCGCTCAGCAGCAAAAGCCGCCTGTACCTGACCGCCGGCGGCAAGGAAAAGTGCCGGCGGAATCCGATTTTGCCCGGCGCTGGCGCAGTGCGCTGGGCAGCCGCGGCGGCGAAGACGGACTGTTGTCGTTTGCCGAACTGCAACTCAACCTGAGCGATGCGACCCCGACGCCCCGCTGGGGCGAGTTCAGCGGACACCTCGGCGGCGGATTTGTGTTTGTGCCGAAACAGGGCTGCGGTGCTGCTGCCCCGCCGCCGGCCATCCCTGCCCGCGACCCCGATGCTGCTGCCATCGGCAATGCCCGGCTACAAAACACCGAAGACGCCTGGCAACGGTATTTAGATACCTGGCCGCGCGGCCACTACCGCAAGGAAGCGCAGGATAACCTGGACCAACTACAGGAAGACCGCGTATGGCAGGCCGCAGAGATCACAAAGACTGCCGCGGCTTATCAGAACTACCAGGCGATTTATTGCCCCGGCGGGCGCTTCTGTGCGGAGATAACCCAGCGATTGGCCGAATTGGATCAGCTGGTATTCATTAAAGGCGGCACCTTTCCGATGGGCAGTACAGAAAGGGACGATGAAAAACCGGTGCACAGCGTGACCGTAGCCGATTTTTACCTCGCCAAATACGAAGTGACAGTAGCGGAGTTTCAGGCGTTTATCGAAGCAAATCCAGCCTACCAGACCGACGCGGAGAAAGAAGGCTATTCCTGGAAATATACCGATAAATGGGAGCAAATGACCGGTATCAACTGGCGCCACGATGCAGCCGGTGAACTTCGCCCACCAACTGATTTTAACCACCCGGTGCTGCACGTTAGTTGGAATGATGCGATGGCCTACTGTGCCTGGCGGAGCAAAAAAACGGGCCAAAACTACCGCCTGCCGACCGAAGCCGAATGGGAATACGCCGCCGGAAACGGCACCCGGCATACGAAATACAGCTGGGGCAATGCCGCACCCTCCGGCAAAAACGGCGGCAATGTAGCCGATGAGTCAAAAAGACCGGCGGACGGCGTGGGTTGGGCTACCAAGTTCGACGGATTTAACGACGGTTACTGGTTTACGGCACCGGTTGGCTCCTACAACCCCAATGACTTTGGCTTGTACGACATGACGGGGAATGTATGGGAATGGTGTTCCGATTGGTACAGCGCCGATTATTACAAAAACAGCCCGTCTGTTAACCCGAGCGGCCCTGCGTCTGGCTCCGACCGCGTGGCTCGCGGCGGGTCGTGGAGCAACGTCTCGCAGAACTGCCGTCCAGCAAATCGTTACGTCAGCGCGCCCGGTAATCGCTACGACGTCGTAGGTTTCCGCCTTGCCAGGACCAAATAGCCCTTTGTTTCTTTTACGCCCGGTTTTCGCAACCACAACCTGCGTTTTGGGCTTGCCAATACAGGAAATACGCCCGCGCCTACCGTCTTTACGCCTGCAGCAGTTTCTGTTTGGTCGGTAATCCTGCTCCCCACCCGTGTTTATTACTTATTTGAGATTGTTTTGGCTAAAAATAATTCGTTTTATCTAATTTAGAGGCGTTTTCAACCCATTATTCGCATGATATACAAATCATGGCGACACATAGACGCTACGCGTATATATATAGGCTATATATGCTGCGCTATATATCCAGCTCCGCACTAAGCAATGCTTTCACGCGTCGGCGGTATTAAAAAAGGGTGTACTACCTGCGTAGTACACCCTTTTCTGACCGAGGGTAAAAGGGTAAAAGAAACAAAGGATTATTGGGTCCTGGCAAGGCGGAAACCTACGGCACTGCTGCGAAAACCGGACGCGTAGCTATTGCGACCCGCTGCACGGCAGTTCTGCGGGTCGTTGTACCACGACCCGCCGCGTAACACATGGAGGGAGCCAGACGTAGGGCCGGTCGGGTTGGCGGAAGGGCTGTTTTGGTAATAATCGGCATTGTCCCAGTCGGAACACCATTCCCACACATTGCCACTCATATCGTAGAGCCGGAGTTCGTTCGGGTTTTTCTTGCCAACTGGATGGGTTTTGAAATCGGCCTTTGCATAGCCATACCAGGCCACGTCATCAATACTATTGCCGCCGGCGTACAAATAACCTGCGCTTTGCTGTCCACTCCGTGCGGCATATTCCCATTCGGCTTCGGTGGGCAGGCGGTAGTTTCGTCCCGGGTATTTGGCATTGATCTTTTTCAAAAATCCCTGCACATCGTCCCAACTGACGCTTTCCACCGGGCAGTCGTCGCAGCCCTTAAAGTTCAATGCAGGCGGGTCGCTACCCATGATCTCCCGCCACAGTTTTTGCGTCACCTCGTAGCGACCGATGTGATAATCTGAAACCGTAATGGCGTGCTGGGTTTCGTTATCTTCGCGACCGGCTTCCGTTGTTGGGCTGCCCATCATAAAAGTGCCGCCGGCTACGCGTACCAGACCGTCATCGGGGATGGCAGGCGCTTTTATTTTTGCAGTGGCCTCGGCGGCGTGGCGGCCGGCGGGCCAGTCGGTCAGGTATTTTTGATACCCTTCCGGGGTGTCTTTTTCGGTGGCGAGCTCCCAGGCGGTATCGTCGCGTTTTTGCAGGGTCTCCGCTTCGGCTTTGCGCAGGGCCGTGTTGGCAAGTTCTTTAAATTCGCCGCCGGGGAAGCGGCGCAGGTAATCGCGGTAGGCGATTTCGGAGTTGAGCCGTTTAGCGCTGCGCCAGGCTTCGAGGTCGGCGGCCATGTCTTCGCCGGGCACGGGACTACAGCCGTCGGGCTGACTGCCCCATACATCGGGGCATTTGTCGTCGCGGTCGGGCACCTGATCTCCGTCGCGGTCGGCCACGGGGGCGCAGGCATTTTTGCGCACGAATACAAAGTTGCCGCCGGGCGCATGGGTGCCAAAAAAGCCGCTTTCCGGCTCCGGGCTTTCTACTTTGCCGAGATAGTATTCCAGGTCGGCAAACCGCACGATGCCACCGTCGCCGCCATTGCGCAGGGCTTCGAGCAGCCGGGCCGCAAACAGCGATTTAGCCGGGGTTTTGGCGGTTTTGTTGCCCGAACTGCAATACTGCCGGCCGGCATACTGCATGGTTTTGCTGATTTTGGTCTGGCAGTCCTCCTTTTGGTCGAATATTGGCTTAGGCGGTACGGTTCGGTTGCGGATGCCGAAAGCGCCGGAGTGGCAGGCGTCGAGGGCGAGCAGGATGTGCTGGGCGCGGCATGGGCCGAGGTCGGAGCGCAGTTCGTCGTAACTGAACCAGGTATCGCCGTAGTCGTCCGTGGCGAGTCCGTCTCTGGCGATGAGGTAACCGCGGTCGCCGTTTTCGGAGTAGTGGCCGTGCATGGAGAAAAAGAACAACACCTGGTCGTCGCCGGTGAGTTTGGCATTATAGGCGCGGATTTTATCGCGCATCTGCTGTTTGGTGGGGTTGGGCACCGGATCGCAGACAAAGCCGAAATTGGTACTCAGTTCCGTTTGCAGCGCTTCGGCCTCGATTTTGGTCTCCGGCAGGCGCGGCAATCCGGCCTGGAAGTCGGTGACGTAGAAAAAGACGGCGTAGTCTTTACCCGTTGGCCGGTTTTGTGCCACGCAAAGCAACGGCAGCAAAAATAAGAGTGGGAGTACTGTTTTCAATACCGGGTTTTTAAAGTTTGTTGCTACTGCACTTCGACTAAGCAGCCAGCGTGCGGCCTTAGAAAAACCCCCATTTTGCTGCATCACCGGCGGGAGAAGCAAAAAACTGTTTGAGCCTAACGGATCATTGGGGCCGACGGCCCACCACCCACGCTGCGGCGAGTTTTTTTTGCGCCGCCGGTGATGAAAGGCAAAATGGTTGGGTTTTTCTAAAGCCAGGTCTTTTTTGGTTACTTTTTTGGACGCAAAAAAGTGACAAAACCCAAGGGCAACCCCCAATGTTGCCTTGCTACCCATCATCCTGGTATCAGCGTTGGAAGACGCAGCATAAAAGGTCAAAAACGTACCTAACAGTGTTTTCAGCATGATTTTTATCCCTCGTTTTTCTTTTTAAATATACCCTCCACGATTTCGCTCACAAAGCGACCCATCCCGGCCTCTACACCAAGCATCGCCAGGTTCATCATGGTAAAGGTGATGTTGCCCTGCACTTTTTCCGTGACTAAAAAAACCTGAATCCCCGCGTACCCGGCGAAAATGATCCACGCCATCGTGCGGAACCGCGTGGGCACGTACCGGCGCGGCGCGTACCCGTCGAGGCCCGAGCGGAATAATTCTTTAAACATAATGGAGCCATAAATGACCAATCCGGGCAACAGCGCATTGAAGGCGGTGAGCGCTTCGTCGCTTTGAAAGCCGAAGGTTTTCCACATGAAAAAAGTGTACAAAAAGACCAGCACCTTGGCGATGATGAACAAGTAAAATACCAGCCACTTGTACCGCTCGGCACCGATGCGTTTGATCGCGGCGGTCTTGCTGGCTTCGTTGGGCAGGTCATCAATCCGGGCCAATAAACCTTGCGTGATGCGTGCCTGGGTGCGGGCCAATTCTTCAAAACTGATCTGGCCCGACAGCCAGACCGCCTGGTGCCGATGGAGGTCGGCATGCAACTCGATCAGGCCGTTCAAGGTATTGGTGTCACCGGCGGCTTCGGCGTATTGCAGCGCCGCATCGGCGGCTTCCTGCAACTGGCCATCCCGGATGAGGTTTCGCAGTTCTGATTTGGTACGCACGGTTAAAGTCGTTTTTGGATGTCGCGGCGAACTTTATTGCTGTAAGCCTCTAAATAATCGTTGTAATCCGGTTCCATATTCATATAGCCGCTCACCCGTGGCTTGAAAAAACCGGAGCCATATTTGCCTTCGATAATACATTTAAGCGTAAATCCGCCCTGAATCGGATAGTATTCGAACTGGTAGGTCAGCCGCTCCATCGCGATCGTGGTAAAGCCCAGCAGCGTGTAAGGTGGTATCACCTCTTGTCCGAGATCGGCCAGGGTAAAACGAAAGGCATTGGACGTCCGCAGGGAATCCGTCTCAAAACGTGGACTGCGGTCGGTGCAGTTGCCGGTGCGGTAGCGGGGCTGGTGGAGTACGGAGTCGATGGCGTAGCGGCGGATTACCTCAAAAACCTGGTTGGCCGCCGGTATTTTTGGCTTGATTATTTTGGTGGTTTTGCCTTTTCCCCTGATTTTTACGGGCGGCGGCGTTACCGTGATCTCAAACGTACGGGACTTGCATTCTTTGAAATGGTATTCGGATTTTATCTTCGTACCGAGGGCTTCATCGGCTTCCTGCCAGATATAAATGTAAAAGCAGCGATTGTAATCGCGTTTTTTATCTCTGATGCACACCTGGATGCTACCTTGTTGGCCCGGAATTTCCATTTGATGGATAAAAGTCCGGTACAGGATGTTTTCGAGGGAATCATCCGGCGAATCGAAGCCCTTTTTGAGTCCCTGCCAGATGCCGATCGCGGAATCGGGGTCATTGGTGCGGATCAGCAGCACCAGTTCCAGTTCCGTGCTGTCTATCCCGTCGCCGATGGACAAGGGGCGCATCTGTACGAGATCAAAGGCAAGGGATTTGCCGAGGCCGGTTTTGTCGAGCCAGGCACTGAATTCGCGGCTTTTATTCTGAAAAAAGGAAAAATCACGGGCCAGATTTTCTTTTTGGGCGTGGGCCTGCCAGGTACAGAGCAGCAGGCCGATGACGAAGCAGGTTTTCAATGGATTGGGCAACATACAGACAAGACATTGGGGTGAAAAATCGGGGAAAGGTTAACCGGAACGATCCGCAGTTTGTAACCTTTCGCAAACACGGGTGCAAGTTAGGAAAAGCCGCAGAACTGGAAAATAAATCCACCGCAAACCACAAACTTTTGGGCTTAAAAACTGTATTGAAGGGCATGAGTACACCAACCACGCATCCCATCCTCCTGTTCGACGGCGTCTGCAACCTGTGCAACGGCTCCGTGCAGTGGGTGTTAGTACACGACAAAAAAGGCATTTTTAAGTTCGCGGCGTTGCAATCTGACGCCGGTCAGCAGTTGCTCCGGCAGTTTGGCATCGCCACCGATAATTTTAATACGGTGGTGCTGGTAGATGGCGACCGGCTTTTCCTGCGCTCCGACGCACCGCTTGAAGTGGCCCGGCGACTGGGCGGCGGCTGGCAATTGGCCTATGTTTTTAAAATTATCCCCCGCTTTATGCGCGATGCTATTTACAACTGGGTGGCGCGCAACCGCTACCGCTGGTTTGGTCACCGGGAGGAATGTATGCTGCCCCGGCCGGAATGGAAAGAACGGTTCGTTTAATGGTTAATGTATAATGGTTAACGGTGAATGCCCGAATCGGGTGTGTAGTTGAATCATTAACCGTTAATCATTATACATTAATCGTTAATCATTAATCGTACTTTCGCACCAAACGAAATACTTATGCCGCTTTGGGGGACTATTTTATGTTGGGTGGGTATCATGTACGTTGCGCTGTGTGCCGTGTTCTACTTCGGCCAGGACTTGTTCTTTTTCCGTCCCGAGCGGCTGCCTAAGTGGTTTACCTACAAATACCCATTCCCGTTTACCGAGGTCAATTTTGACATGGAGGACGGCGGGGTAGTCAATGCCCTGCACTTTCAGGTGCCCAACAGTAAAGGCGTTGTTTTTTACATCAAGGGCAATTCGCGCAGTATCAAGGGCTGGGGCAAATTTGCCAAGGATTTTGTCGGAAAAGGGTTCGATTTTTTTATCCTAGACTACCGCGGTTTTGGCAAAAGTCATGGCAAACGCACGGAAGAGATTCTGTTTAGCGACCTGCAGCAAGTGTACAAATGGCTGGACAACAGGTACGAAGAAGACCGGATTGTCTTGTACGGCCGCTCACTGGGCAGCGGATTAGCGGCGCGCATTGCCTCCTGGAATAGTCCCAGGATGTTAATGCTGGATTGTCCTTATTATTCATTTTTGCACCATATCCGGCGGTTTGTGTTCTGGATGCCAGTGGGATTGCTGCTGCGCTATCACATTCGTACGGACCGGTTCATTAAAAAAGTGCAGTGTCCGGTGTATATCCTGCACGGTACGAAGGACCGCCTTATCTCGTTCCGGCAGAGCCAACAATTACAAGCGCTCCATCCATCCAATATTACCCTGTACCCGATCGAAGGTGCCGGCCACAACAATTTGCCGGACTTTCCGCTGTACCACGATTTGCTGTACGACATTTTGCACGAGGAACATCTGATCACAGCGGGAGACACAGCCCTCCAGAACCATGAAATGCTATAAAATTGTTGTAAATGTTGGGCGTTTTCGAGGTGACACTCGTTTTTCGCTATACTTTTGAGACTTATTCCTGCCTCGACTGTACTTGCAAAATGATCTTGAAAAGATACTTTTTTCTGCTTTTTATACTGGCCGTCGCTTTGCCGGCACGAGCGGCATTGATCCGCGGCGTTTTTAAAAATGCCTCGCTCACCGATCAGGTAGAACTGTATGTGCCCCATTTTTATATCGACGGGAAAAGCAGTTCGTACAAAGTGGCATTGGGCGCGCAGGGCGAATTCACGCTCGAAGCTGACATTCCGGAGCCGCAACTGGTGTTTTTGATTCACCAAGAAGATCGTTTGCCGATATTTCTGGAACCGCAGGACACGCTGGTAGTGCGCGCTGATTTATTCCAATTTCCGCTGGTGGTGAATTTTAGCGGCAGCGGTGGTGCCAATAACAGCGTGTTGTTGCAGTATTTTCGTGAAAATGCGCCCGACTTCAACGAATTCAACAACCTGCGTTTTAAAATAGGGCAATGGTGGGCCAGTGTGGAAGAGCCGTTGAACAGCCGGATGGAAGACCTGCCGCCCACTGATTTCCGGGCGGCCCAGGATAAGCGTAAGGTGGCGGCCTTTGCCCTGCTCGATGAATTTTCCAACCAGCATCCCGATGCGCTTTCGCCGGTTTTTTATGAATGGCTAACCGTCGACATTACCTACAACTGGGCTTATACGCTGCTTTTTTACGGCCAGGTCTATGGGGGGCGGCACTTTATCCAGCCCGAATTTTTTGCATTTATGCAGGAAGTGCCGGTGCTCAGCGAGATGATCGGCAATGACGCCTACCGGCAATTTTTACTGGCGCTGCTGGCAAGACAGCAGGCCAAAAGTAGTGATACCGGCAATTTTTGGATCGGGGAATATCAATTGGCGGGCGATCTGCTCAGCGGCAAGGCACTGGCATTTATGCGGTCGGAAGCCATTCGGATGGGTTTTTCCGGCGATCAGTACCGCGAACTGTTGCCGATTTACACTGATTTTTTGCAAAAAAATACGTTTGCTGCTTACGATGTAAAGGTGACGGAGCTGTTTGAAAAAGTATCGCGGGTGGCGGGCGGCGCTCCCGCTCCGGCATTTACCGCCCTGGATGTAACCGGCAAAACCGTTTCTTTGCAACAGTTTCGCGGCAAGGTAGTCTATTTGAATTTCTGGGCCAGTTGGTGCAGCGCCTGCCTGCAAAAGATGGAATTTTTCAATGAATTTGCCCCGGAATTACACAGTCAGGGCGTGGAAATTATCAATGTTTCCATTGATCAGAACCTGCTGAGTTGGCAAACAGCTTTGACGGAGCGCGGGTTTAAAGGGGTGAATCTGCTGGCCTCGGCGGCTTCGGGCCGCAATCTTGCGACCATTTTCGACGTAGAAGCCGTGCCGCAATATTTCATCATTGGCAAAGATGGAAAGTTTGCCGACAAGGCTTCGTCCAATCAGCCCAACGATATTCGGGAACGGTTGTTACAACTGGCCAAACCGCGATAAAATCTGAAAACTACAACAGACGTGATGCAACATATTTACCCCGAATGGTGTGCCGCCCGCGAACGGGGCGAAAAGAAACTGGTGGTTTTATTCGATCCGGATAAAATGCGGCTGCGCAAAATGGAGCAGGCGCTGGATCTGGCCGTGGAATGTGGCGTCGATTACTTTTTTATTGGCGGCAGTCTGATCGTCAACAATATGCTCGATACGGTGCTGACCAATATTCGCGCCCGCTGCCCGATCCCGATGGTGCTGTTTCCCGGCAATTCCTTTCAACTCAGTTACCGCGCCGATGCCATTTTATTTCTGTCGCTCATCAGTGGCCGCAATGCAGAACTGCTGATCGGGCAACACGTGATTTCGGCGCCGTTTTTGAAAATGTCGCCGCTGGAAATTATTTCTACCGGTTATATACTGGTGGATGGCGGCGTGCAAACATCCGTACAGTATATGTCCAATACCTATCCGATCCCGGCCAGCAAAGATGATATTGCGATGTGTACTGCCCTGGCCGGTGAGTTGCTGGGGCTGAAAGTGCTGTATCTGGATGCAGGATCGGGGGCGAAAAATCCTGTTTCGGAAAGTATGATCGAGGTGGTGAGCAGTGCCATTAGCGTGCCATTAATTGTGGGTGGCGGCATTCGTACGCCGGAAAAAATAGCCGCCAACCTGCGGGCCGGTGCCGACCTGGTCGTAATTGGCAGCGCGATTGAGCAAGATCCTGGGTTAATCCGGGAAATGGCGGCAGCGGTGCGTTCGGTGCAACCGGTGGCCTGATCGGCTTTATTGTAACTTTGAAACTCCAATTTTCCTTTTTAAATGACAACCAAAGAAAAAGTACTGCTGGCTATACTGGCTTGCGTGAATTTTACCCACATCATGGACTTTATGATCATGATGCCCTTAGGACCGCAACTAATGGAGCTGTTCCATATTTCACCGCAGCAGTTTGGCTTTGCGGTGTCGGCGTACAGTTTAATGGCTGGTATCTCGGGGTTTGCGGCGGCTTTTTTTGTAGACCGGTTTGACCGGCGTAAAATGCTGTTGTTTGCGTACAGCGGCTTTATTGTAGGCACATTTGCCTGTGCACTGGCACCAACGTATGGGTTGCTGGCGCTGGCAAGAGCACTGGCTGGTTTATTTGGCGGCATGATTGGCGCGCAAGTGTTATCGATTGTGGGCGATACCTTTCCGTATGAACGCCGGGCGAGTGCAATGGGCGTGGTGATGACCTCTTTCTCTTTTGCTTCCGTGATTGGCGTACCCACGGGCCTATGGCTGGCGGCACGGTACAGTTGGCATGCGCCATTTTTGGTGGTAGCGGGCATGGGGTTGCTGGTCATTACCCTGATTTTATTGTTTGTACCGCCGATGACCCAGCACATGCAAGCGCAATCCGAACCCCGGCGTACGCCTTTTCACGTCCTGACCGATATTTTACAAACGCCCAACCAGATGCGTGCATTGACGTTGTCGGTGGTGCTGATGATGGGGCATTTTTGTATTATTCCATTTATTGCACCTTCTTTAATCGGCAATGCGGGATTTAGCCAGGATCACATTTTTCTGATTTATCTAGTGGGCGGATTGTGTACCATTTTTACCTCGCCCTTGGTGGGTCGGATGGCCGACAAACACGGCAAATACCCGATTTTTGTAATTTTTGCGCTGTTGTCGCTGATTCCGGTGTGGTTTATAACCAACCTCTGGCCGACTCCGCTTTGGGTAGTGCTCATAATCGCGGCATTGTTCTTTATTTTTTCCAATGGAAGGATGATCCCGGTGCAGACGATGGTATCCAGTGTGGTGACACCACAGCAACGCGGCGGTTTTATGAGCATTAACTCCTCCGTACAACAACTTGCTACGGGCGCAGCGGCTACGATCAGCGGGATGATTGTGGTGAAAACGAGTGCCGGGCATTTAGAACACTACAACTGGGTGGGTTATTTTTCCATTACGCTAATTGCCGCGAGCATATTGCTGGCGAAGCGGGTAAAAAAAGTGGAATGACGTAAACCTGGAATATGGGTAAATACCCGCACCAAAGGCCGGTATTTTAGCCAAGAAGATGCTGTAGAGGATAATGGCCAATGTTAAAATGAGGAAGACTGGCTTCTTCCTAAGAATGTTTGTTTGCTCTTTGCTCTTAACCGTAAAGTTTCCCTAAAAAACTTGATAGTGTGTGTTTGTTCCTTGTCTATACCCGTCGTTTCCTTAAAAATTAGCCCAGAAATTTTGAGCCGGCCAGTCTTCCTGTTAAGTATAGTGTTTGTAATTTGTTTAACAGAATAAAAATACAACTTGTGTATTTTGTACAATATGTACTAAGTTTATGCCAAATTCGTATACTACTGTAAATCAATATATTGCAAATTTGCATCGATTGAAATTTTTCCATTTTTGGGAATCTTTTTCCAAAAATGGTTTTTACTTTGGAAAGCATCGCGGTTCAATTTGGTGGGAATGCGCGTTTTAACTGTAGGAGGCATTGATCTAAAATCTGGTTGATCGCGTCGACTTGGGCTGGCAACAAGTCGATATGTAGTCCGGATTTCGCATTTTTTTCGACCACACCAACCATTTCAACGGCGGTTTGAATGCCCATAGAATCAAGCATCGGCTTTATCTTGTGCATAATGGCGGCCACATTTTGCCAGTGTCCCCGGGCGGTTTCATGTTGCAATTGCAGTTGTATAGGCATCAGCGTTTTGATAAAAAGATGAATCATTTGACGGACAAAATTTTCATCTCCTTTTGATAATGCCTGTAGCTGTTTGAGGTTGTAGCGTAATACTTCCTGTTGTGGTACGCGTGCGGTATTATCCAGGGCGTTGACTACTTGTACAATCACATCAAATAGTCCGGCTTCATTAAACGGTTTGGATAGATAGCCATTCATGCCTAGCGATACATAGTACTCACTGTCGCCTTTCAAAGCATTGGCCGTAAGCGCAATAATTGGGGTGGCAGCCTTTAGCGGATCTTTTAATTGCCGGATCGCCAGCGTTGCATCTACCCCATTCATTTCCGGCATTTGGATATCCATGAGGATCAGATCGTAGGATGTTTGTTCCATTTCCTCCAATACCTTTTTGCCATTATCGACAATGGTAAAAGTGCAGTCCCACGATTGCAGGATATGTTTAATCAGTATCTGGTTGATTTCGACATCGTCGGCGATCAGAATATTTAAATGCTGCACGATGTGTTTGTCTATCTGCATCGGCAAATGCGTATGAATATTTACATCGCTTACTGTGTAGGGAAGGTTGAATTGAAAACAGGCACCTTGTCCTTTCCGACTGTGTACTTGCAATGTGCCGCCCATCCGGGTTACCAGATCACGGCAGATCGACAATCCCAGACCAGACCCGCCATACAGCCGGGAAGTGCCGGCATTGGCTTGTACAAAGGGTTCAAATATTTCCGTTAAACGATCTTCATCAATCCCGATGCCCGTGTCCGTTACCTTAAATTCAATAATCAGATGGTCCGCTTGTTGCGTTTTAAGGGACGTTGTAAGGATCACGCTGCCCTGATCGGTGAATTTCAGCGCATTATTAATCAGGTTATTTAAGATTTGGGTCAGGCGGAACGGGTCGCCGATCACGACCAGGTCTTCGGCAGTGTAGTTATCGTACCGGAGCATAAGCCCTTTCTCCACCGCTTTGTACCGGAAGGATTCGATCGTAGCCCGGATCTTATCGGTAAACCGGAAAGGAATTACCTCCAGTTCGATTTTACCGGCGATTGTTTTTTCCAGGTCTAATACATCGTTGATAATAACCAGTAGATTTTGCGCAGACTCTTCAATAATGTCGACCAGTTCCTGTTGATGCTGGTTGATCTGTGATTTGTGCAACAAGCCGGCAATACCCAGAATACCATTCATGGGGGTGCGTATTTCATGGCTCATATTTACCAGGAATTGCTGCTTGGCAGCCGCCATTTCTTCGGTTTTTTGTTTAGCCAATTGTAATTCCTGCTGCACTTTTTTTAATTCGGTGACATCAATGCCGTAACCGATTACTAATTTGAGATTGCCCGTTTCGTCCAGCACCGGGAACATATTGCGCAGCTTGTATTCTATTTCCCCGTTTGGCGACACGGCCTCCTCCTCCCAGCTTTCCATTTGTTTGGTGCGGACTACCTCGTTAAAATACCTGCGCCTTGATTCGCCGAGGGCGGTTGGCTTGTTTCGATATGCGACATATTCTTCATTGGTTTTTCCAATCAGCCAGGCCCGGACCTCCGGATTTTTGACAGCCATTTTATTGACGAAAAGGTGCCGGCTTTCCAGATCAACTACTACGATATCGCCGGGTATGTTATCAAGTATATTTTCGTAAAAATCACTTTGCTCCATGATTTTTTGCGCGTAGGAGTTAATCTCTGATTCCAGATTTTTTTGTTGGGTGATGTTTTCCTGTACCGCAAAATAATTCAACACCTTGCCGGTTTTATCCTTGGTAGGTTGGGCAATTATTCTGGCCCAAAATGGTTCGCCGGACTTATTGTAATTAAGCAGGACGCAGTTGAAGGCCAGCCCGTTTTTAATGCTTTCGCTCATATATCTGATCGAGTCGGGGTCGGAGTCTTTCCCCTGCAAAAACGCACCGGGTTTTTTACCCTTGACTTCCTCGAGCGTGTAACCGGTATTTTCTTCAAAGGCTTTATTGATCCACTCAATGAGGCCCGTTTTGCCGGTGATAATAACCGTATTGGTAGATTGTTGGGCAATAGTCGAAAGCCGCAGCAGTTCCTTGCGCTGTTTATTTACATCGGCCAGTAGTTTGCGGGTATCTTTGTTGACGACTTCCTGGGTTTTAAGCACCTGCAGCAAATTGATCAGCGGGTCGTGGTGGGCAAAATCACTGCTGGAGAGGTTTCTTTTGACTACCTGATCCATATTATTGAACCATGGCGAACCAATAAATAATACGCAATCTTTTTCAGCCAGGTATTCGACTTGACCGCGCAATATCACCAAAGCATCCAGGCAATGTTCGCAGATGATAAGCTGGTCCTGCATAGCTAGCAGGTCTTCAAAATTTGTAATACTCGTAAAGGGCAGCTTGATGATAAAATGGCTGCTAAACAAGTCGCCACGCTGCATCGGGCAGATTTTAGCAATGCTTTTGCCAAATGACTCCAGTTCCAGGTTCCGGTTGATCACTACATGGAATGGAAAGATGTGGTTGAACTGATCTTCACTGAAGTGAAACATAGCGCCCGTTTTACCAGCTTATTGTAAATATTTCCATACGCACTATTTTTTCAGACGGATTTCTCCGGTCTGTGCCATTCGATAAATGGTGGACTTTCCAATATCCAGTTTTTCCGCTACCAGCAGTACATCATGCTGGTATTTATCCAGGTAATGCTGGATGATATGCCGCTCGTATTCTTTGAGGGTTTGTTCTTTTGACAAAAGCGCCGCGATACCCGACACACTTTGTAAATTGATGTGCTCTTCATCTATTTGTTCGGCATCGGAAAGCACCGCCGCCAACTCAATAATGGATTTCAGTTCGCGAATGTTACCGGGGAAAGGATAGTCGGTAAGTTTTTTTTGGGCGGCTACAGAGATCGATTTGGGCGTCATTTTATTCTCTTTGCAGAAGGCTTCCACGAAATGTTTGGCCAGAATCAGTACATCCGTGCCACGTTCCCGCAACGGCGGTACGGCGATTGGCAGCCCTAACAAGCGATAGTAGAGGTCTTCGCGAAAGTTTTTTTGCCGTACTTCTTCCAGCAGGTTTTTGTGGGTGGCCACGATGATACGCGTTTCTACTGCGATGACTTCGTTGCCGCCTACGCGGGTGATTTCACGTTCCTGCAAGACCCGCAGTAATTTAGACTGCAAATTAATGTCCAGTTCGGCAATTTCATCCAAAAATAATGTGCCTTTATGGGCTTCTTCAAACTTGCCGATCCGCCGGGTAATCGCCCCGGTAAACGCTCCTTTTTCGTGGCCGAACAATTCGCTTTCAATCAGATCGTGGGGGATCGCCGCCACATTGACCGTCACAAAAGGCGCGCTGCCACGCGTTGAATTGTAGTGTACCGCGCGGGCTACCAGCTCTTTTCCGGTGCCGGTTTCGCCGGTTACCGAAACGGTTATATTGGTTTTGGTAGCCTTTTCGATCAGTGTGTACACTTTCTGGATCGCGTCGCTTTTGCCCAGGATCAGGTTTTCGAAATCGTACTTCTTGCGGAATCGGTTTTTAAGGTCTTCGACTTCCGTTTTTAGTTGCTTGAGTTCCTGAAAACGCGCCAGACTTGCCCATAAGCGCTCCTGCGCTTCGCTGTCTTTCACAATGTAATCATACGCACCGTCCTTGAGCAGGGCGATCGCCGTCCGTACATCATTCTGTCCGGATACAATAATGACCGCCGAATCAGGTAGCCGGTATTTTATCTTTCGCAGTACTTCATCGCCACTCATATCGGGCAATGAAAAATCCAGCGTGATCACATCCGGGGCAAGATGCAGGCTGTCTAATAAGTCTTTCGCACTTTCAAATCGTTTTATTTCATTGTCCGGGTTCATTTCCAGAAAATGCTGAAGCATCGACCCGTACCAAATTTCATCTTCCAGAATAAATATGCGCATATATGTATTTTTAATACTAGCCCCCCCTAAAGGTAGCTGTTTTTTACGTTTCTAAAAGTGGCTACTAGCGCCGCCAAGATACGGAATGTGCTCGCGAAGAAAAAGGGGGGGAGAAGACGGGAAGAAGTATTAAATAAAAAAGTGCAAATAATTGATAGTCAACTATTTGCACTTTGCGGAGAAGGAGGGATTCGAACCCCCGGTACCCGTAAAGGTACGCCTGATTTCGAATCAGGTACATTAAACCAACTCTGCCACTTCTCCAGTACTATGCGGAGAGACGGGGATTCGAACCCCGGATACGCTTGTGACGTATACACACTTTCCAGGCGTGCTCCTTAAACCACTCGGACATCTCTCCTTGCGTTTTTTCAAAAACGGACGCAAAGATAGTAAGGTTCCCGGCATTATACAAGCAAATTTCAAAAAGGGCATTTAAAGTGTACGCCTTCATCCAGGCACCTTTATCTTTGCACAATGAAAGTTCTCGCCTTTTTAGATCATCGTCGTGTGCGACAGGGAATAACCCTGCTGTTTCTGTCGGGTACTTTGGCTTGTATTTTCCCGCCGGCCCATCCCGCCTTTCAATGGTGGGCGGAGCAGGCGTTTTTTATCGCGATGGGTTTTTTGTTAATCGGGCTGATTTTTCTGATCGTTAACCGTAACCGCCTCATGTTTGTCTGTCTTGGTTGCAGCGCGGTGATTAGTTTCTTTAAGGCCGAAATGGAAAACAAGCCTGCCGTTCCACCCCCACCGGCAATTAATTTGCCGACCCATTCCTCGATTGGGCGGACATTTCCCGCCTGCATTTCCCTACCTGTAGCCCATGAGTCTGCACAAACGCATTGCTAGTTTTAAATACGCTTTCAAGGGTCTGGCAGATCTGTTTCGCAGTCAGCCCAACGCCCGCATTCATGGATTGGCTATTATTGTGGTGACTACCGCCGGTTTTTACTGGCAAATATCGCGTTATGAATGGATGGCCGTAATCGGTTGCAG
>JBBRDQ010000056.1:0-23261 GCA_038203695.1 Chitinophagales bacterium
CTGCCTGAAATTATAGTCCTGGAAATGCACACGGATTGGCCTGGATTTTTTGGCTGGAAAAATGCGAAGTGTTTACTTTGCGCAAGAAACAAGATACCCTGAACAAAAATAGTCAATGTTGAAGTCTTTATTGGAATTTCGCCTATTCGAGGTAAGTGGATATGTATTTACGATGTCCCAGATTGTGGGGGTTGCTCTTCTTTGGGGACTCACCTGGCTGGTATTGTGGTTGTTCCGGCGGTTCTTACACCGCGGCAAACATGGTGCTGCTCCCGATAAGGGCCGCAAACATTCCTTGTTTCTGATCGTGCAATACCTCATCTGGACCATTTCTATTGCAGCCATGATGGAAATCATCGGCCTGCATGTCTCTGTATTGTTGGCCGGGTCGGCGGCTTTATTAGTTGGCTTGGGGCTGGGGGTGCAGCAGATTTTCCGGGATATTATGTCCGGTATTTTTTTGCTGTTTGAAGGTACGATTGAAGTGGGCGATGTACTGCAAGTAGACGGGACCGTAAGCCGGGTGGCAGAGATCAACCTGCGGACTTCCAGTCTGGAAACCCGGGATGGTCTGATTATCATTGTCCCCAACTATAAATTTATTACCGAAACAGTGATAAACTGGAGCCACCGCGATGAATCGCCGGCGCGTTTTGCCGTGAACATCGGGGTAAACTATAAATCCGACGAACAGAAGGTACGGAGCGTAATGCTCGATTGTGCCTTGGCGCATCCGGACGTACTCGATGCGGCAGACCAGCCACAGCCGCAGGTGCGTCTGCTCGATTTTGCCGACGAAAAAATGGTCTTCGAACTGACATTCTGGACGCAGCGTAAATTCGAAGTCGATATAGTGCGCAGCGATCTGCGGTTTGCGATCCGGCAGGCATTCAGTGCTAATGAGGTGCTAATGACCAAAGGTTGATTGGAAACGCAGTAGCAGTGCCAGCACTTTTTATTTGTTTTATAAATATTTTGTTTTAAATTTGTGCGCTAAAACAAAATATTTTGCAACAAGAAACTCCCTTCCTGCACGGGCGCGGGGCTCAGATCAATCCCGGCTCCAAATACGAGAAAATCGTGCGCGACGAGCAGCCGATCGACTGGACATTGCCGCTGGACGAATGGGAAGATAACACCATTAAAACCGAATATCTTGAAACGCATCCCAAGACCATTCTCAATAAAGTAGTCAGCGAAGATGTGCCGATGGAGTGGAGCATGAACCCGTATCAGGGCTGCGAGCACGGCTGTATTTATTGTTATGCCCGCAATACGCATCCTTACTGGGGTTTTAGCGCCGGACTGGATTTTGAACAAAAGATCCTGGTAAAACGCAATGCGGCGGAACTGCTCGAACACGAATTAAAAAAGAAATCTTGGCAAGCCGCGCCGGTGATGTTTGCCGGCAATACCGACGTGTATCAACCGGCCGAGCGCAAATTCGGCATTACCCGCGCTTGTCTGGAAGTATTCTGGAAATACCGCCATCCAGTGGGTTTGATCACCAAAAACAGTTTGATTTTACGTGATATTGACTTGTTAAAACAACTCGCCGGCGAACGTTTAGTGAGTGTTGCCATTAGTATTACGACCTTACAGGAAGAATTGCGGCAATTTCTGGAGCCGCGAACGGCCACGATCGCCCAACGTATCCGCACCGTAGAAACCCTTACTAAAGCGGGCATTCCGGTTTTTGTGATGATGGCACCGATCATTCCTGGTCTGAACGACCATGAAATCCTGCCGCTTGTCCGTACGGTAGCAGACGCAGGTGCCTTAGGGGTAGGGCACACGATTGTGCGGCTGAATGGCGACGTGGGGCTTATTTTTGAAGACTGGATTCGCAAGGCAATGCCGGACCGTGCCGAGCGCGTACTCAATCGCATTCGCGACGTACATGGCGGTACGCTGCACGATTTTCGCAAAGGCACGCGGATGCGTGGAGAAGGCCAGATCGCGGAAATTATTCACGCGCAGTTTCGCGTAGCCAAAGAAAAATACTTGTCGGGCCGGAAAATGCCGGGGTACAATCTGGACTTGCATGCGCAGTTTAAATCGCCGCAATTGAGCCTGTTTTAAACAACCTGTGGGGGCGTATTAAAACTCCATCTGCACTTTAGCGCGCAACGCCAGTTTAGTTATGCCAGGATTGCTCGTGTAGGTAAAGCGCCGCACCACATCCACCCGGAGAAATTTAAAAATATTAGAAATGCCTACGCTTGCTTCCACATAAGGCTGTTTGTTAAACGTATAGGTCAGCCGTTCGCCAGCGTCATTCGCCGGGAAAAAGAGCAGCTGGTTGGTGGTGTTTGGCTGGCTGGCAGCATCCAGACCGCCCCACAATGCTTTGAACGATGCGTTTTCGCGCAAGCGTAAATATTTGAGCAGCGGCACCCGGTTGAAAAAGAAGCCGCCAAAATTGTGGCTGATATTAATCGCCGCATAATGGTCGCTGACAAATTCAAAAAAATTCATCAGGTTGTAAGCCTCGGTCTGATAGATATAACTCTGGTTGCCCCGGTGAATCGCCAAAAGTGGATAAGGCACTTCGCCAAATACCCGGCCCGCATCGATGTAGGCATCGCCCCAGCCAAACGGCGCTAAAAAATAGCCGCGACTGATTTTCAATTGTAACGAATGATAATTGTATTGTCCGCCCAGTGTCCCTTTCAAACCCACATTATAAGCGAGTTGAATGATCGGATATTTATTGAAAATCTGAATCCGGGTATCCGGTGCCTGATAGAATTTTTCATTGGGCGCATAACGCAGGGCTATCCCTGCTTCCGTCGTGCGGATCTCCGGCCGAAAACCGATACCATCGGGTGCCTGGTAATCAAATGTAAGCACCCCGGCCGGTTGATAGCGGTTTACTTTGGCGGAGATCGCGTAGGAAAAGCCGCTCCGATATTCACGCAGGTATTCCGATCCGGTCGTCTGCGCATAAAGCATCCGGTTGGTCAGGCCGCGGCCGAGCGATTGAAATACGCCGTTGTTCAGCACTTGTCCGGGTATTTGCATATCGTTCTGATACCAGACGCGTAGCTGGTTGAGTGGATATTTCATTACGACATCCGGCCCGAAAGAATAGCGGAAGCCGGCCATGCCTTTCACGCGTTTGTCCTTGAAGCCGTATGCCGTATACCCTTCCAATAGCAAATGCTGGTTAAATTTCAAATTCGTACGACCGCCGAAACGCAGCCGATAGCCTTCGATATCATTGTAATTGAAGAAATTGCCGATAGCGCCAACGTCAAAGGCACCGACGGAATAGTAACCGTCTACTACCAATTTCACTGTGTTCATAAACCGGCGGAAGGTGCGGTGGTGATTCAGGCTGTCGACCATTTTGTAAACGCCTGCTTCCCGTGGCGCGAGCGTATCGTGCCGATTTTCAGTCCAATACGAAGCGCTGCGGCGAGCTATCAGCGGATCGCGGATTTGTTTGCCCGGCGGCGCAAATAAAGAATCGGACAGCGGCTGATCGAGCCCGAATTTTTGGTAAGATGCCATCCGGTGGCCCAGCACTGTTTTAGCGTCTTTGCCTCTGACCAGGCCGAATTCCATCCACAATTCATCGCGTGAAAGCATAAGACCACGTCCGGGTGGCGTTTCCACCCACACAAATTCCTGTTCGATCTGCATCCCGTTCACCCAGTTAAGGTTGATCTGATCGGGGATGCGCACCTGGATTTTGCGCAGTGCATAGGTCGAATCGAGCGCGATCCATAACTCTCCGATAAAAGCCAGATCGGTTTTTTGTCGCGGTTCAAAATGCAGGTGCGCACAGCGGTCGTTGCCGACATTGGTGGTATCGTAGATATAAAACTCGTAAATATTGGGGGCAATATCGGCCAACGGGCTGATGAAGTCCAGCTCCAGCAGGTTCACGGAATTATCATAAAAATCTACTTCCGGGTAAAGGGTGGCCAGTTGCGCGTTTAGTCCTTCTTCGTCCACATAGCCGGGGAAACGGGTGCTTTGTTCGGCGCGTACATATTCTTTTTGCTCAGCCGGTTTTTTGCGATAGTAGACGTCGGCCAGGCTTTCGCGCAAGAAGAAACCCAGATTTACCTTGCCGTCGACGGCATTGGTATCGACGTTATCAAAGATGAACTTTACTTTTTTAAAAACAATACTGCGCCGGAATTGATCGGTAATATTATTCAGCGCCAGTTCGACTTTATCATACCGCTCGTATCTATACGTATCGAGATGTTCCTTGCGGTTTTGTTCCTTTCGATCGATGGCCGCCCGCATCAGTGCCACTGCCGGATTGTCGCGGTTGCGATATTTTTTAGCTTTGGCAGTGATCTCAAATTCTTTCAGATCAATTTTGCTGGCTTTGAGCCGCAGTACCACTTCGCTGAACTGATCTTGTTTGATTACCAAAGTCAGCGGATCGTAACCGACATACGCCGCAGTGATGAAACTACCTTTTTTGCTCGTGCGGATGGTAAAAGTGCCATCATTAGCCGTTCGGGTACCCAGCGAAGTCGTATCAAAACGGATCGTCACACCCGGCAACACCTCATCTGTTGACGCATCCATTACCTTTCCGTGAATCGTAGTTGTACCACCCTGACCAAATGCGAGTGTGGCCATGGTGAGCAGGGCAAGGAAGGGTAGTCTTTGAATAATATGCATTGAAAATCCTGTTTAGGATGTTTTAGAAGCGCTTGGTGATGAAAAGTTACATCAACAAGCGACAAATCCTGCAATCGTGCATCAAAAAATGTGTGCCAGCAAAGAGTAGTTACTTGGTTTGCAGGTTGCTGCACAGCAGCAGCAACAGCAAAATTAAAGCTCTTTGCGTAAACGCGCTACAGGAATATTTAGCTGCTCCCGGTATTTGGCTACGGTGCGGCGTGCGATATTATAGCCTTTTTTCAACAGGATCGATTTTAGTTTTTCATCGGAGAGCGGACGGCGCTTGCTTTCTTCACCGATCACATCGCTGAGAATTTTCTTTACTTCCAAGGTAGATACTTCTTCGCCGTCCTGCGTACTCAGGCTTTCTGAGAAGAATTCTTTCAGGCGTTTGGTGCCGAATTCGGTTTGAACGTACTTGGAATTTGCCACGCGTGATACCGTAGAAATAT
This sequence comes from Chitinophagales bacterium, assembly GCA_038203695.1. Classification (GTDB taxonomy): domain Bacteria; phylum Bacteroidota; class Bacteroidia; order Chitinophagales; family Saprospiraceae; genus M3007. The sequence goes on from JBBRDQ010000056.1 coordinate 5,106, forward strand.
CCAGGCTGGTGGTGTCGGCGATGTCTTTCAGGATCATCGGACGGATTTTCTTTTGATCGCCCGTGCGAAAGAATTCCTGCTGGTAGTCCATAATAGCGCCCATGGTCAGCATCATGGTTTGCTGGCGTTGTTTGATAGCGTCGATGAACCATTTTGCGCTGTCAATTTTTTGCTTGATAAACAGCACCGCTTCCTTTTCTTTTTTGGAAGCGCGCCGGCCGTTGCGCCCGTCGTGAAAGGCTTTGAGCATCTCCCGGTATTGATCGTTGATGCGCAGATCGGGGGCGTTGCGGGCGTTCAGGGTGAGTTCTAGTTCGCCGTCGCGGTTGTTAACCAGGTAATCCGGCACTACGTAATTGAAAGACCGGTCGCCGCGGGAAGCAAAACCGCTGGCAGGCTTTGGGTTCAGTTTGAGAATTTCATCCACGGCCGCTTTCAGGTCTTCTTCATCAATGTTCAACTGCCGGCACAGGCGCTGGTAGTGTTTTTTGGTAAATTCGTCAAAATACTGATCGATAATGCGGATCGCTACGTGTATGGCCAGGCGATCTTCGTACGTGAGCACATCTTCGTCCTGGCGCAGCCGGTGGTGCAGTTGCAGCAACAGGCACTCGCGCAAATCGCGGGCACCGATCCCCGGCGGATCGAACTGTTGAATTTTTAGCAGAATGTGCTGTATTTCCCGTTCGTTGCTGGTGATATTCTGGCTAAAAACCAGGTCGTCGACCATAGCGGCGGCGTCACGCCGCAGATATCCATCGTCGTCGATCGAGCCGATAATTTGCAGGGCAATGGCGCGTTCGCGATCGTCCTCCATCTTAAGCAGCCCCATTTGTTCCTCCAGGTATTCATGGAAAGTACTCTCAAAGGCAATCGGCATCGTTTTTTCCTCTTCATCGCCCCCCCGGCCTTCATCGCGGGTTTTATAGGTCGAAGGATCGTCTTCGATAAAATTGATCAAATAATCGTCCAGCTCTACATCGCCGTTGCCAAACGAGTCGCCGTCTTCGGCATAATCGTCGGTATTGCTGATGCGCTCCGCCTCTTCCAGCGGATTATCGGAAAGCGGAAAATCATCCGCATCCTCCCCACTGTTGGATTCGGCTTTTTGCTCGCGATCCATATAAGCAGCGTCCATATCGCCCATGTCCATAGCGGAAAGGCCATCGAGCAGACCATCGCTTTCGTCGCCTTCTTCCAGCGCGGGATTTACTTCCAGTTCTTCCTGGATACGCTGTTCGAGCGTAGCAGTAGGAATCTGCAGCAGTTTCATTAACTGAATCTGTTGCGGCGAGAGCTTTTGTTGGAGTTTTTGGGAAAGGGATTGTTTTGGTCCGTAAGATGCCATTTTAGAATTGGGATTAGGCAGTAAAAAACGCGAATATCATACCACGCAGAGCGGCCTCTTCAAATAAGAGGCCAAATACTTTCCTTGTGCAACAAAAATTTAAGGAAAATGGCTTTCTTTTTTTAATTTTTTTTATAATGTTTTGATTTTAAATGATTTAAATGAAAAATTGTTTTTTAAAAATGCCTGCAAATTTTTTAAAAAAAATTTGATTTTTTCTGCAAATTAAAAAAATATATAAAATATAGTGCCAATGCAAAATCTGTTTGATTTTGCATTGGCACTAGGCAGTAACAAACGTAGGATGTCGGGTGAAAATTGACTAGTTTGCAGAAATAAACGCCGGCTTGTTGTCCTGCCAGCTGCGGTAATTGGAACCGGGCAAAAAAGAAATTTTTTGTCCGAAACGCCCGGGCGCTTTAAGCCACATATTTACGACCCGGCGGCCCAACCGTTTTTTTTCTTCCCAGCGCGCTACCTCTTCGCGTGGATAACGCACCGTAGTCCAGTAATTAGAAACGTAGATATGGGTGTCATCGGCCTCTATGCGTTTGAATCGCCAGAGTGCGCGCCACACAAAATAAATCCACAATGCCCATAGCAGGCCAATAAAAATCTTCCAGCCGATAACCGGAACAAACGGCAACGACATATCGTCATCCGGGGTATAAATAAAAGCAACGGTAAAGCAACTGATGACCATCGTGCCAAAAAAGGGCATAAAAATGCGCCAGAAGAGGGTAGTATTGGATGAAATCATGCGGATTTTGGAGTGTCCGTTTTTGGGCAGACTGGCCGTATCCTGCGCAATGGGTGGTTGTTGTTCCATATTTTTTGTGCTGATCTGTGGTTTTTGAGCGAATCGATAACAAAGGTAAAAAATAAACGCTTACGACATCCCCTGCGCCACATGATACGACAATGCCTGCACCGACAGCATCGGGTTGGTGCCGCTCGCAGCCGGGAAAAGACTGGCATCGGCCACAAATAAGTTGCGCACTTCGCGGGTTTCGCCGTTGGGCTGTACCGGATAATCGCGGTTGCCGCCCATCCTGCAAGTGCCCATCTGGTGTGCCGAGAATAAACTGAACCAGTTGGTCGCCCATTTTTTTGCGGCTATTTTGGGCAAAAAATCTTGCAGAGATTCTTTTTGCGGCCAGAAGTTGAGCGGTTGATTGTGCAGAACGCTGATCCGCTCTGCACCGGCCTGGTGGTGCAAACGCACGCATTCTTCCATGCCGCGTATCAGATGCCGGCGATCAAAATCGTGTAGATTGTAATGAACGACGGGTTGGCCGGACTGACGGCCCACTGTCACACGCCCGCCAAAACGATCGCGCACCAAACTGATATTCACGGCTAAATGGCCAAGATTGGCCATATCTTCCTTGAAGTTCAAGGCATTTTCCCAACTCAGTGAAAACGCGCCCAAGCCGGGGTGGATCGGTGGGTTTTCAATGCGCACACCCCAGTTTTCGTGCAGCCGGGTAAATTCCTGGACAATGACCGACATCATCGGGCCATACCAGGGACGCATCAATCCGGGGTACATAGCCGGCACGGCTACGACCGGATGCAGGAATAAATTGCGGCCGATCTGCGGGTGGGAGAGTCCGCTTTTCAACAGCAAAACCGGTGTATGCAGTGCACCCGCGGCTACTACCACGCGTTTGGCTTTAATCAAAACCCGTACCGGATCGCGCGCTGTGCGCACCCAGCCGGTCGCACCGGTCGCTTGCCCATTTTCGATGGTTATTTTTTCAATGTTGGCATTGGGTAAAATACGTGCCTGGTGATCGACCGCATCGCGCAAGAAGGTTTGAACGCCTCCTTGTTTAATGCCATACGCATCGCCATAACACGAAAAACCGGTGGCTTGCCAGGCAAATTCGGCGGGTAAATGTTCCGGGAAACGCAGATTCATGGGAATGGCTTCAGCGCGGTAACCCAGCGCATGGGCGGCGTTTAAAAGGCTTTGGTTTTGCGGATTGTGTTGGAAGTCCGCGCGGATAGAATTCCTTTTTTCCACAAAATCAAAACCCTTCAGGTAGGCAGTGCTGGTGAAGTGCGGATTGCCATGGGCCTTATCCCATTCTTCCAGCACATAATCCGGCGTACGCAAAGAACCGGCCCAGTTGATGGTCGAACCGCCGCCGAGCGTACTGCCGGCCAGCACTGTGATCGACCCATTTTGCGAAGTGAGTAACCCGCCGTTTTCAAAATGACGGTTCATCATCGGCACTTCCTGCTGCGTGAATTCGTGGGCCTGCGTATACGATCCTTTTTCCACCACCAGTACATCTTGTCCAGCGGCGGCCAGTTGCGCGGCGATCACACCGCCGCCCGAGCCACTGCCAATGACCAGCACATCGCAGGTAAGTGTCGTGTCCTGGGTGGGTTGCACGACCGGCAGTGGTGCCGCATCAGTCCTAATATGCTGATTAAGTTGTTGATAATCAATTGTTTCCCAGGCTGGATTGCCACGCTCTGCCGGCAACACATCGCCGTAATACAGTATCGTCGTGAGTTTGCGCAGCGCATTGAAGCCATTGCGCAGCATGGGCAGTGGACTGGTAGCCCAGCGTTGCAGGAGGGTTTCGCGCTGGGCAGGCGTCAGCCGGTCGGCGGATTTCAAAGGCCCCAGCCAGGTGATGCCGAGTAGCGGACTGGCCAGCAAGCCAAGGAGTTGGTTGAACTCGTCCTGGTCTTCCTTTTTGGCGGATTGCAACAGTTCGAGTATGCGAGCGGGCACATTGCGGTCACTGGCCGAGCGGGCCCAATAGCCGTGTGGATCGTCGGAGCGGGTAATGACCGGCAGGAAAGTATCGCATATAGCGGCAAGCGCAGCCAATCGGCGGTTAGTAGGTATCGTAGTGGGCATCCTTTTTAAAATTGGTGACAAAGTACGGGCGAATGCAGGCATTTTGCGCCACATAAATGTACTATTTCTTCGATACGCGAACATAAGGTGTAACTTTGCCATTTTAAAGATGGAGACAGTATAACTTCCACTTTACATTCGCTTAGTTCTGATTGCGTCATTTCCTGTACATGAAAAAAATAGTTTATTTCGCGCTGGTACTGTGGTGCAGTCCGGCATTTTTATTGGCCCAAAAACCGGTCAAACCCTCCGGTGCAGACTTACATCAGGCGATTAAAAAACTCAATGTGTTAGGCTCCGTGTTATACGTAGCGGCGCACCCGGACGATGAGAATCAACGTTTTATCAGTTATTGCGCCAACCAGCGCTTTTACGAGGTGACCTATCTTTCGCTTACCCGTGGCGATGGCGGCCAAAATCTGATCGGACCGGAAATTCGTGAATTGCTCGGCGTATTGCGGACTGAAGAGCTGTTGATGGCCCGTTCCGTTGATGGCGGGAAGCAGCGATTTTCACGTGCCAACGATTTTGGATTTTCCAAAAATCCGGAGGAAACCCTGCGTATCTGGGATAAAGACGCGGTGCTTTCCGACGTGGTCTGGGCGATTCGTGAAACCCAGCCCGATGTAGTGGTCAACCGTTTTATGAATGACCGCAAAGCCGATACCCACGGCCACCATACGGCTTCCGCTTTACTTTCCGTGGAAGCGTTTGATCTGGCGGGTAATAAAGACTCCTACCCTGAGCAATTAAAATACACCGCGCCGTGGCAGCCCCGCCGGCAGTTTTTCAATACCTCGTGGTGGTTTTATGGGAGCCAGGAAAATTTTGATAAACAGGATAAAACCAACTTGTATCCCCTTGATCTGGGCGTTTTTCTGCCCTTGAAAGGCAAAAGCAACAACGAACTGGCGGCAGAAGCGCGTTCGATGCACCGCTGTCAGGGCTTCGGCTCTTTGAGTTCGCGTGGTGAAAATATCGAGTGGTTTAATTTCATCAAAGGCGATACGCCGACGACCAAAGATCCGTTCTCCGGTATCAATACAACTTGGACCCGGGTGACAGGCGGTGAAAAAATCGGAAAACTCCTGACCAAAATTGATGAAAATTATCGCAGCGACAACCCGTCTGCCAGTGTGCCGGATCTGTTGAAGGCAATGGAAATGATCAAAGCCCTGCCCGATGGACACTGGAAACAGGTGAAACTGGCAGCCATTAAAGAAACGATCCGCGGTTGTCTGGGCCTCTATCTCGAAGCAACCGCCGCTGATCCGACTGCCTCGGCCGGACAACCGGTGAAAGTGCATCTGGAGGCCATCAACCGTTCCGCTCAAACGGTACAACTGACCAGTGTCGCACTAAAACCGGCGCTGTTCGACACCATTTTTGCTGTTTCACTGGCCGATAATAAACTCTTCACGTTCAACAAGATCATTAAGATCGGCGACAATGCCGGATTGACAGCGCCCTACTGGCTGCAGAAGCCGTTCAGCCCGGGTATTTTCACAGTCGACGATCAGCAATTGCGCGGACAGCCGGAATCGCCGCGGTATACCAGTGCACGGTGGTCGTTCACAATTAATGGTATTGCTATCGAATTCGACACAGATGTCGCTTACAAGATGGAAGAAAACGCCATCGGCGAAATCTGGCGCCCATTTGAAGTACTGCCACCGGTTTTTGTTGAATTTGAACAACCGTCTTATTTATTTACCGGCAAAGAAGGAACCGTCACGGTCAAGGTCAAGGCTGGTCAGGACAATGTGCAAGGCACCGTGCTGGCTACTGGTCCGGGCGATGGCTGGATGACACGTGGTGCGACACAAGCGTTTGATTTCAAGAAAAAAGGGGAAGAAAAATCATTTACCTTTACGATTGAGGCAGGCAAAGCCGAAGCCACTTTGACCACTTTTGTGCGGATTGGTTCCAAAGTGTACGATAAACGCCTCGTTACCATTAATTATGAGCACATTCCACAGCAAAGTATTTTATTGCCGGCGACGGCGCATGCTGCACGAACGGACGTCCAGGTAAAGGCTAAAAACGTCGGTTATTTTATGGGGGCCGGCGATGATGTGCCGAACGCGTTGCGACAGATCGGTTGCTTGGTGACCATGCTGGAAGATAAGGATTTTACGCCGGACAACCTGCGAAAATTTGATGCGATTGTAATTGGTATCCGTGCCTATAATACCAAGCAGTCCTTGGCGACTCACCAGCAGATGCTGTTCGATTATGTGCAGAATGGCGGCACGCTGGTAGCGCAATACAACACCAGTTCAGATTTGGTGGTCGATAAAATTGCACCCTTGCCACTAAAGATATCCCGTACCCGCGTCACCGATGAAAACGCGGAAATGCGGTTTATTCTACCGGATAGCCCGGTCTTGAATACGCCGAACAAACTCACCGCCGGCGATTTTGCCGGATGGGTACAAGAGCGCGGGCTTTATTTCCCGTCGGAATGGGATGCGGCATACCAAGCGCCCCTGTCCAGCAATGATCCCAACGAAAAACCGGCCGACGGCTCCTTGCTGGTAGCACAGTACGGTAAAGGTTATTACGTGTACACCGGCTTGTCATTTTTCCGCGAATTACCTGCCGGCGTACCCGGCGCCTACCGATTATTTGCCAACCTGATTTCCCTGGGAAAGTAGCAGCCCGAACTTAACCCATAACTTATAACTCAGAACTTTTTAATGCGCCTATTACTTCTTGGCTCCGGTGGTCGCGAACACGCGTTTGCTTGGAAATTGGCCCAAAGCAAGCGTTGCACCCATCTTTTTATCGCGCCCGGTAATGCCGGCACGGCTTCCTGTGGTGAAAATGTCGCTTTGGACCCGCTCGATTTTCCGGCAGTGGGTCAATTTGTGCGGGCAAATACAATCGACATGGTAATTGTCGGACCAGAGGAGCCATTGGTACGCGGCATTTGGGATTATTTTCAGGAGACGCCAGGGTTGCAACAGATTCCGGTGATCGGCCCGTCGAAAGCGGGCGCAGTCCTGGAAGGCAGCAAAGCGTGGTCGAAACAATTTATGATGCGGCACAACATTCCAACAGCCAGTTATCGCGAATTTACAGATGAACAGTTGGATGCAGGACTGGAATACCTGGCGAGCCACCCGCTGCCGATCGTACTGAAAGCCGACGGACTGGCTGCCGGCAAAGGGGTGGTAATTTGTACTGATCATGCGGAAGCGGCCGCAGAATTGCGCGATATGCTGGGCGGTAAATTTGGCGCAGCCAGCGCACGCGTGGTGGTGGAAGAATTTCTGGATGGCATCGAATTCAGTGTATTTGTATTGACCGATGGCAAAACCTACAAAATATTGCCCGAAGCCAAGGATTATAAACGTATTGGAGAAGGCGATACGGGCCCGAATACCGGTGGAATGGGTGCGGTCAGCCCCGTGCCTTTTGTGGATGAAATTCTGTGGGAAAAAGTAGATACACAGATTATTCGCCCGACGATTGCCGGTTTGCGCAAAGAAAAAATACCGTACGTCGGCTTTGTTTTCATTGGCCTTATCCGCGTAGGGGAGGAGCCGTACGTGATTGAATATAACTGTCGCATGGGTGATCCGGAAACGGAAGTAGTGCTCCCGCGCCTGAAAAACGATTTGGTAGCCTTGTTCCAAAGTTGCGCGAACGGCCAATTGGGCCGCACGAAAATCCGCACGGACAAACGTACCGCAACGACTATCTTTCTGGTGAGTGGCGGTTATCCGGGTGATTATGTGAAGGGCAAAGTGATCCATAATTTGGAAAAAGTGAAGGGCAGCATCGTGTTTCATGCCGGCACAGCCCCGGCTGCCACCGGAAGCGGTTTGCCCACTACCAATGGTGGGCGTGTACTCGCGATTACCAGTTTCGGGAAGGACATTCCGACTGCGCTTCGCCACGCCAACCGCAATGCGAAATTAATCCAGTTCGACGGGAAAAATTACCGGCGGGATATTGGCAAAGACTTGCTTTAAGGATAATAATGAAAGATAATGATGCAGATCAGCAAAATCCATACCTGTACGGGACACCGGGCTGCGCTTTACGCGCTCGCGCCGGGGCGTACGGAGAGGCATTTTCTGACGGCCGGCGGGGATGGAATAATTGTCGAATGGGATCTGGACGATCTGGATATTGGCAAACAGATCGCTGCGGTAGAAACGCAGGTGTTTTCACTGGTGGCCCTGTGTGATAAAAAGCGCCTGGTCGCCGGTAATATGAATGGCGGTATGCACTGGATTGATCTGGTAAATCCGGGCAATACGGTCAATGTATTGCACCACCAAGCCGGGGTATATGCGCTACTGGAGGTCGGGCACTATGTATTCAGCGCTGGTAACGACGGTCTGCTCACCCGCTGGGATACGGCAACGGGGCGTAGTCTGGAAAGTCTGCATCTCAGCAACCAAGCCTTGCGAACCCTCGCGTATGCGCCAGGCCGCAATGAATTGGCGGTGGGAGCCAGCGATCATGCGATTTATATATTAGATGCAGATACGCTCGCTATTCGTCGGAAAATACCCGAAGCCCATCAGAATTCGGTGTTTACCCTGGCTTACAGCCCCGATGCGCGCTTGCTGTTGAGCGGGGGGCGCGACGCCATGTTGCGGGTCTGGGATGTGGAAATGGATTTTGTCCAGCGGTTTGAAAAACCGGCGCACTGGTTTACGATCAATCACCTGGTTTATTCGCCCGACGGGCAATATTTCGCCACCGCCAGCCGTGATAAAACCTTGAAAATCTGGGATGCAACGACGTTTGAATTACTTAAAGTAGTGGATACGTTGCGGCTCGGCGGGCATGTCAACTCGGTAAACCGGCTGCTTTGGTTGCCCGATTTTTTGATCTCGTGCGGCGATGATCGGACGGCGATGGTATGGAAGGTAGCGCTCTCAGCCCACCACTTTAGTGGTGGGCCATAAACCCATAAACCCATAAACCATAAACGAAAACAGCGTATGCACAAAATAGACATGCACACCCACCTCCTGCCGGAGCGGATGCCCGATTTTGCGGCAAAGTTCGGCTACGGGGATTTTATCCGGCTGGAACACCACCGTGCGGGTTTTGCGCGGATGCTGAAAGGCGCGGTTTTTTTTCGGGAAATTGCCGCCAACTGTTGGGATCCGGCGGTGCGGATTCCCGAGTATGCTATCTATAATGCGCCGGTACAGGTAGTTTGTACGATCCCGGTATTGTTTTCCTATTGGGCGAAGCCGGCAGATTGCCTGGATCTGTCCATGTTCCTGAACGATCATCTGGCGGGCGTAGTCGATGATTTTCCGGAAAACTATCTGGCGCTAGGCACGATACCGATGCAGGACACCGATCTGGCGATCAAAGAATTAACCCGGATCAAAGCATTGGGTTTCCCAGGTGTACAGATCGGCTCGAATGTAAACCAATTGAACCTGGGTGAACCGCAGTTTTTCCCGATTTTCGAGGCTTGTGCGGCGCTTGATCTGGCGCTGTTTGTGCATCCCTGGGAAATGATGGGCGAAGCGGATATGAAAAAATACTGGTTGCCCTGGCTGGTGGGGATGCCGGCCGAAACCACCCGGGCGGCTTGTTCGTTGATCTTTAGCGGCGTGCTGGAACGGCTCCCCAATTTGCGGGTCTGTTTTGCCCATGCGGGTGGGTCGCTTATTCCAACCATTGGTCGTATTCAGCACGGTTTTAACTGTCGCCCAGACCTGGTGGCCATCGATAATCCGGTGCCACCGACCGATTATTTGCGGCGGATCTGGGTGGATTCGGCGACGCATGATCCGCAGTTGTTGCGCTATATTCTGGAGGTAGTGGGCGACGATCGGGTGTGTTTGGGTACCGATTATCCGTTCCCGCTCGGGGATTTGGAGATTGGCCGTTTTATCGAAAAAATGAATCTGCCGCAGGAAACGCTGGAGCGGCTATTTTACAAGAATACGCTGGCGTGGTTATATGGGGGTGAATAGTAAAAAATTCCCGTTACGGTCGATTATTCTGCCGTAACGGGAAGGTCAGGTTAAAACTTGCGCACGATACCCAGCGATACGCGGCTGCTTACATAAAAGCCAATACTGAAGTATACATCTCGGGAAAACTCGCCTGCGCTATATGCCAGGTACAAACTTGGAACGGTTTGCAGATTAATCGCCCATAGATCATTAAAACTGTGCTGTAATCCCAAAGCCAATCCGGCACCCAGATTGACGTTCACACGCGATTCAACTAAATCTCCAGCTGCATAACCGCCATTTATACTGAATACTGGCCCGCTTAAAAATTGCAGCTTGCGATCCAGGGTTTTGCGCTTTTCACGGCCAGTTGAAAAGCCTACATTAACGTTTGTGGCGTTCCGGCCATCAATATTTTGAAATCTAAGCTCACTAACGAAGAATTCGATCCGTCGATAAACGTTTTCTTTTACTTCCTCTTTATAAAAGGCATTAAAGGCGGTGGAGCCATCGAAGTTTAATCCGCCGAGACCGATACCGAGTTCGCGTTTTTTGCCATCGGTGGCTTGCGCGTGCAGGTGGGAAAAGGAGGTGGCGCACAAGGCTGCCAACAGGAAAGGGAAAATTTTGCTTTGCATAAAATACTTGAATTAGTTCGCTTTCGGAACGCTCCGGCTGCTACCCAATGCTGCTATTTTAAGAAAACAATAACACTTGTCTTACAAATCCGACTTGATGCGGTACTGCCCGCTGTCCAATCGTTGTTGCGCAAAATCGAAATATTCTTTTACGACTTCGAAACCCACGTACTGTCGGCCTTCGAGGCGACTGACTACGGCGGTTTGCCCGGAACCCAAAAAAGGATCGAGCACTACATCGCCGGGCTGACTGCTGTAAGCGAGGATTTTACGGATGAGTTCAGCCGGTAGTTTGGTGGGTGTTTTTACGTCGCCGGCCCAGTATTCCCGGGGAATCGTCCACACATCTTCTTTGTCTTTATAATGCGCGCTGCCGCCGTCGGGATGTTTTTCGTCTTTTTCATAGCGGGCATACGGGTAGAATTTTCGTTTTTTCTCGTCGATACTGCCAAAAAGCACATGGTAATGCGAAGTTACATATTTGCGGGTGGTCACCAGCCCAAACTGGTATTTCCACACCAAGTGATTAACCAGGGTAATGTCCAGTTCCTCGAGTGCGATCAGAATATCTTTCAGGTAATTCCAGCCGGAGAAAATATACAGGCTGCCTTCGGGTTTGAGCACCCGGCGCACTTCCCGCAGCCAATCGCGGGTAAACGTCAGGTAATCGGCCCCTTTTACTTCGTTGTAACCTTCCAATACCCGTGTACCCTTGCGGTTGTAATTGCCGCGTTTGGCCTGGAATTCAATGCCAAAAGGCGGATCGGTCAAGACCAGATCGACGCTTTGATCGGGCAGATGGCGGGCCATGCCGGTAATGCAGTCTTCGTTATAGATTTTATTGAACATACGGATATAGACGATGCGCGTTAAATTACCTCGCCAAATGCAAGAAACACGCTGCAAAAAAGCACATTTTTTAGCAAATTATGTTTATAATATTTCCGGTTGAAAAGCAATTTTTGCAAACCGCGAATTTTGAGCAACTTTGCTGTCGTTTTTGAAAAACAACCCGATTGACCGATTGCCTGGGTCATTTAATCAAAGCAATCGGGACAAAATACAGCCACTAACCACTTACCTTTCGACATGATCCGCAGTAAAATTGCCGGTATCGGCTACTACGTCCCCGAGCGCGTTGTCACCAACGCCGACCTTATCAAAGTAATGGATACCACCGACGAATGGATCCAGGAACGCACTGGTATCCGCGAACGACGCTACGGTGTAAAGCACGCGGAAACCACCACCACGATGGCTGCAATCGCCGCTCGTATCGCTTGTGAACGCGCCGGCATCGAACCGGCCGAAATCGATTTTATCGTTTTTGCTACCCTTAGCCCCGATTATTATTTCCCCGGTTGTGGCGTGTTGTTGCAACGCGAACTGGGTATCACCCAACAGGAAGTGGGTGCGCTCGATATCCGCAACCAGTGCAGCGGATTTGTGTACGCATTGAGTATTGCCGACCAGTTTGTGAAAACCGGCATGTATAAAAATGTGCTGGTGGTGGGCTCCGAAATGCACTCGATGGGGCTTGATTTCAGTACCCGGGGCCGCAATGTGACGGTCATATTTGGCGACGGCGCAGGGGCGGTGCTGGTACAACCCACCGACGATCCGCAGCGCGGTATTTTAACGACCAAGCTACACTCCAACGGCACCTACGCGGAAAAACTGGCCTTTATCAATCCGGGCGCGCATGGCGGCTACCACGCCAAACAGGCGGGTGAGGACACCGATTTTGGGTATCCGCCGGCCGATACGTTCGGGGAAATATTTATTACGCCACGCATGATCGCCGAAGGCATGACCTATCCGAATATGGAAGGCCAGTTTGTCTTTAAAATGGCGGTGCAGAAATTCCCGGAAGTCATCCACGAGGCGCTGAAATCGGTAGATTTGAAAGTGTCGGATATCGATATGCTCATTCCGCACCAGGCCAACCTGCGCATCAGTCAGTTTGTGCAACGCCAATTGGGCCTGCGCGACGACCAGGTCTGGAATAACATCCAGCGATACGGCAATACAACGGCCGCATCTGTCCCGATCGCGCTGTGCGAAGCCTGGGAAGCCGGCAAAATAAAAGACGGCGACCTGGTTTGTCTGGCAGCATTTGGCAGCGGATTTACCTGGGCATCGGCTTTAATTCGCTGGTAAGGAACGGTGTCAAAATAAAGCGACCATGCGGCACACAATCCGTCTTCTTTTATTGATTTTTTTACTCACTAATTGCACCCGCCACTTACTACCTACTATGGCTGATTTCAAAATTCCCTTCGAAACCAACCCCAATCAAACCGTCACATACCAGGAAGCGATTGCCTGTTATGAAAAAATGGCTGCGGCGCATCCGGCTATTTTTCACCTGCATACTGTCGGCAGCACCGATAGCGGCGAACCGCTGCATGTAGCCGTACTGAGTACTGATGGGGTCTTTGATCCGGTCAAAATTCGGCAGTCGGGGAAACGTATTTTATTGATAAACAACGGTATACACCCGGGAGAGCCCGAAGGCATAGATGCTACGATCCTTTTGTTGCGCGAATACCTGCGCAAACCGGACCTGTTGAAATTGCTGGATAATATGGTCATCGTGGTCATTCCGGTGTATAACATCGATGGTTGTCTCAACCGCAATTCATTCAGCCGCGCCAATCAGGATGGGCCGGAAGCCTACGGGTTTCGCGGCAATGCGCGCAACTACGACCTGAACCGCGATTTTGTTAAAACGGACTCCCGCAATGCCCGCACGTTCAATCAGATTTTCCAGACCTGGCAGCCGGATATTTTTGTCGACAACCACACCAGCAACGGCGCGGACTATCAGTACACCATGACGCTCATCGCCACGCAACACAATAAACTGGAGGCGCCACTCGGGCAGTTTTTACAGGAAACGATGCTACCTGCCCTGTATAGCGAGATGAAGGACCGCAAATGGGAAATGACCCCCTATGTAGATACGCCTGGTGAAACGCCGGATAGTGGCATTGTGGATTTTTGCGATTACGGGCGTTATTCGACCGGTTATGCGGCAATGTGGAACACAATCGGATTTATGCCCGAGACCCACATGCTGAAACCGTACGCCGACCGCCTTTGGAGTACGTACGCCTTTATGGATGTGGTGATTCATTTTATGCAGCAACACCACGCGGAGATCGGTCGCATCCGGGCAGCAGCGTGGGAAAAAACGCGGACTAAAAAAGATTTTGTACTGGAGTGGGTAATGGATACCACCAAACATAACACCATCCTATTCAAAGGCTTCGAAGCAAAATATAAACCTTCGGAGGTAAGCGGGATGCCGCGTTTGTGGTATGACCGCAATGCGCCGTATGCGCGCCCGATTCCGTATTTCAATTATTTCAAACCCTTTTTGTCGGTTGAAAAACCGGCCGCTTATATCATTCCGCAGGGCTGGGAAAATGTGATCGAACGCCTGCAACTCAACGGCGTGGCGCTGAAACGATTGACCAAAACCGTGACACTGGAAACGGAGACGTACTTTATCCGCGATTTCAAAACCCGTAATGCGTGGGAAGGGCATTACTACCATTCCGGCGTACAGGTAGAAAAAAAGACCTTGCAACGGCAGTTCAGTAAGGGTGACTATGTGGTGATGCTCGACCAGAACGCCAACCGCTATCTGTTGGAAACACTGGAACCGCAAGCGCCGGATTCCTGGTTTGCCTGGAATTTCTTCGAGCCTATTCTGATGCAAAAAGAATACTTTTCGGCCTATGTTTTTGAAGACCTGGCTGCTGAATTTCTGAAAGAAAATCCGGCTGTCCGTGCGGAACTGGAAGCGAAAAAAGCCGGCGATGTGGCGTTTTCGACCGATGCCATGGCGCAGTTGGACTGGGTGTACCGCCATTCGCCCTGGTATGAGCCTTCGCACCGATTGTACCCGGTGGCACGGATTATGCAAGCGGATAATTTGCCGGTTGAGTAAATATGCAGATATCGAGTTTGCCAAGGTTAGTGACCGGGGTAACTTAAGTTATCCTGTTACTCAATGCGGCGTGCCGGAACCTCCGGCACGCCGCACTTATGCTTATCCGCGGACTATCTTTAGTTCTCCTCCACCACGAACTTCGTAGTGCCCAGCAAATTTTCGTTGGAAAGCACCTGCAGGAAATACACACCATTCTGCTTTGGCGCAGCAATGGTCGGTACGGTATAACCATCAAACTCAAACCGCTGCACCAGGCGGCCGCTCAGGTCGTAAATTTGACCTACCAACTGACTGCCATCGTATTCCGAAGGCAAGAATTCCCGCGCAACTTCCAGCGTAAAGGAGCCGTTGCTGACCGGATTAGGAAATACATTCGCGATCAAGGGCGTTAAACCACCGTCCGGATCATTCGGGTTGGTATTGGTCGGCCCGATCGGGTTGTTTCCAAAACTAATGCCTGCGGAAGAGAAGAAAGTGGAGCGGTTTTGTGAATAACCAACCGCTACAAACTGGTTGCCCGGGGAATTAATCGGACGGATCGAACGTAGAATAACGCCGTTGTTCTCTGTATTCGGCATCACGATCGGTCCGCCAAGGTTTGCAAGAGTGGTGCTGTTGAAGCGATTTACCTGGGTCGTTTTCGGAAATGGATAGATGGTTGGATCTAAAAACAGCAGGTCGTAATTCTGGAGTAAGGTCACCAAATTGGGGTAGGTCGCATTTAAAGCCGAAGTCGTAAGCAAGTAACCACTTGGCACCTGAACGATATCCGTGACTGCGTCAATTTTGTTATCGGTACCAAAGATTTTCGTTTTCATCACCTCCCCAGTGACGCCGTTAATGCGCATGATCATCGCTTGCGGGCCCTTAATCAGATCTGGGGTCATGGCACCTCCAATGGCCCAATCGCCTCCGACCAGCGGGGTCATACACAGCCCGGCACCCGGGTATTTATATTGCTGCTCCAGGTCGCCGTTGGTGCTGAAACGCAAAAAAGAGGTGGTATCCTTGCCAATGGCAATAGCGTTTTCGGCAGGAACGCCAAAAGTCAGTAGGTAGGTTTTATCATTGATTACTTCCAGATCCCCGATATTATCCATCGGATTAATGTCCAGGGCCTTACTGGATTGCACGTTCAACGTATTATCGATTTTGACCAGTGCAAAATCGGTGAGTCGCCCGCTACCGGTTGTACTGTAAAGCAATTGACCGGCGATCACAAATTTGTCCTCGTCTTCCTGGCGAATCTTTTGCCAGCCATACCAGGTGTAAGGTTTTGAAAGATTGGTAGGCGTACTGAGGCGTACGATCTTGATCAGGTTAAAATTGGTATCCACCCGCATCAGAATCATTTTGCGGCTTTGATCGGCGGCGCTGTCAGGATTGCAGGCATCGCAATCGCCCAGCAAAATCCAGCCGTCGACCGTGCGTACAGCATCGGTAAATTCCGAGCGGATACCGCCGATTTCGCTGGGGTATTGCCGAAAGAAATTTTGCTGACCAAACCGGTCTACATGGGCAACATACGCACGGCTGTTGCCTTTCCCTACTACCAGAAATTTATTCGTGGAAATCTGGAGAATGCGTTCGGCGTTGCCAGCGCCCGTGGGCAGAAATCTTTTTTGGGTGACTAAGACTTGGGCGGTAGATTGTCCGACACTAAATAGTGCCAGTGCGATGGCAAATAAAGGAGTTCGAAAGATGTTCATTTTTTATTTTGTTTAATTATGTGAGTGAAAACTAAGGAAAAAGTCTAAAAAATCAAGCCACGCGTCCACCCATCCGACTTATCTTACTGCAAAGTAACATATTTTAATAAATAATCAAATAATTAAATCTATGTTAAGTCCACATTAGGTGCAGCGATCGGCTTTCAGCCTGCATTTTTAACGGTTTTATCCGCTTAAAACCTATTTTTATAGAATTTAAAACCCGCACATCCGCAGCCCTTTGTATTCTTGTGTCTGCAAAAAGTTGAGCCGGCGTAAAACATTCATTAGACATGAAGCAAAAATTAAAAATCAGTACCCTTTTTATTGCCCTTTTGAGTGCATTTACCATACATGCACAGGATACCTGGTCGCTCGAGCGCTGCATTAATCATGCGCTGACCAATAACATTACCTTGCAACAGGCGCAGGCCAATGTGCGGCTTTCGTTACTGACTGAGAAACAGGCCAAGGCTGCCCGCTTGCCGAATGTAAGCGCCAGTTTTAGCGGTGGCGAGCAATTTGGCCGCACCATCGACCCTACGACCAATACCTTCCGGAATCTGGCTACCGGTTATAACAGTTACGGATTGTCGGCGGGCGTGCAAGTCTTCAACGGCGGCCTCATTCACCATAACGTAAAGCAGGCAGGATGGGATATAAAAGCCGCTCAAGCAGACTCCGAGCAATCTGGCAACACCCTGTCATTGCAAGTAGCCCAGGCTTATCTGAGTATTTTATTGGCCGATGAGCAATTGCAAAATGCCAAACAGCGGGTCAATCAAAGCCAGCAACAGCTCAATACTACGCAGAAACTCATCGATGCCGGGACATTGCCGATGGGTGACAAATATAACATCATTGCGGAAATAGCCGGCGGCGAACAAGCGGCAGTGGCGGCGCAAAACAGCCTCGATCTGGGTTATCTCAGCCTTAAACAACTGCTGCAACTGGAGCCGGATTTTGCCATGGAAATAGAAAAACCGGTGATTGAAATCCCGGCTGATGCCGATCCGGATGGTGCATCGCTTTCACCGGTCTATGGCGTGGCTCTTGGTACGCAACCCAGTATCCGTGCTGCCGATGCACGCATTAAAAGTGCCGAAGAGGGGATTCCTATTGCCAAATCTGCTTATTTCCCGACTGTTTCGCTTTTTGCCAACCTGAGTAGCAGCTATTCAACCCAGGGGCGCGACGACAAAAATCCGATTTACCTGGGCGAAGTACTATCACCACCGCAGATATTTATCGTGAATGGCATAGAAACAACCGTTCAGCAACGCTTTTCCAACTTTGATTTTGCCAAGAGCAGGTACGTGGCCCAACTCAACCAAAACTTTGGCCAGGCAGTCGGCGTAAGCATCAATGTTCCCATTTATCAAAACGGTCGCACTCGCCTGGGTGTGGAGCGCGCCCGGCTGAATGTGCTGACTGCGCAGATGCAAAATACGCAGACCCGCCAGCAACTCAAGAACGATATTCAAACGGCGATTGCCAATGCCCGTTCTGCCCGACTGCAACTCGAAGCCGCCCAAAAAACCTTTGAAGCAACACAAATGGCTTTTCAGAATATTGAAAAACGCCATCAGCTGGGCGCAGTCAATACCCTCGACCTGACGACGGCTAAAAACAACCTGGATATCGCTGAAAATAATCTGGTGGTGGCCAAATACGATT